>ONBO01000017.1 GCA_900316125.1 uncultured Bacteroidales bacterium | reverse complement strand
TGGCACTTTCACTGTAAAACTCACTGCCAAGGGAGACCGCAAGACAGATACTTACGAGGGTACTATTACAGTATATCCTCAACCAGAGGCCGCCTTCACATCAGGTCCTACTCAGCTCTACATACCTAACGCCGTGGCTCAGTTCTACAACGCCTCACATAACACTGTGGCTTGGTTCTGGGACTTCGGAGACAAGTATGTAAAAGCTCCTAACGGAACCTCTACAGAGGAGAATCCTACATACAAGTACCAGGAGAGCGATGTATATACCATCAAACTTGTGGTAACAGATGAGAAGGGCTGTAAAGACACCATCGTGGCTGAGAACTATATAAATGTAAGCCGTGAGTCATTCATTGTGTTCCCAACAGCGTTTGTTCCAAATCTGGAGCAGGCAAACGGTGGTGCGTATACTCCTGATGAGCGCAGGCTTGACATATTCTATCCTGTATGGCGTAACGTTGATACTTACTCACTCAGCATATATAATCAGTGGGGCACACAAGTGTTCCAGTCAAACGATGTCCTCATAGGCTGGGATGGTTACTTCCAAGGTAAGTGTGCTGTCCAAGGTACATACGTATATAAGGCTGAGGGTAGGTATAAAGACGGAACTCCGTTCAAAGTATCAGGAAACTTAATGCTTGTAAGATGATGAAGAACAGAAGATATATATTGGCGATAGTTTTAGCCGTAATGACTGTAACAGTGGGAGCCCAGGACTTCCTGCTGTCACAGCCTTGGGCTGCAACCACAGTTATAGCCCCGTCATTCGCTGGTTACACGGGTGGCGGCAGAGTGTTTGCCACATACCGTAACCAGTGGTCCTCCATTAAGGGCTCACAGACGGGACTTGTAAGTTACGACCAGTATTTCCACCCGATACGCTCATCGTTCGGAGCCAATCTGAACTACACATCGTACGCGGCTGGTATGCTTGCCCAGCTTCAGTTCAATTTGCAGTATAACTATGCTGTTCAAATGACTCAGGACTGGTACTTCCGTCCGGGCTTGCAGCTTGGCGTGTTCTACAGAACGGTTGACCTTAGCAAAGCCACATTTGTTGACCAGATAGCCGCTGACGGCTCCGTGATTGGTACGTCATCATTCCAGGCCGACCAAACCTCCATGGTGCGCTTTGACGCCGCCGTGTCTATTATGTTCACAGGCCCGTATTTCTTTGGTGGTGTGTGTGCAGACCGTCTGCTTGGAAACAGCATCTCCATTACTAACCAGCCGTCCACACGCCAGAATATTAAACTTAACGTGTTTGCCGGCGGTATGATTCCTATATCGCAGGGCTACGGCAAGTATGACCCTAAGGATGACGTCA
Source organism: uncultured Bacteroidales bacterium (assembly GCA_900316125.1). GTDB lineage: Bacteria > Bacteroidota > Bacteroidia > Bacteroidales > Paludibacteraceae > Enterocola. The sequence continues at coordinate 47,199 of ONBO01000017.1, read as the reverse complement.
CCTTTGCCGCCCTCTATCAGTGGCAGGGGCAGTATCACCAGATAGACATTGACGCCATGTATCACCGTAAATACCTGATGGTAGGCATAGGTTACCGTGGCATTCCGTTCTACAGCCCTGACGGTCTTACAAGCACCGATGCGCTCAAGGTGATGATAGGCGGCTCCATAGCAGGCTTCAGCCTCTCATACAGCTATGATGTGAGCCTCTCCAAACTCGCCAACGTATCAGGCGGCAGCCATGAGATAGTGCTCACCTACCGTTTCAAGGAGTACAAACCGAACGATAGGCATTTCTTCTGTTATTAACAGAAAAAATGCTGTTCCCTTTATAATGGCACCTACGATGCCTTAACCTATGATTACCGTTGTAGGTCTGACAAATGTAGAGATAAATCTTAAGACGGACAAGTTTCCACTGGAGTACATGCCCGTATGCTACCCATGCTTTGGAGTTGACGTGAGTACCAGCGGGGTGGCGTTCAATGTGGCAAAGGCGCTTAACACCCTTGGCTCTGATGTGGCGCTCCTAACGCTCGGGGCGGAGGACTCGTTGTCATCGATGGTTAACAAGGACCTGCAAGCCCTAAATCTTAAAGAGTGCCGTAAGATTGACAATCTTAAAGAGACTCCGCAGAGTGTGAATGTCTATGATGCCTCTGGCCGCAGGAGAATTTTCTGTGACCTGAAAGATATACAAGAGTGTTCGTTTGACATTAAGACTGCAGTCAGCGTGATACGCAACTCAGACGCGGCGGTGCTGTGCAACATTAACTTTGCTCGTCCAATGCTCAGCGTGGCAAAGGAGGCTGGTGTGCCCATAGTAACAGACGTTCATGTGCTCTCAAATCCAGAGGATGAGTATGATATGGATTTCTTTAAGGCCGCCGATGTCCTGTTCCTCAGCAATGAGGATATAAAAGGGGAGGAGAGAGGTTTCATCCGCAAGCTAGCCAAACTCTACAAAAACTTAGATGTTATAGTTGTTGGCATGGGGGCGGATGGCGCGGTGCTTTATCATCGCTCGGCTGATAACGTAAAACACCTCCCTGCAGTTAAGCCTTCAAAAATAGTGAATACCATTGGCGCTGGAGATGCGCTATTAAGCGCCTTTACACACTTCCGCTTCACCAGAAAACTCAGCGCAGAAGAGTCGCTGACTATGGCTCAGAAGTTCGCCTCAATCAAAATAGGCGTATCTGGCGCCGCCAACGGTTTTGTTACAGAGGCAGAGCTGCTTTAGTATACGTTGCTTATTTATTTTACCAACCTTACTGAGAGGCCCTCGCACTTACGGTTGTATTCTACGTACTTGGTGGAGGCGTTAAAGAACATAAACCATGAGTTCTTCTCACTGGCTGCCTCACGGCTCCAGTATGCACCTGTGGTGTCATTGTGCTCCTTGCCATTGCAGTATTTGTAGCCTTCTGCCGGCAATGTTATGTAGTTCCCGTTAGGTCCTGTAATCTTATATTCAGAGCCATTCCATGTCCATTTGCAATCACTTATAAGTTCGTCTAACTGCTTTTTGGATGGCAGGTTCTTGCCAAACTTGGCTGTTGCATCTTTATATGTGTAGAAGCCGCTCTCATTAGCGTTTTTCCACAGCGTACCGCTCTTAAGGCCAAGGTTAACAAACTCCGCATCGGCGGCTAAAGATATTAGCGAAATGAGTGTGGCAAATGCCAGAATTACGTGTTTTTTCATAGAAATAAAACAATTATCGTTAGTCTAATATAGCAATCCAAATATCCAAAGTGGAATCTTTGCTCCTCTTCCTACCTCTATATCATCTACCGCAAGGAAACTGTTTGGTATGTCCTTAATCTGATTAAAGTTCTTGTTTTTGCCTCCAACTTCAAACAGATACTTTTTATCAACTATAAAGTCTCCGTGCTTAGGGTATCTTACATCATGTGATTCTGTCAGCTGGTTCATGAAGAAGGTTTCTCTTATTGTTCCTATGTCAGAATGTGGAGAAATGGCGTATGCTAAAGTTGGGTTGTTTATGTATATCTTATCAGGACGGGACAGGTTGTCTGGGCTTTTGACATCATCTATCAGTAGCTGCAGCAGACCTCCGCGCTCAAGGGCGTTAAGCATCTTAAGTCCCTGATTCCTGTCTGTCTCAAGTTCTCTATACAGTTCAGTCATTTTAGGTGTCTGTGGTACACGTTCTGCCAGAACCATAAACATTTTTTTAGTTTTCCTAATGGTTGCAGGTGTAACGTCATCTATGGCGGGATAGTCAACTTCTATTATCTGATTGACCATAGACATTATTCTTGATTCCAAACTATTATGTACCTGCTTGTAGAACGGATAGTAGCCTGTTCTCAGATAATTTTCAAATGCGGGAATTATCTGAATCTTATTACAGATGTCCATGGATATATCCACGTGGCTCTTTAGTGCCGTTTCAAGTGAAACAGGCTCAACCTTTATTTGCTTTTCAAACAAAAGGTACTCACGGAAAGAAAGCCCGCGCATCTCATACATGGCCAGTCTTCTGGAAAGGTCTGCCACGCTGGACTTCATCTGAAGCATTGATGAACCAGTATAAACTATGTGCAGTGACGGGTAGTCATCTGAAAGGTTCTTTAATAACCTTTTCCAGTTTGGCTCATAGTGAACCTCGTCTATGAACAGGTATGTTCCGCCATTGGTGTAGAAGGTCTCAACTAAGTCTGTTATTTTGTTGTTTGCAAACCATAGATTGTCAAGCGAAATATAAAGCACCTTATCAAGGTCTTCTCCTTTGAAGGTGTGTTTTATATGCTGAAGTATAAGTGTGCTTTTCCCACATCCTTTAGGACCAGTGATACCAATGAGTTTATCCTCCCAGTTTATTTTACCATAAAGATATCTGTAAAATTCTGTGGGGGTGTCCATAAGCCTACGAGTGAATGATCTTGTAAGCTCTTCATATTTTAGTGTTCCGTCCATTGGGCAATATCTTTGTTCTGCAAAGATAATAAAATAATGTTTCCAAACACTAAATTTTGGCAAAAAAAGTGTTTGTAAACACTAAAAAACATAGAATTAGCGTATTTAAGGTAAAAATAATGTTTCCAAGCACTAAATTTGAAGAAAAAAGATGTTTGGAAACATTTTTTTTGCTCACGCATCCGCAAAGGTGCGTCCGTCTGAGAGGGTAATCTGAAGTTTCTTGTATTCTGAGTGGAAATCATTCTTCAGGCGGTCCAGGTAGCGGCTGCACTCCCACTTGCACATGGGCAGGTCATGAAGCAGGCAGTTGCCACATGTTTCCGGGGTGGTGGCAGGCACTTCTGTCTGTGTGAGAATCCACTCCAGACACTCAATGGTGAGCTGGCGCATATCCTCTACCGTGTAACTGCCGGTCATTATTATATATACTCCGGTGAGGCAGCCCATAGGACCCACGTAAACCACATCATCCTTGACTTGAGAGTTACGGAACCATGTGGCCATAAGGTGCTCTATGCTGTGCATTGCGGCAGGAGCCACTGCAGGTTCTTTGTTTGGCTCTGTGATGCGCAGGTCAAATGTTGTGAACCCTTTATCCTCACGTGACACATATATGCCTGGCTTGAGGTGTGTGTGGTCTATTGTAAAGCTTTGTATTACTTCCATAGTTGTGCTTGAGCAGTCTTACAGAAACAGCACCACAAGTGAGAGCACCAGCATGATGAGCGCATAACATGTAGGGATGTTAATAATATTAACGGATGCGCCCTTCTCTTTGGCAGTTTTAACCTCAAGAATTCTGGCAATTAAGGCAAGCGCGTCAAATCCAAGGCTGGCGTAGAACATTGGCATATAGCCTTCATACCCTAGTATATAGAACATACAGCTGAGATTTTGCAGCAGTACGCCGTACATGCAGGCCCCTGCGGCAAACTTGCGCTTTGATATAAGCCAGAATGCGTTTATAAGGCAGAATGTGGATGACGCAATGGCGCCAAAGTGGATTAGAAAGTCACCTCCGTCTCCGTTATTGTGCATTGCAATATAGCCTGCAATAGCAATTATGACGCAAATCCATGATGGAATGTAAAGCCTTTTCATACAAGTGTTAAAATTTTTCACAAAGATACGCCAAGTCTTAATAAATTCCAAAATCTTTGGCTCAAAAAAAATTTGTGTGACCACCTAAATTATATTAATTTTGCAACCTCAAATTTTGAACAAGAAAAATCTCTATTATGCAGGACATTAGAAACATAGCCATTATCGCCCACGTTGACCACGGCAAGACCACTCTGGTTGACAAGATGCTTATAGCCGGAGCTCTTTTCCGTGAGAATGAGAACAAGGGTGAACTTATACTTGACAATAATGACCTTGAGCGTGAGCGTGGTATAACAATTGTTTCAAAGAATGTGTCTATAATGTATAAAAATACAAAAATTAACATTATTGACACTCCGGGACACAGTGACTTTGGCGGTGAGGTGGAGCGTGTGCTCAATATGGCGGACGGTGTTCTGCTTCTGGTTGATGCCTTTGAAGGCCCTATGCCACAGACCCGTTTTGTGCTGCAGAAGGCCATAGAGATAGGTCTGAAACCTATCGTTGTAGTTAATAAGGTGGATAAGCCAAACTGCCGCCCTGATGAGGTACAGGAGGCCGTGTTTGACCTTATGTGCAGTCTTGACGCTACAGAGGAGCAGCTTGACTTCCCAACAATATACGGCTCAGCCAAGAACGGCTGGATGAGCACTGACTGGAAGAACCAGACAGACAATATCTACGCGCTTCTTGACGCTATAATTGAGTATATTCCTGCGCCTGAGCAGCTTGAGGGCCCGCTACAGATGCTTATAACCTCGCTTGACTACTCATCATACGTAGGTCGTATAGCCGTAGGACGTGTACATCGTGGTACTATTAAGGAGGGCCAGGAGATTATGCTGGTTCACCGTGACGGCACTCAGAACAAGGCTCGTATTAAGGAGCTTAACATCTTCTCCGGCTTTGGTAAGACTAAGGTTAAGGAGGTTAGTAGCGGTGAGCTCTGCGCCATTGTTGGTCTGGAGCAGTTTGAGATAGGTGATTCCATCTGCGATGTTGAGACCGTGGAACCACTTCCGCCTATTGCTATTGATGAACCTACCATGAGTATGGTGTTCACTATTAATGACTCACCTTTCTTTGGCAAGGAGGGCAAGTTTGTGACATCACGCCACATAAATGACCGCCTTGTGAAGGAGCTTGACAAGAACCTTGCCCTGCGTGTTCAGAAGGAGGTTAATGAGGATGTATGGCACGTTTACGGCCGTGGCGTGCTTCACCTATCTGTGCTTATTGAAACAATGCGCCGTGAGGGTTATGAGCTTCAGGTGGGGCAGCCTCAGGTTATTATTAAGGAGATTGACGGTGTTAAGTGCGAGCCGTTTGAGCAGCTTACGGTCAATGTGCCTGAGGAGTTCTCTGGCAAGGTTATTGAGATGGTTTCTAACCGTAAGGGCGACATGCTCTCTATGGAGACCAAGAATGACCGTATACACATTGAGTTTGAAATACCGTCACGCGGTATCATAGGTCTGCGTACAAATATTCTTACTGCTACTGCAGGTGAAGCTGTTATAGCTCACCGTTTTGTTAAATACGCTCCATACAAGGGTGAGATTGAGCGCCGTAACAATGGTTCAATAGTGGCGCTTGAGAGCGGTACAGCTTATGCTTACGCTCTTGACAAGCTGCAGGACCGTGGCAAGTTCTTCATTGAGCCTCAGGATGAGGTGTATGCCGGCCAGGTGGTAGGTGAGCACTGCAAGGAGGGTGACCTTCCTGTAAATGTGACCAAGTCAAAGAAACTTACCAATATGCGTGCATCGGGGTCTGATGAAAAGGCCAAGATTGCCCCTGCCATTCACATGAGCCTTGAGGAGTCATTGGAATACATTAAGGCTGATGAATATGTGGAGGTCACTCCTAAATCAATAAGGCTAAGAAAGATTATCCTTGATGACCTTGAACGCAAGCGTGCAGCCAAACAGTAACGGAGTTAAAGTGTATCTGTCACTCGGCAGCAATCTGGGTGACAGGTACTCTCTTCTGCGCTCCGCCATTGAACTCATAGGGAGGCGCATAGGCCCTGTAACTGCTGTTTCTTCATTTATTGAAACCAAGCCTGTAGGTTTCAAATCAGACAATAACTTTATAAACTGCGCTATCTGTATTAAGACGGATATGAGTCCGTTTGAGTTGTTGCATGCCACTCAGCAGATAGAGTTTGAGCTAGGACGTACCGTTAAAAGCCACGCAGGGGTCTATTCTGACCGTCCCATAGATATTGACATACTCACATACGGTAACGCCCATATTGACACTCCTGAACTAAAAATCCCTCACCCGCAAATGCGGAAGAGGGACTTTGTGATGATACCGCTAAGGGAGATTCTGTAGCGGCATTATTTGTAACTTATTGTTTCAGCTGTGATTTGGTCTGAAAGGAACACCGATGCGTTCTTGGCAAACTTCTCCTGCTGCTCCGTGGTGTAGAACTTGCACTCCCCATTCTTCATGATAGTGCTTTCAATTTCAGTGTGTCTTGAAAGGTAGTCTTTCAGTGAGGCTGCCACTATAGGCCCCTGGCTGACTATATTTACGTTTTCAGGTAGGTAACGACGTATCTTATCATAGAGGAGAGGGTAGTGCGTGCAGGCCAGAATCACCGTGTCAATGGCGCTGTCTTTTGCCATAAGAGCGTCACAATACTTCTTCACAAAGAAGTCCGCACCTTCACTTTGGGCCTCTCCGTTCTCAATAAGCGGCACCCACATAGGGCAGGCCTGTCCGGTAACTTTTATATCGGGGTACAGTTTGTCAATCTCAATGTTATAAGATAATGAACTGATGGTGCCTTCTGTGCCAAATAATCCCACGTGGCGACTTTTTGTTATACTGCCTATAACTTCTGCCGTAGGTCGGATGACGCCGAGCACACGCTTCTTAGGGTCTATATTTGGAAGGTCATTCTGTTGAATGGTTCTCAGTGCCTTGGCCGATGCTGTGTTACAGGCCAGTATCACCAGATTGCAGCCCATTGAGAAGAGCTGGCGCACACTCTCAAGTGTGAATCTGTACACCACGTCAAATGAACGTGTGCCGTATGGAGTTCGGGCATTGTCACCTAAGTAGATGTAGTTGTACTCAGGCATCAGTGAGCGTATCTCACTGAGTATAGTAAGCCCTCCGTATCCTGAATCAAATATTCCGATAGAAGACATGGAGGGCATAAGTGTTTGCTATTTTAAATAATTACTTAAGGTTCAGCTTAGCCTTAACAAGCGGAAGTGCGTTAATAGCGCTAGCGCCAATGTAAGGTACTACCTGACCGCTGACGGTGTCAATAATGTAGGTAAAGCCGTTCTCGTCACCCACCTGCTTGATAGCCTTGTTAGCTTTCTCAATAATAGGGGCGTAAAGCTCCTGCTGTGTCTTCTTCAGATTGGTCTCAGCATTCTGAGTGAACTCCTCAATGCTCTGCTGAAGACGCTGAAGCTCTGCCTCTTTGTATTTCTTAATAGCATTGTCAAGTGTGTCCTGAGAAGCAGCATAATCTGTGTACTTCTTCTGGAACTCCTCCTGCAGCTTCTTGCCCTCCTGGTTGTATGTGAGGTTCATGTCCTCAAGCTTCTTAAGAGCCTGCTCATACTCAGGCATAGAGGCGATAAGCTCCTGAGAGTTAATGTAAGCAATCTTCAAATCCTGTGCCATCATTGCCAGTGGCATCATAAGCATTACAGCTAAAACAATCTTTTTCATATTTTCCCTTGTTATTAATGTTTAATATTCAGTTTTTGTTCAAGGAAAATATGAAAAATATTCTCCTTGTTTATGGCATCTACGATGCCTTTTCGTGCTTCGCACGGCACGCAGAAGCGTGCTTGTCGCATGCGCTCCTTAATTCTCAATTCTTAACTCTCAATTCTCAACTCTCAATTCTCAACTTATTTCGCGTACCCCATTCTATTAAGTACATCATCACTGATGTCAATGTTAGGATTTACAAACATTATCATGCCAGTGGCTCTGTCCCAGATTGCAGAGTAACCCTTGGCCTCCGCTATACCTTTAAGAGCGTTGTAGAGTTCGTCATAGATAGGCTTCATAAGGCTCTCTTTCTTCTTGAAAAGCTCACCGTCATTGCCAAAGTATTTGCGCTTGAGTTCGCTGGCCTCATTCTCTTTAGCCACAATCTCTTTCTCCTTCTCTTTCTTCTGCTCATCTGTCAGGAACACCATCTCCGCCTGGTAGTTCTTGTAAAGAGTCTGGGCCTCAGAATTGAGCGCCTCAATCTCCTTTTGCCATTTCTTTGAACTCTGCTCTATCTGCTGAGTGGCGCTCTCATACGCCGGAATGTTCTTCATTAGATATTCTGTATCTACAAATGCATACTTCTGTGCATACAGTCCAACTGATAATAGTGCAACTGTCAATGTTAAAAAAATCTTTTTCATAATTCAAAATTATTTAGTCAGATATTTGACACAAAGATAATTAAAAAGTTTAAAACTATCCTTTTTCACTAAAACTCTTGTCCAATTATAAAGTGGAACTGGCTTCCGCTAACCTTACCGTTAACCTTGTCAAATCCGTAGCCCCAGTCTACACCAAGCAGACCGAACATAGGCATGTAAACTCTAAGACCTACACCTACAGAACGCTTCAAATCAAGAGGGTTGAAGTCCTTGTACTCAGCCCAGCAGTTTCCAGCCTCGGCAAACGCTAGCGCCCATACCATGGTTTGCTGCTTCAGTACAAGAGGGTAGCGGAGCTCTATGGTGAACTTTGTGTATATGTTACCTGCCTGGTATCCGTTAATGTATGGTGTAAGTGAGCCGTTTGCGTAACCACGCAGAGCCACGGTCTCTGTGGCGTATGTGGTGCTGTAGCCTGACATACCGTCGCCACCCACGTAGAATGTTTCAAAAGGAGAGCGTTTGTTATAGTTATAGTATCCTAAGAAACCAAACTCAGCGCGTCCCATAAGCACCAGTTTGTTATCTCTTGTGAGAGGTACAAAGAATTTGGATTTGAATTTGATTTTGTAGTATTCAACCCAGCGATATATATCCTGAGTGGATGCCTTGGAGTAGTCAGTGTTTTTGTCAAATGCTGAATACGGAGGCGTCAGAGAAACTGATAATGATATATCAGAACCTCTTGTGGTGTATATAGGCTGGTCAAATGAGTTACGGTTCAGTACAGCTCCTATGTTAAAGTTGTTGCTCACCCCAGTGTTGAGCGCAAAATAATCCCACTTGCTAAGGTTGTATCGCTGGTAGGATATAACACCTGACAGTGTAAAGTAGTCATCAGGCCACTTGAGACGGGTACCTATGGAGGCTGTGGCGCCTATAATCATAATGTACTTGTCCGGGTCGTATGATGATGAGTACCATGTGTTCCATGAGTTCTCATTATAGTAGTATCCGTTATTGTATGAAGAGCTGAAGGCGTTGCTCACACCAGACTGCTTTGAGAAGTAAACAGACACGTTAAATGAGTTTGGACGTTTGCCGCCAAGCCATGGCTCTGTGAATGAGATACTGTAGGCCTGATAGTACATACCGTTGGTCTGTGCACGCAGAATAAGTGTCTGGCCGTCACCCTGTGGCAGCGGGCGGTATGATTTGAAGTTGAATATGTTTCTCAGTGAGAAGTTTGTGAACTTCAAACTCAGAGTTCCCACCACGCCTGTCTGACCCCAGCCTGCAGAGAGCTCAATCTGGTCATTCTTCTTAGCCTCAAGTATGTATGTGAGGTCCACGGTTCCGTTCTCTGGATCAGGCTCTGTCTTGATATCCATCTTGCCAGGCTCAGTTGAGAAGTGTCCTGTGGCTGCAAGTTCACGCATTGAACGCATAATGTCAGATTTGCTGAACAAATCACCAGGCTTGGTTCTCAGCTCACGCCTTACCACATGCTCATAAAGGAATGTGCTACCCTGGATATTAACCTTGTTTATGGTGGCCTGACGCCCCTCTGATATACGTATGTCAATATCCACGGAGTCTGCCACTATGTTGGTCTCCACAGGCTGCATGTTAAAGAAGAGGTAACCGTTGTCAAGGTAGAGGTTGCTTACGCAGTCCTCGTCCTCAAAAAGGCGCTGGTTGAACTTCTTCATGTTATATACATCGCCTTTCTTGACATTCAGCATGCGGCGGAGCTGCTCAGTAGGGTAGACAGTGTTACCCATCCAGTTAATGTTCCTGAAGTAGTATTTCTGACCTTCGTCCACCTTAATGTAGACGTTAACGTATTTGTCTGGTTTCTTTTCATCAAAGAAGACGCTGTCATCCACTATGACTGCATCGCGGAAGCCGTGCTCATTATATTTCTCAATGAGAAGTTTCTTATCATTCTCGTACTCGCTTGGCACAAACTTCTTGGCCCTGAAAATGTTGAGAATGTTATGACGGTCATTGGTCTTCTTCATTGCGCGGTCAAGCTTCTTGTTTGAAAGGTTGTTGTTCCCCTCAAAATAGATGCGGTTAACCTTTATCTTGTTGCCTTTGTCAATGCGTATGTCCACAATGTTGTTCATACCCGATGCGTCGTCCTCACGTGGTGTGACAGACACCTTCACATTGTAGAATCCCTTGTCTCTGAAGTAGCGTGTTATGTATTTCTTTGTCTTCTCTATTGCGTACGGAGTAACCTGCGTTCCCTTGGTCATGTCCATGCCTTTCTCCAGCTCCTCACGCTCCTTCTTCTTCACACCCATGATGTTTATCTTGGATACTTTGGGGCGTTGGTCAAGGTTGATGTTTATCCACACTTTGTTTCCACGGATAGATACAACCTCCACCTTGATGTTGGCGAAAAGCCCCTGCTTCCAGAAGCGGCGTATCACGTTTGTGAGGTCATCGCCTGGAATCATGATTCTTTCACCCTTCTTGAGGCCTGAGTAGCCTATAAGTACAAAGTCATCATAGTTGTTTTTACCGGAAACGGTTATCTCCTCAATCTCGTATGTGCGCGGGTTTTCATAGCTGAAGTCTGGCAGTTGCTCGGCGGTTATGACGCTCTCCGTAGGATCTGCTTTCTCTGTAATAGTGTCTGATTGTGCTGCTGTAGGGTTGTAGGCCTCTACAATAGCATCTAAAGCATCTTCAGCCATTGTTGTAGTTGTAACAATGGCGGATAGCAATATAATCAGTACACGCTTATTGATTCTCATTTACTCTCTTCAATCTGTTCTCCTGTTTTCCCAAATCTGCGCTGTCTCTTCTGATAATCCACAATGATTTCATAGAAGTTCTCTTTTGTAAAGTCTGGCCACATTACAGGGGAGAAGTAGAGCTCTGAGTAGGCAATCTGCCATAGAAGGAAGTTGCTGATTCTATACTCTCCGCTTGTGCGGATCAAAAGATCCGGGTCTGGAATATCTTTTGTTGATAGATATGAGGATATTAGTTCATCATTTATTTCTGAGCTGCTTATCTTGCCGTTCTTAACATCCTCGCTAATCTGACGTACCATCTCTGCTATCTCCCAGCGTGAGGAGTAGCTTAGTGCAAGATTAAGTGTGGTGCCTGTGTTTGAGCTTGTACTCTCAATACATCCCATCAGTTTCTTGTATACAGGTTCTGGAAGTCTTTTTGTATCACCGATGGTGGTCAGACGCATATTGTTTTTGTTCAGGGTCTCTGTCTCTTTCTCAATTGTTGATACAAGCAGCCCCATAAGTGCGTCAACCTCCTCCTTCGGCCTGTTCCAGTTTTCTGTGGAGAATGCGTAAAGCGTCAGGTACTTGATTTGAAGCTCTGCTGCGGCCTCTGTAACCGCGCGCACTGATTTTACTCCGTTTATATGTCCGTAGGCGCGTGGCTGACCGTTAGCTTTTGCCCAGCGGCCGTTGCCGTCCATGATAATGGCAACATGGGCGGGTAGGGCGTTTTTGTTTATCTGATTGTAAAAATCACTCATCTCTAAATTATGTCACCGGCAGAACTTCTGCGGGTCAAATAGGTTTATAGTTATGTACAGATTGCATATCATGTACCAGTCTGTATCAAAGAATCCTGTCTTGTCAGTCTTATACGGGTTGTCTAGTATCTTGTTGCTTGAGTTTGTCACGTCAAAGTCATCAGTAAAGAGCTTGTGTATGGTCCATTCCAAACCCAAGGTCCAGCGTTTGTTAATCTTCCACTTGCCTCCAATTCCCACAGGTATGCTGAAGCGGTACATGTTCTTTGCTTCTGACATGTTGCTGTAGGCTGTAAGACCAACTCCAAGCAAAATATATGGAGAGGCCTTAAAATTGCCTCTTGCATACTTGCCCAAACCTAAATCAAAGAAATTGAACTCAACGCTCAGCGATGCGTCCACATAGCCTCTTTTGAATGTAGCATAATCCACTCCCGGGTACTGGTAACCAAAATCTCTTGTGTCTCCTTCCACCTCTGCATACATAGCGCTAAGCTTAATAGCCCATCGAGTGTCAAAGTTATAGCGGTACAAGCCTCCAACCGCCATTCTTGGACGGTGGAAAGGGATGTTAAAGTTTGCGTCACCCAAATATGAGGATATGCCGCCTGTGAGCCCAAGTTCATGGTTGAACTCCGCCAGTGCGCACGTGGTGCCCAATACAGAGGCTAACCATAACAATATCAATCTTTTTATTTTGAATCGTGCCATTTATCCTTTAAACGGAACAACCCCAATTTTATTATATGTATAATAGGGCACAAAGGTACAAATTAGAGAGGGTAAATGCAAATTTACAGGTTACAAATAAAGGCTGACTTTACAGCCAGCCTTTATTTTGTTTTATAAAACTAAACAATTAGTACTCCCAGAGGTCCTGCTCGTAGTTTATGAGCATTGTCTTGATCCTATTCTGCTCTTTCTGAGCCTGGTCGGCGTCAATGTTATACTCAATAAGGTTTCTGTTACGAGTGTCTGACACTTTGAATATATAGCTTGCAAACTTACGCTTGATAAAGAGGTCATCCATTGTTTCACGAGCACCGTTATTCTTGTCAGTCAGAAGAGCCTCCTGCTGTGCAAGGTAAGGTCTCAGTGAGTCAAACGGAATCCAGCAGATAGGGCTTCCCTCAAGCTGGCCGTCACTGTTAAGCATATATATCTTAGGGCAGATAGCCATTATTCTAACCTGGAACACTGAGTTGTTCTTGTCAAAATACCAAACCTCTTTGAGATAGTATTTTACAACATCGCGGTTAGGTATGTCGACCTCGTTTATAGAAGAACCCAAGGTATCGCCTGAAATGGAGTCAATGTCATATGAAACCATTACACCGTACTTTTGCACAATGTCATCAAACTTAACCTCTGTGGCCTCTGTGAACACTTCTCTTTCAGCCTCATACTCATATCCCTTTACTTTCCCCTCCTCCATAAGACGGAAGATAGTGGTGAAGAGGCTCTGACGGTTGTCACTTGCCACTTCTGGGAAGTAGAGTGGGAAGTTCATCTTTTCACGTAGGTCAACGATTCTGTAAACAACCTGCTGCCACACTATATCGTCAGCTCTTGGATTGTTATACATAATTGGCTTCCTCTCGCTTAGAGGAATACTGGTTGGCAGGTTGGAGGCAGTTATACCGCCGTTACCGTCAAAGAATGAGTTCTCACTATTCTCCTGTGCCAGCGCTGGAGCTGCAAGCAGCACCGCAAGTCCTAAAAGCAAGTTTCTATAGAACGATCTCATATATACGTCATTATTAGTTTATTGTTACTTCTATTGTAGGCAGGTCACGTACAAGTCCGTCCTGACCTTTTGCTCTGATACCTGAGATAAGGAAGGTCTTACCCTTACCCATCTTACGCATCAGGTCTTTCTGCTTCTCTGTGAAGGCTGAACCGTTAGACATCTCAATCTTCCAGTTACCCATTGTATCTACAACCTTCATCTGGAAACCAAGCACTGTATAGTTTGCTTCAATATCAGCATCGTCAAGCTCTGCCTGAACACCTGTGGCGCCCATAAGGCTTGCCTTTGCAAAAGGCTTTCCTCCTTTGAACTTGGCAGGTGCACCATTCTCTTTGTAAGCTATGTAGCCAACTGGAGGTGGAAGCTGTTTTACACGGAATGGCTTAGAGCCTATAGACTGTGTCTTGCCGTCCTCTTTCTTTACTGATACTGAAATTCTACACTCTGTACCAACTTTGTCTGGCGTGATAACCCATCCGCTTCCTGATTTTGTCAGGCTCTTGATGTTTGTCGCACTGATAGAGATGTTCTGAGTAGGAACACCTGGAACAGACACACTGATTGGGTTCTTGATACCAGAGTAGAGTACATTCATCTTATCAGCTGAAATAATAGCAGTAGGCTCACCTACAATGTAAGATGAAGAGAACTCGTATGGGGTGATAGAACCATCAGCACGTGGGAGCTCAATAGTACCAGCAATGTCAAATGAACCAACACTGTTACAAGGAACAATGTAATCCTCACTCTCTATAACCTGACCGTTAACAGTAATCTTTGGACGTTTGGTTGAGTCAATAGCTGCAAGAATAATCTTGGCTTGATACTGACCGCCGCGTGTCACGTAAGATGATACAGGGATAACCTCAGCTGTAATTTTGTTTACACGGAAGTCACCAGCATCTGTTGCGTTATGCAGGTAGCGGATAATGTTTGACTCTGTGTTACGTACAGCCTGCTGGTATTGTGTGAGCAGTGTCATAGCTGCAATTGCAGGCATGTGCTCAAACATACGTGTAATCCAAGGCTGCATCTCTGTAGGCTCCTGTGGATTAGGCTGGTCACTTGTGTCAAATGTCTGACGGATAGTGGCGATAAGAGCAGAATCCTTAGGAATCTTGTTAGCTGTGTCACCCTGTGCAATCTTAACCATGAAGTTTGCAAAAGAGTCAATGCTGTCTTTCAAAGGATATCCGAGACCTGCGCCAGGGGTTGCGCCAGTAGGACCGTACTCAGCTACAGTAAAGGCGTTATCAAGATTGTCTCTTGCGTTCAGAGTGTCCACTGTAATCTTGTTATCTGGAACCTCAGGGCCTATACCGTCACACTTGCGGATAATCTCCACTTTCATTTTCTCAAGCTGTGCATAGAGGGCGTCAGATTTAATAACAACCTCCTGCGCAGTCTTATATTGCGGGCCTACTTTGACAGGGTTCTGAGAATAACTGTTGTCAAACTCTGTCATAAGGCTATTGTTGATACCTTCTGTACTGACAATAGACTGCTTCAAGCTCTTCTGAACCACAGTGAAGCCGTTCAGTACGTCAGTACTTACGTTTAACGCCAGCAAAGCTGTGTAAACGAGGTACATCATGCTTATCATTTTCTGCCTCGGCGTTTCCGGGCAATTCGTAGCACTCATAAGCTATATTAATAATGTGTTATAGTTTAGTAAAAGGGTTAATTACACTCTTGCGTTGAAGGCGTTAAGCATATTGCCGTAAACATTGTTCAAGCTGCTTACCTGCTGTGTGAGCTTGGTAGCCTGCTCCTTGAATGCTGCTGTTGAAATAGCAGCCTCGCTCATGGCTGATTGTACCTTCTTCAAGTTCTCATTAACCTCAGTTACCATACCAGCCTGCTCGCTGATAGACTTAACCTGCATCTCATAGCTTGCGTTAATAGAGGAGAGGTTGCGGGTGATACCCTTCATCTCCTGCATGTAACCCTGTGCGTCAGCTGCTACATTACCCATGCTCTCAGCAACTGTCTTATATGAAGCGAATAGAGAATCAGATGATGTTTTGAGGCTTGCCTGTGTTGCGGCAAATGCTGAGATAGCATCAGAAGCAGCGTTCATGCTGCGTGTGTAGTTGCTAGAAGCGGAAACTGCTGCTGTAACGTCAGCAATTTGTGAAGCTGTCTCAGAAAGTTTCTTGATGCCCTCGCTAAGGCGCTGTGCATCACTTTCAGAAAGTTTGCCAGTGTTAGCAATGTCATCAATTGTGTTACCGTTCTTAGAAGCCGGCTTCTGAGGAGCTCCAAAGTTAATAGGCTCGGCCTCGCCGTCATTAAGCTGTGGGAATACTTTGTCCCAGTGGTATTCTGGATGTGGATCCTCAAATGCAGAGATTGCGAACAAGCATGCCTCAATGAACATACCTATCATAAGCATGACACCTGCACCAGGGTAGTGCTGAATTTTGAATAATGCACCGATGATAACAACAGAGGCACCCAAACCATAGGCAACACCTGTAATACGTTTTCCCTTAGGAGTTGAAAAGAAACTTGCCATTTTTTCTTAGTTTTAGATTGTTAAAGTTATTTGTTTATTTGATTATCACTGAAAATTAGCACCAATTACACTGCGCACGCAGCGGAAACCGATGTATGATTTAGATTCTGACTGATACTCGTATGTACGTGTAGCGCACTGGAGGTAGAAGCCTACGTCCTTCCATGAACCGCCTCTGATAACTTTACGTTTCATAATATCAGAGTCTGTCTCACGTGCGTTATAGTTGTAACTTGGGTTCAAGTCATTTACAAAGCTGTAGTTTGATTCGTGGAATGCTGATGAAGTCCACTCGGCTACGTTACCTGCCATATCATATAGGCCGTAGTCATTTGGTGGGAATGAACCAACCTTGGCAGCCACCATCCATCCGTCAGCAAGGTAGTTTCCGTGCTGTGGCTTGAAGTTGGCAAGGAAGCAACCTCTTGCGGTGCGGATATATTCGCCACCCCAAGGATACATTGAAAGGTTACGTCCGCCACGTGCTGCGTACTCCCACTCTGACTCTGTAGGCAGACGGTAGTCTTGTACGATAGGCTGGTTGTTCTTTGTCTGTGCCATGTTGTAGTAAGTGGTGCGCCAGTGGCAGAATGCTGTTGCCTGCTCCCATGTAACACCTACAACAGGGTAGTCTCCGTAACCGTCATGGTGGAAATACATTTTGGTGTATGGCTCATTGTATGAGTATGTGAAATCTCTAATCCAGCAAAGTGTGTCAGGGTAGATGTTCACTATGCGGCAGTTGATGAAGTCTGTACGGGACTTCAGCTCCACAAACTTGGTCTGGTTGATAATCCATCCGTTCTCCCTGTCAATGTAGGCTGTGTCCTTTTTAATCATGCAGTCTGCACTGTCCTGACCCTTGCCAAGTTTGGAAAGGTCACTCTCATATCTGCCTTTGTTTGTGTTGTATTTGTTGCGTCTCAGAGCTGCCTGATTGTAGTCTATCCAGCTATATTTGTAGTTGAGTATATTGCCATTAAGCTCTCTTGTGTAAGAGAGTGACTCGTCATCAGAGTAGTACATTGAGTCTATGGCCATAGCCTGCTCGTCTGTCTTAGGCTTGCTCCAGTTTATCTTTTCATTCCAATTAAGTTTCGGGAGTTTCTCTACATCCTCTTTCTCGCGGTCATTAGGTCTGTTGCCTCTCTTATAAACCACCTCTCCAGTCTTTCTGTCTTTGGCCGCGTACTCTGAATCCTCACCTTCAGATGCAACCAGTTTCTCCAGCGCAATTGAGTCTCTTACCCAATATACAAACTGTTTGTACTCCCTGTTGGTTATTTCAGTCTCATCCATCCAGAATGCGTCAACTGAAACAATCTTTTGTCCTGTGCTTGCCGCCCAGTTAGCATCCTGGTCATTTGCGCCCATGGTGAATGATCCCGGCTTGATGTAAACCATGCCGTACGGATTAGGCTCTTTCCACGATGTCCCGCCTACACCAACCAATTCTCCGCTTCCGCTGTTTGAACAACTGGTAAGTGCTATGGCAGCAATGCTGAACAATAATAATTTTTTCATACTACTTAATTAAGTTATAGGTATCTGATACTTTTGTATTTATTCTTTTTTGATAAATCTACGTTGAAACTATATGACAGCAGTATCTCATGGCATCCTGCTGATCTGATAAGTCTTGACGTGGGCAAGTCGAACGAGTAACCAATTACCAGCCCGTTTAAAACCCTGATTCCCGCCAAGAACACAACTGCGCCGTCAATCCTGTATCCCAGACCGCCCCAGTAGTTCTCTTTGTACTCTAAGTTCGCTCCAATCAAGCCGGTGAAAGTTACAAAGTCAGTACTAATGTTGGCGTATGTCTTTAACTTATATAACGGATTTGTAAATGATATATTGTATCCGCCCATAAATTTCAAGTTCATTTTCTTCTTGAAATATATTCTCTCAGTCATTCTGTAATTTGGCTGGAGAATGTTCAAGAGCGATACACCTGCATACCATTTTGGACTCATGTAGGAAACTCCTACACCAAGGTCAACCTTGAAATCATTGCATTCACCGCTCAGTGCAGGGTCAGATGAGTCATGGTATTCGCTCTCCACGTTCTTTGCCTTGTCTTTGTTAAGGCTTGTGGTGGAGAAGTCTACCAAGGCGCCCAGTGCAAGGTCCCCTTTCTTAAGCCCTATGCGGTAGGCGTACATCAGGTTTATGTCCTGATAGCGGTAGATTCCGACCATGTTGTCATAAAAACTCAGGCCTGCTCCGTGCTTTGTGTTTGCAATTTTGAATCCTAAATCCGCGCTGACATAGTATGTGATTGGTGCGTTTTCAAATCCAGCATATTGGGATCTGAACGTGCCAAGCACGTTTATCATGTCATTTGACCCTACCGTCGCAGGGTTGATTCCTTTCAAGTTTAGCGTGTACTGGCTGAACTCAATGCTCTGTTGCCCAAAGCAAAACGATGCTAAAAGTGCAACTGCAATTGTGATGTTAAACCGTAATACACGCATTAATCTTTGCAAAGATACTAAAAAAAAATTTAATATTCATCTTCATTGAAGAAAAAGTCTTCTTTACTTGGGTAATCAGGCCAAATATCTTCAATTGTTTCATAAACTTCACCCTCATCCTCTATCTCCTGAAGGTTCTCTATAACCTCAAGTGGAGCCCCTGAACGGATTGCGTAATCAATAAGCTCCTCCTTGGTTGCAGGCCATGGCGCATCCTCAAGTTTTGACGCCAATTCAAGTGTCCAATACATTTTGTTAAAATTTTTAAATGTTAATCCTTCCTATATTCTATATAACGGGGTGCAAAGATAATTATTATTTTTGTTTTTCAGCTTTTTAATTCCGCTTTTCTGCCAAGTACAAAAAAGTAGTCACTTAAACGGTTTATGAATATTGCTGCATCTTTCTGGCAATCAAGTATTTCCATGCGGTAGATATTGCGTTCTGCTCTTCTGCATACAGTGCGGCAGACATTGGCAAGTGCGTTTGTCTTGTTGGTGCCAGGTATAAGGAAGTCATTTATTGGCGGCAGCGCTGAACTTATGGTATCTATTTGGTTCTCAATCCATTTGATGTTTTCTATATCAAATTGGAAACGTCTGCCTGTCTCCTCATCAGGGCAGGCGAATACAAAGTTAATAGTTGTTAATATTTTTTGAATTTTGTCAAGATTTGCGGCATCTTCCTCATCGGGGAGTTCACATTTTAACAGTCCGATAAAGCTGCTAAGTTCATCAAGTGTGCCGTAAATTTCAAGGTGAATGTCACTTTTCTCCACTCTTTTTCCGCCGATAAGAGACGTCGTCCCCTTATCTCCAGTCTTCGTATATACCTTCATAATTTTCAACTTTTAACTTTCAACTAAAATCTAATCTTATAGTGTTCTTTTTGTAGCTTTTTGTCAAAGAATACAAATCCCATGTAGAATGTGTCAACGGTCACTCGTACACGGTCATTGGCTTTTATCTGTTCCCATGCCTCTGTCATCTCTTGGGAGTGGTATATGTCATCAAAAATGAAGACGCTGTGTGTGCCGGCCTTCTTCAAGCAGGCGTCAAAGTAGCGCAGGGTGGGCTCTTTGCGGTGGTTGGCGTCAAAGAACACAAGGTCAACGGTCTCATATCCGGATAGGGTGGTGTCCAGCGTTTTGTCTATGTCGCCTATGACAATCTTTACGTTTTTCACCCCTGCTTGGTCAAGAGACTTCTGTGCTATGGAGGCTGTTTCAGGACAACCCTCCAGCGATGTCACCTTTGCGTGTGTGTCAGCCTGGCTCAGGTACAATGTGGTGATTCCTAATGATGTGCCAAGCTCCAGAATGTTGTGGCACTTGTACGCCACGGCGGTGCGGAATAGCACCTGTGACTGACGTGCGCTCTTTAGGCTGTTGCGCGCTATGTCGCATACCCGTTTCTCACAGGATGGCCCTGTGCCATAGTCTGTCACCTTAATAACACTTTTGTCACGGCAGAGTTTTTTGCGGACTTTCTCAATCCAGTCATAGCAGTAATACCTGTACTCCTCCTTAAGAACTCTTGTGGCAAAGTGGTACGCAAAAGGGGAGTGTATGCCAAACCCGCCGCTGTGATGAGCGCTAAACCAGTGTTTTATGTAACTCTTTACGTGGTAATTCATGCCAAGTGGCTTATTCTGTCAATCAACTCCTGACCGAGTGCGCTCTTCTTTTTAATGTGCTCCTGTACGGCAATAACAAACGGGTTGCTGTCAAAACTGCCTCGCACATTTTCAAAGTCCTTGCGCTTGGTCTCATCGTTGCCGTCAAGTCCGAATCCGGTTCTGGCTATGAGGTTGAACTCCTTCTTGGCATCTTCATACAGCATGTTGTCAAGGTCAACCACACTCTTGCGCCATGTCTCTGTCTGGGCTATTATATCTTTAATGGTGAACTCTGTGTATGGCTTGCCGAATTTCTGCTCAAGTTTCTCAATTGCCCATGTCCATTCGTACTCGTAATACATGGAGTGCATCTGGCTAAGCCGTCCGTTGATTTCATCTATTGTGTTTAGAACTCCAGTCTCAATATCATTAAGCATCTCTGAAACGCAGCTCTTTGGCGCTATTAAGCCTGAGAGGTCCACCCACTCTCCAAGTCCTATAGGGGTGGTTGGTGCAAGCTGCTCGCGAACCTCTTCAACGCTCTTGAACTTGGTGTTCTCAAGCTTCTTTATCAGTGAGTTGCCCAGGAACTTCTCTATAGCCATGCCATAGTATTGCAAGCCGTGACGGAGCGCTGTGTTTGTTATCTTGGTGCTTTGGTATGAGTATGTGGATGATGTCTCTCCTGAGAGCGCCTGCAGGCTCTTGAGCACGTCAATACCTGCATACATCTTTTGTATGGTATACGGACTCAGCAGGTTGAAGTTTATGCAGTCAAGTTTGTGCGGGTCCTTGCGGCGGTCACGTTTGGGCCATTTCTGCGCGTCACGTATTGTGCCCACGCTCTTTAGGTTTACACCCGGGACAATGAATGTGGCGTCATCATTCTCTATCAGGTATGAGAACGGCAGCGATGATGTGTCTGAGTGCTGAGTGTGGCGCCCCATAACCAGAGAGAATGCACCTACCTTGGCTGGCCATAATATATATGAGTCACTTGTGGTCTTGGAACCTCTCTCCACCACACCTTGGTGCATTGGTCCCAGTTTGTACATGTGGTTGCTCTGGTTGGAGCCGCTGCCTGCATTGAGGAATGAGAACATTCCTGCTATAAGAAGGCTTGATTTATGGTGTGTCACTGTATACGGTCCGCCAAATATTGCGCAGGCCTCGCCGTGGAATCCCTGGCAGTTGCAGAAGTATACGGAGTCATATATTGAGAAGTGCTTTCCTATCTGCACTCCCTGCCCAATGAATGAGTTCTCCACCAGTGACGCATCTGTTATTGTGGCGCCTGATGAAACTATGAAGTTTTTGGCTATCACATTCTGACCTATGTATACTGGGTCATACTGGTTGCTGTTGATGCTTCCGTTTGTAAGGTTGCTGGCCTCTTCTATGGTGGCGTAGTCGCCTATACGCATGTTCTCAATGCGTCCGCAGTTTATGATCTTTACGTTTTTGCCTATCTCACCAACGGTGGATGACACGCTGTTGCTGTAGGTGCGGATGATATCGCGGATACGCTCTATGCACTTTGAGCGGTGGCGGTATATGGCCATAATGTAGGCCAGATGTGAGCTGAGCTGGTCTGTTATCAGAATCTCACGGCCGCCGCTCTCATTAAGAAGCGCCACCTCCACGCCGTTGCCGAATGATGTGGCTCCGTCAGTGAAGATAAGCTCGGTGTTCTCAATAAAAGAGTCATCGCCAATGTTATAGTTGGCTATGTAGCAGTTGATCTTGTTGATGAACACATTGTTTCCAACCTTGCAGTTGTGCAGTGTGGCGTGGAATATTCCGCTG
The DNA here is from genome assembly GCA_900316125.1 of uncultured Bacteroidales bacterium. Classification (GTDB taxonomy): domain Bacteria; phylum Bacteroidota; class Bacteroidia; order Bacteroidales; family Paludibacteraceae; genus Enterocola. The sequence continues at coordinate 25,104 of ONBO01000017.1, read as the reverse complement.
TGGCGGCTGATACCTCCCTTTGCTGTAATGTCCTTTTCAAACGCGCCAAGCTCTATATCGCCTGAAAAGTGTACATGCTTTACATACTTTGTTGAAAAATTCTCTGCTACGCTCACCTTGCTCCAGTCTGCACATGTGCAGGCCTGGCTTTCGAGTGTGGATATTTCAGTTGATGTTAGTTTTCTCATTGTATTATGATTTAATGGGGTTGCTATTGCTCTTCATCGTAGTACTCAAAGAGGAAGTCATTATAGGGAAAACGTTTAGTGTGTATCTCCTTAACTCTCCCGTACAGTAAATCTTTTAGGCTCTCTATGTTTGTTCTGTTCTTGGCTGAGATAAAGATGCAGTTGTCTCTCATTTTTGACATCCATGTGCTCTCAAGCTCCTCAAGCGTTATGTTCTCTTTGGTACGGTCTGTCAGGTCATCAGCGTCCTTTGGCTCGTATGTATATGCGTCAATTTTGTTGAAGACCATTATTACAGGTTTGCCTTTGGAGTCAAGTTCGCTAAGCGTGTTCTCCACCACGGCTATCTGCTCTTCAAAACATGGGTGTGATATGTCTACCACGTGTACCAGGATGTCCGCCTCGCGCACCTCATCAAGCGTGGATTTGAAAGACTCAACCAGGTCATGGGGCAGTTTGCGTATGAATCCCACAGTGTCTGACAATAGGAACGGCAGGTTTTGGACTATCACTTTGCGCACCGTGGTGTCAAGTGTGGCGAACAGTTTGTTCTCTGCAAGCACTTCGGACTTGCTGAGCATGTTCATAATTGTGGATTTGCCCACATTGGTGTATCCCACAAGCGCCACACGCACCAGTTTGCCCCTGTTCTTGCGCTGTATGCTCTTAGTTTTGTCAATGTGTGTGAGTTCCTCTTTAAGCAGAGATATCTTTCTTAGCAGAATTTTTCTATCTGTCTCTATCTGAGTTTCACCAGGGCCCCTCATTCCAATACCACCTCTCTGACGGTCAAGGTGAGTCCAGAGGCGGGTCAGACGTGGCAGCATATACCGGCATTGCGCCAACTCTACCTGAGTCTTTGCGTGCGCTGTTTGGGCACGTTTTGCAAATATGTCAAGTATGAGGTTGGTGCGGTCAAGGATTTTGATTTTGAGTTCTGACTCCAGGTTCCTGAGCTGGGCAGGGGATAGCTCGTCATCAAATATGGCTAGGCTTATGTCATTGTTTTCATCCTGTACAAAAACCTTTATCTCTTCCAGTTTGCCTGATCCCACAAATGTTTTTGAGTTGGGGTAGTCAAGCCTTTGCAGAAACTTTTTAACGGTTACTGCTCCTGCTGTGTCTGAAAGAAATTCAAGCTCGTCAAGGTATTCGTTAGCCTTGCGCTCATCCTGCTCAGGGGTTATTAGACCCACGAGTATCGCTCTCTCTGAATAATTTTCTGTCTGCTCCATGTAGTTACTTAAAAAGCCTTCCGAAAATAGTTTACGAAAGGCTTTTGTGATAGTTCAGCGTGTGGCTGATTATAGTTTGAATCTTATAGGCAATGTGTATTTCACACGTACATTCTTACCTCCCTGACGTCCTGGTGTCCAGGCTGGCATAGACTTGATAACTCTCACTGCCTCAGCGTCAAGACTGGCTTCTACACCACGTACTACCTGTACGTCAACAATCTTACCGTCACTGTTTACAACAAACTGGCATACTACACGTCCCTGAATGTTGTTCTCTTGTGCTATAAGAGGGTATTTAATGTTCTTGGAAAGCCAGCGGTTCATGGCGTCATTACCACCAGGGAACTCAGGCATCTTCTCCACAACGAGGTGGATTTTCTGCTCTTCCGGCTCTTCCTCCTCAACTTGTTGAACAACCTCGTGTATCTCTACGCCCTTGTTTGCGTCATCTTCAGTTGAGAAATCGGCGGTTTGAACCTCTTCTGTGTTCTCCTTGATTTCAATAACGTCACTAAGTACTGTCTCCGGTTCTGGTGGTGGAGGTGGCGGTGGAGTTTCATCTCTGAAGGTGACTTCTACCATCTCTTCATCCTCCTCTACAACATTCTGGAGAGCCTCGTCGTAGATTTTGATTTCGCTTTGAGACCACTCAAATGCGGCAAACAAAATACCCAAAGCTACTGTCAAGCCTATGAGCAGCGACGTTGATTTGCTGTTCTCAATATCGGCCTTTGGTGATTTTTTTATTTCCATATTATTGTTTAAAAGTTATTGTACTTTGTGACGGGGCAGGACGAACCTTGCCCAAGTGTTTGCAAATGTAATAATTTTTTTTCACATACTCTTCATAACGGGCTTTTTTTTTCATATAATTTTTTAATATGCAACTTTAACTTAAAAAGTGTGGAAAATAGTTTGATTTTTATTAATTTTGGAACTGTTTTATATATTAGGTGTATCAGTGAATTGTTCATGGGTTAGAACCGTGTCGGCTTTTATCATTGCGGTGGCTGTGCAGTCAGCCGTGATGTGCTGCGCTCAGCAGATGGGCACGGCTGTCAGCACCTTTCTGGAGTTCCCTGTCTCTGCTCATACCGCCGCTCTTGGCGGAAATACAGTATCCTTCATAGGCAGTGACCAGATGTTCGCCTTCTCAAACCCTGCATCGCTGGGAGCGGTGTCTCATAACCAGATTAACTTAAACTACTCGGTATATATGTACCATACAGGCTACACTAGTGCGGCCTATACATACAAATTCTCTGAAAATGATGTGTTTATGGGCGGTTTTCAGGCTGCCATGTATGGCAATATGAAGAGTTATGACGCTTCTGGCACGGAGATAGGGACTGTGAGCGCCAATGATTTCGCCTTTACCGCAACCTATTCGAGGTTGCTTAACAGGTATTTCTCTATAGGTGCCACCTTAAAGCCTGTTATTAACAGCTACGGCGGATACACCTCTTTTTCTTTAGGCGGCGATGTGGGCGTCATGTTCCATGACACAGTCTCTCTGGTGAATGTGGGGCTTGTGCTGCAAAACTTTGGCGGCAGGATAGCCGGCCCTCATGATGCGGTACTTGCATCAGAGTGGATGCCGCTTAACTTGGCCCTAGGCGTTACAAAGCGCTTGAAAAAGGCGCCCTTGGCTTTTCACCTTACTTTGCAGAACCTTCAGAGCTGGAATGATAAGAGCGTGGGGCTGATGATTGGGCGTAAGTTTATTATAGGTATGGACATTATTCCCAAGTCAGACAGGTTCTGGATAGGTCTCTCTTATAATTTTGACAGAGGACTCACTCTTGGGAACCCTACGGTTATGTCTCTGTCAGGTCTTTCATTTGGGGGTGGTGCCAGATTGTATATGCTCCGCCTTGGAGTAGGTGTGGCGTTCTACAGCACGTCTGCTGTAACGGCTCACTTCTCACTGGCTATGGATGTGAATTGGTTTAAGAAAAAGATATGATTACAATTGCAATAGACGGGTATTCATCATGTGGCAAGAGTACTATGGCAAAACAGCTTGCCAAGAGTGTTGGTTATACATACGTGGACACTGGTGCCATGTACCGTGCGGTGGCGCTTTATGCACTCCGCCACGGCTGGATAAACGGCGGACATGTGAACAAAGAGGCACTTACAGCGGCGCTTGATGATATTGACGTGCGTCAGGACAAGGATGGTAATACCACTCTCTGCGGAGAGAATGTCTCTGCTGCCATACGTACTATGGAGGTTAGTAACAGTGTAAGTTACGTGAGTGCCATTCCTGAGGTGCGTAGCCGTCTGGTGGCTTTGCAGCGTGCCATGGGCAGTAACGGCGGGGTGGTGATGGACGGACGTGACATAGGCACAGTGGTGTTTCCCAATGCGGAACTCAAGGTTTTTGTGACGGCGTCAGCAGAGATTAGAGCCCAAAGACGTTATGATGAAATGACAGCAAAAGGTGAGAAGGTTGATTTTAATGAGGTGCTTGAAAATGTGAAAAGGCGTGACTACCTTGATGAGACAAGGGCGGAAAGTCCGCTGCGTAAGGCTGATGACGCCATTGTTCTTGATAACGGTTCAATGACCATAGAGGGACAGAACGCCTGGCTTATGGAAAAGTTTGAAGAGGCATGCAGGAAAGGATAGTTGAAATAGATTCTGATTCAGGGTTCTGTTTTGGGGTGGTGAATGCTATAACCAAGGCCGAAAAGGAGCTTGAAGATTCATCTGAGCCACTATTCTGCTTAGGTGACATAGTTCATAACGGAGATGAGGTCAAACGCCTCTCAAACCTAGGACTAAGGATTATTGAGCACTCAGATCTTAAAAATCTGGGAGGATGCAAGGTTTTATTGAGGGCCCATGGAGAGCCGCCGTCTACATATAGTGAGGCGGAGTCTGTTGGCATCAGGATAATTGACGCAACATGCCCTGTTGTCTTAAAACTGCAGCAGCGTATACGTAAGGCGTATCTTGAACGTGGAAACGCGCAGATAGTTATTTACGGAAAGAACGGTCATGCTGAGGTTAACGGTCTTGTGGGGCAGACAAACGGAGAGGCCGTGGTGGTTGAGAGTGAGAATGATTTGGCCGGGCTTGAAAGGATTGACTTTACCAGAGATATAATACTGTTTTCACAGACCACCAAGCCCATTGACGGGTTTCAAAGTCTGAGCACTTACCTTCAGAACAGGTTGGAAAACGGAGCGGGTCTTGTGGTGTATGATACAATATGCCGTCAGGTGGCAGGCCGGCAGAAAAAGATTGAAAATTTTGCACGCCGTCATGATGTGGTGATATTTGTGGGTGGAGACAAAAGTTCAAACGCAAAGTCTCTGTTTTGTGCGTGTGCCGCGGTTAACGCTAACAGCCACTTTATTCAAAACGTGGGTCAGATAGAGAGTGCGTGGTTTACAGGGGCTGCCAGTATAGGAATCTGCGGAGCCACAAGCACTCCGCGATGGCAAATGGAGGAGATAGCAGAATATATAAAAAACAACAATACTTAAATAAATAACTATGTACGAGATTAAAACTATTGGAGTCCTCACCTCAGGAGGTGACGCTCCCGGTATGAATGCCGCCCTGAGAGCAGTTACACGTTCAGCAATCTTTAACGGCTTGGCAGTAAAGGCTATATGCCGTGGTTACAAAGGTCTTATAACAGACGAGATTCTTGACTTCAAGACACAGAATGTAAGTAATATCATACAACACGGTGGTACTATAATCAAAACTGCCCGCTGCCCTGAGTTCAAGACCCCGGAAGGACGCAAGCAGGCGTTCGAAACCATGCAGAAGCATAATATTGATGCTCTTGTAGTTCTTGGTGGTGATGGTACCTTTACTGGTGCAAGGACTTTTGCACAAGAGTTCAATGTACCTATTGTAGGTGTTCCTTGTACTATAGATAATGACCTTTGCGGCACCGATAAGACCATTGGCTACGATACCGCTCTTAATACAGTGATTGAGTGTGTGGATAAAATCAGAGACACAGCATCTTCTCATGAGCGTCTATTCTTTGTAGAGGTTATGGGCCGTGACGCTGGTTTCCTTGCTCTTAACGCCGCTATAGCTTCAGGTGCTGAGGCTGCTGTGATACCGGAGGTTGCCATCAAGGAGGATATGCTTGCTGAGGTTATTCAAAACGGTTTCCGTAAGACCAAGAATAGTAGTATTGTGCTTGTAGCTGAAAGTGACGTAACCGGAGGTGCAAACGGTGTGGCTGAGAAGGTAAAGAAAGACTATCCGCAATATGACGTGCGCGTGGTTGTACTTGGTCACATACAGAGAGGTGGCACCCCTTCTGCAACTGACAGAATACTTGCAAGCCGTATGGGTGCTGCTGCAGTTGAGGCTCTTCTTGACGACCAGCGCAACCTGATGGTGGGTATTCAGAATGACGAGATTGTATATGTGCCGTTCTCTCGTGCCATCAAGGATGACAAACCAATTAACAAGCGCTTATTGCAAGTTCTTAGAACATTATCTATTTAATGCACCATTCTCCATTGTCCATTCTCCATTCAATAACCATTCCTTCCGGCAAACTGGTTGTTATAACCGGTGTGAGCGGAAGCGGGAAGTCTTCACTTGCCTTTGACACTCTGTACGCGGAGGGCCAGAGGCGTTATGTGGAGAGCCTCTCCTCATACGCCCGCCAGTTTGTGGCTAACCAGCAACGCCCCGATGTTGACTTTATAGATAATCTTCCGCCTGCCATTGCTGTGGAGCAGAAGGTAAAGACCCGTAACCCACGTTCCACGGTGGGGACATCGACGGAGATATATGATTATCTGAAACTGCTATTCGCCCGTATAGGCAAGACCGTATCGCCTGTATCAGGGGTGGTGGTCACAAAGCATCAGATTAAGGATGTGCTTGACTACATGGTCTCTCTTCCTGAAGGGGAGAAGCAGGTGCTTCTTGCGCCTATTGCAGACACGTCAAAAGTGGGGCTTCTTAAAACGCAGGGGTTCAGCAGGGTGTTTGTTAATGGTGAGTATGTGAGAATTGATGATTTTAGCAGTTATGACAAACCTTACGATAAGGCGTTTCTTGTAATAGAGCGTTTCACTGTACAGCATGACCAGCCGTTCCTGAACCGTATGGCAGATTCTGTGGAGACTGCCTTTTATGAGGGTGGTGGTGTGTGCTATGTGGGGGAGCGTGAGTTCTCTGAGAATTTTGAGGCTGACGGCATTAGGTTTGAAGAGCCGTCAGAGCAACTTTTTAATTTTAACAGTCCGATGGGCGCATGCCCTAAGTGTCAGGGCTTTGGCAATATAATAGGCATTGATGAGAACCTTGTGGTGCCAAATAAGACACTTTCTGTGTATGAGGATGCAATTGCCCCGTGGCGTGGCAAGATTATGGGGGAGGATAAACAGAACCTCATAAAACATGCCTCCAAGTTCGGGTTCCCTATACACCGTCCTTATTATGAGCTCACACCGGAGCAGCGGAGGCTGCTATGGACAGGTAATGAGTACTTCTACGGACTCGATGAGTTTTTCAAATTTGTGGAGCAGAACCAGTACAAGATACAGTACCGTGTCATGCTGAGTCGCTACAGGGGCAAGACTGTCTGCCCTGAGTGCGGAGGCGGAAGGCTGCGACGAGAGGCTGAGTATGTCAAGGTATGCGGCAAGTCTATCACTGAGATGACCTCCATGTCTGTGTCTGCGCTGCGTGAGTTTTTCCGTAATGCTGAATTTTCTGATTATGAGCGCTCTGTGGCTCAGAAACTTTTGGCGGAGATAACATCGCGTCTTGATTATTTATACGAGGTGGGGCTTGAGTACCTCACTCTCAACCGTGCGTCAAACACACTATCTGGCGGTGAAAGCCAGAGAATAAACCTTGCCACCTCACTGGGCAGTAGTCTTGTGGGCTCTCTATATATTCTGGATGAGCCAAGTATAGGTCTGCACCCAAAGAACACAGACCAGCTTATTCACGTGCTGCGTCAGTTACAGGCGCTTGGCAATACTGTGGTGGTGGTGGAGCATGATGAAAACATAATTGCTTCTGCAGATTATGTGATAAACATAGGTCCGGGAGCTGGACGTCTGGGCGGTCAGGTTGTTTATCAGGGCTCGCCTAAGGAGTATGTTGAGAATCTTGTGAAACTGCCTTTGCCTAAGGTTAGGCGCAAGTGGAATAACTATATAGAGATAAAAGGTGCCACAGAGAATAATCTGAAGAACCTTAATGTAAAGTTCCCGCTAGGGGTTATGACTGTGGTTACGGGCGTGAGCGGCAGCGGCAAGTCCACTCTTGTCAAGAATCTGTTTTACGGTGCCGTGAAGCGTTACAGAGGTGATGCTGTGGAGCATGTGGGCAGTTTTGGCTCAATAGAGGGCAGCCTTAACCTCATTGGCGGCATAGAGCTTGTGGACCAGAACCCTATAGGCAAGTCATCACGTTCAAATCCGTGTATATACCTCAAAGCCTTTGATGAGATAAGAAATCTGTTTGCGGAGCAGCAGCTTGCACGCCAGATGGGGTTCTCAGCCTCTTATTTCTCTTTCAACTCTCCCGGCGGCCGATGTGAAGAGTGCCAGGGTGAGGGTACTATAGTGGTGCCCATGCAGTTTATGGCTGATGTGGTTCTTGAGTGTGAGGCGTGCCACGGCAAGCGCTATAAGCAGGAGATCTTAGATGTGAAATACAGAGGCGTTAATATCTATGACGTACTCAATATGACCGTGAATCAGGCAGTGGAGTTTTTCTCTGAAGATAGTTCTCTTACTGCGCAGAAGATAGTAAAGAGGCTGAAACCTCTACAGGATGTGGGCATAGGGTATATTAAGCTGGGACAGTCATCAAGCACACTTTCAGGCGGTGAGAGCCAGAGAGTGAAGCTGGCGTCAATACTTGCCACAAACAGTCAGCAGAACAGGATATTTATCTTTGATGAGCCCACCACAGGTCTTCACAGCTCAGATATTGTCACGCTAATGATTGCTTTCAACAAGCTGATAGAGAGCGGACACACCCTTATAATAATAGAGCACAACACAGATGTGATGGTGCAGGCTGACCACATTATAGACCTTGGCCCTGGCGGCGGCGATGCCGGCGGCCATGTTGTTTTTGAAGGCACGCCAGAAGAACTTGTTAAGTGTAAAGAGTCTGAGACGGGGAGATATTTAAGCCAGTTGACAGTATAAAAAAAGGAGAAACGAATTCGTTTCTCCTTTTTCTTATCCTATATCAGGAAATATTACTCAGCTTTTGCAGCGTCGTCTGCAGCTTTCTTAGCGGCAGGTTTCTTAGCGGCTGCTTTAGCCTCGTTCTTGGCAAGCTCCTCTTTGAGCTGTGCAAGACCCTCAATATCACCAAGGGTTGTCTTCTCAATTTGTGGAGCGGCCTCTTCCTTCTTAGCTGCCTTCTTAGCCTTCTTCTCTACAGGAGCCTCACCCTCAGCTGCCTTCTGGGCATCCTCAAATATGCGGCTGTGTGAAAGAATGATACGCTTCTCGTTCTTCTTGAACTCAATTACCTTGAAGTCAAGTGTCTCACCCTGCTTAGCCTGTGTGCCGTCCTCTTTTACAAGGTGCTTAGGTGTGGCAAAGCCCTCAATACCGTACTCAAGAGAAACAACAGCACCCTTGTCCATCATCTCAACAATAGTTCCCTTGTGTATAGAATCTACAGTGAATATTGTCTCGTATGTATCCCATGGGTTGTCCTCAAGCTGCTTGTGACCAAGGCTGAGTCTGCGGTTCTCCTTGTCTATCTCAAGAACTACGATATCAATGTCTGAGTCAAGAGTTGTGAACTCAGATGGGTGTTTGATCTTCTTTGTCCAAGAGAGGTCAGAGATGTGGATAAGGCCGTCAACACCCTCCTCAAGCTCAACAAACACACCAAAGTTGGTGAAGTTGCGAACCTTGGCTGTGTGCTTGCTACCAATAGCGTACTTCTCCTCAATGTTCTCCCATGGATCTGGCTTAAGCTGCTTGATGCCAAGTGACATCTTGCGCTCGTCACGGTCAAGAGTAAGGATCTTAGCCTCTACAGTGTCACCAATCTTAACAAAGTCCTGAGCAGAACGCAGGTGCTGTGACCAGCTCATCTCAGATACGTGGATAAGACCCTCAACACCTGGGGCAATCTCTACAAATGCACCATAGTCAGCAACTACAACCACTTTACCCTTAACAGTGTCACCAACCTTAAGGTTAGGATCAAGAGCCTCCCATGGTTGTGGGGTAAGCTGCTTAAGACCAAGAGCGATACGTGTCTTGTCCTCGTTGAACTCAAGGATAACAACGTTAATCTTCTGGTCAAGTGAAAGAATCTCGCTTGGGTGTGAAACTCTACCCCAAGAGAGGTCTGTAATGTGGATAAGACCGTCAACACCGCCAAGGTCAATGAAGCATCCGTAAGGCTCTATGCCCTTAACGGTACCCTCAAGAATCTGACCCTTCTCAAGCTTGCTGATAATCTCTTTCTTCTGCTGCTCAAGTTCAGCCTCAATAAGAGCCTTGTGTGATACAACCACATTCTTGAACTCATGGTTGATCTTAACAACTTTGAACTCCATTGTCTTGCCTACGAACTGCTCGTAGTCACGAATAGGCTTAACGTCAATCTGAGAGCCTGGAAGGAATGCCTCGATGCCGAATACATCAACAATCATACCACCCTTAGTGCGGCTCTTAATGTAACCCTTGATTATCTCGTCATTCTCAAGAGCCTCGTTGACTCTATCCCATGAACGTGCAGAACGTGCTCTTTTGTGTGAAAGGATGAGCTGACCCTTTTTATCTTCTTGAGATTCAATGTAAACCTCTACTTTGTCACCAACCTTAAGATCCGGGTTGTAACGGAACTCGTTCATAGAAACAATACCGTCAGACTTGTAGCCGATGTTTACAACTACCTCACGTTTGTTCATTGAAATTACTGTACCCTCTACCACATCGTTGTTGTTAACTTTGTTTAGAGTTTGGTTGTAGGCCTGTGTAAGGTCCTCCTGGCTCATAGATGACTCTACTGAGCCTTTCTCAAAGGCGTTCCAGTCAAAATCTGCTGTGCCTTGATTCTGAAATTGTTTTTTTGCCATAATTAAATAAATTTTTAATTAGTTGTTAGACATTATTTATAGTCACCTGCTTTTTAGGGCGATGGTGCAAAAATTGAGCTGCAAAGTTAAAAACATTATCTCATCTAACCAAAAATAATTGAAAATATTCCCCGAAAGATAATATATAATGCCTTTCCTCGTTTATTGTTATATGTGATAGTTAAAAATTTTAACAAAAAAGAAGGAAATGAAGATATTAATTGTTATGGACGTTTACCAAAGTAATGGTAACGGTACAAGTATCTCTGCATTACGTTTTACAGAGGTGCTACGCAAACATGGTCATGAAGTGCGCAGTCTGGCTGCCGACGGAGATGATTATGTATTGCCTGAACGTGAAGTGTGGGGATTGGCTAACACTATGCATTCACAAGGCTTCTATTGGGCTGACAGTCTGACTAAACATTCTCAAGAAATTATCCGTGAGGCTGTTGCCTGGGCTGATGTAGTGCACATGATGATGCCATTCATGCTCACAGTCACCACAAAACGCATTGCTGATGAAATGGGCAAACCTAGCACAGCTGCTTTTCATATTCAGCCAGAGAACATCACCAGCCTTGTGCATCTTGAGAAGGTAGGGTGGGTCAACCACCTTCTATATTATGTGCTCAGAAAGGCCATATATAGTAAATTTGAATACGTGCACACTCCAAGTTTGTTCATGGCCAACGAATTGCGTAAACATGGATATAAAATGAAGATAGTGCCAATCAGCAATGGCATTGATCCATCATTCCGTTACCGCAGGGACAGACGCGATAAGAGATTTGAAGGAAAGATTGTCATCATAATGACTGGACGTTATGCGTCAGAAAAACGCCAGGACTTGCTTATAAAGGCCGCTAAACTGTCCAAATATTCGGATAAGATTCAACTGATATTGGCAGGAAGAGGGCCGTTGCAGGCTGAATATGAGAAACTGAGCGAAGGATTGGCAAACAAACCCATATACGGCACCTATAACCGTGAGGAGCTGCAGCATATTCTAGCTCAATCTGATTTATATGTACATTGCTCCGACATGGAGAGTGAGGCTATTGCCTGCATTGAAGGGTTTGCTATGGGCTTAGTACCCGTAATATCAGACAGCCCATTGTCTGCCACCCAGCAGTTTGCTCTGGATAAGCGCAGCCTATTCCGCGCTGGCGATGAAAAAAATTTGGCACAGAAGATGGACTACTGGATAGAACATCCTGAAGAGAAATCTGAGATGGAGAGGAAATATGCCCGCTTTGCAAAGTCTTATTATCTGGAACAATGTGTGGAGCGGTTTGAGGAGATGCTCTACAAGGCCATGGGGACAACTAAAGAAGCCGAACTGGCTAAAATAGGACTTTCAAAACTAGCTTAAAAAGAAATCCACCCTTCATAATATAAAAGGGTGGATTTTCTATATTTGCTCTATAGGAAATAGAGTTACTTGCTGAGTGCAAGAGCAACGTTAACGGCGCATGCTACAGTACAACCTACCATTGGGTTGTTACCTATGCCAAGGAAGCCCATCATCTCAACGTGAGCAGGAACTGAAGATGAACCTGCAAACTGAGCGTCAGAGTGCATACGGCCAAGAGTATCAGTCATACCGTAAGATGCAGGACCTGCAGCCATGTTGTCTGGGTGAAGGGTACGGCCTGTACCACCACCAGATGCAACTGAGAAGTATGGCTTGCCTGCAAGGATGCGCTCCTTCTTATAAGTACCGGCAACCGGGTGCTGGAAACGGGTAGGGTTGGTTGAGTTACCTGTTATTGATACATCAACGTTCTCCTTCCAAAGGATGGCAACACCTTCACGAACATCATCAGCACCGTAGCATTTAACCTTGGCGCGAGGTCCGTCACTGTATGGAGTCTCTTTAACCACTTTAAGCTTGCCTGTAAAGTAGTTGAACTTGGTTTGTACGTATGTGAAACCGTTTATACGGCTGATAATCATTGCAGCGTCTTTGCCAAGACCGTTAAGGATGCAGCGGAGTGGGTTCTTACGTACCTTGTTTGCCATCTCGGCAATCTTGATAGCGCCCTCAGCGGCCGCAAATGACTCGTGACCGGCAAGGAATGCGAAGCACTTTGTATCTTCACGCAGAAGACGTGCTGCAAGGTTTCCGTGGCCAATACCTACCTTACGGTCATCTGCCACTGAACCTGGGATACAGAATGCCTGAAGACCGAGACCTATTGCCTCAGCTGCGTCAGCTGCATTCTTGCAACCTTTCTTAAGTGCTATTGCAGTACCTACTACATAGGCCCATTTTGCATTCTCAAAGCAGATCATCTGTGTCTCCTCACAAGTCTTGTATGGATCAAGCCCTGCGTTCTCACAAATCTGGTTTGCCTCTTCTATACTATTGATACCAACCTCTTTAAGAGCCGCAAGAACCTGTTTGATGCGGCGATCTTGACTTTCAAATTTTACTTCTCTAATCATGGTTGTACCTCCTTATTCTTTACGTGGATCAATAGATTTAACTGCACCCTGCTCTGGTTTTGTACGGCCGTATGTACCAGTTACGCTCTTAAGAGCCTCATCGGCGGCCACGCCCTTCTTAATGGCGTCCATAAACTTGCCAAGGTGAACAAACTCATATCCGCAAACCTCATCATTCTTGTCAAGGAACATCTTGGTGATGTAGCCCTCTGTAAGCTGGAGGTAGCGTGGACCTTTAAGCTTTGTGCTGTAAAGTGTACCGGTCTGGCTGATAAAGCCCTTGCCAAGGTCTTCAAGACCTGCGCCTATTGTAAGACCGCCCTCTGAGAAAGCTGACTGTGTACGTCCGTAAACAATCTGGAGGAAGAGCTCACGCATTGCTGTGTTAATGGCGTCGCAAACAAGGTCAGTGTTGAGAGCCTCAAGGATAGTCTTGCCTGGGAGAATCTCTGATGCCATAGCGGCAGAGTGTGTCATACCAGAGCAACCTATGGTCTCTACAAGAGCCTCTTGTATTACTCCATCCTTTACGTTAAGTGTTAGCTTACAGGCACCCTGCTGAGGAGCGCACCAACCAATACCGTGTGTCAGGCCTGAGATGTCTTTGATCTCTTTGGCTTTCACCCACTTACCCTCTTCAGGTATAGGGGCTGGTCCGTGGTTAGGACCTTTTTGAACCACACACATGTTCTCTACTTCGTGTGAATAAACCATTGTAGTGTTATTTGATTAAATAAAGTGAATGAATTTCTTACAGACTACAAATGTAGTTAATAAAATTGAAAGTTGAAAGTTGAAAGTTGAAAATTATAGCCTGATTGTTAAAATTTTAGTTTGCAGCTTACTCCAAGTGAGTTGTCAAGGGCTCTGTCCTGTGTGGCAGGGATGACTGTGGGAGCCACTTTCATTGAGAGGTCTGGGCTCACATCGTAGTCACGGAGTTGTGAATCAACGTATGAGTCAATTATTGAAAGTATGTAGAGCACTGCCACGCCCATGATGCTCAAGTCTCGGTTACGCTGATATCCCTCCATCCTTGATTTGAAGATTCGGGTGTAGTAATCTTTGTTTGAACTGTCAATCTTGACTCCGGCAGGCAGCAGTTTCTCATAGAAATTTTGCTCAGGATTGCCGCTTGTTATATCCGTGTAGCCCTTGCGGTAGTCCACATACATCTGGTTGTTCCATGCCACGGCATACCCAAGTCCCATGGCGCCTGCGTAGATGATAGGTATTTTCCAGTATTGTCGGTTGTATGCCTGGCCTACACCAGGAAGAAGGGCCGCTATCCATGCTGCCATATTGGGGTCGGGCACTCTGGTCAGAAGCTTGCGACGGCGTTCTGCGCGTCTGGCGTCTTTAAGAGCGTCCGCCACTGCAATGGAGTCTGCACGCAGTATCTCGGCTGATATTTCAGCGGTGTCAGGCGGTGCTACGGCCACAGTGTCTTTCTTCGTGTTGAACAGTCTGGCCAGTTGTGTAACAGCTGATGTGTCTTGTGGTGCTACGGCGATAGAATCATTGGCGTAGCCTATGCAGGATATACCAAATATAAAAAGAAGTGTAAATGCTATGTTAACCGCTTGTCTTGGCATCAGCTCAGGCGGTCAAGTATTGACATGATGTTCTCAAACTGCTCATCGCTAGAGAAACTAAGGACTATCTTTCCAGAGCCTTTCTTGCTGCGGTCTATCTTGACTTTTGATTTGAAAACGCCTGCAAGTTTCTCGCTAAGCGCGTCATAGTCAGATGTTTTCAATGCTTTCTTTTTAGGCTCAGGCTTCTCGGAAAGTTTCTTTACAATCTCTTCAAGCTTTCTTACAGAATAGCCGTTCCTTACAGTCTCCTCATAGATGCGTATCATTTCTGACGGCTCCTGTACAGAAACCAGCGCACGTGCGTGACCCATCTCAATCTTGCCGGCCTTGAGTCCTAACTGGACCTCGGCAGGCAGTTTCAGAAGACGAAGGTAATTTGTTACAGTGGCGCGTTTCTTGCCCACCTTCTCACCAAGTTTCTCCTGTGTGAACTTGTAGTCATCAATAAGCCTCTGGTATGAGAGGGCTATCTCAATGGCGTTCAGGTCCTCACGCTGGATATTCTCCACAAGGGCCATCTCCATAAGAGTCTCGTCATCCACGGTTCTAATGTATGCAGGAATGGCAGTGAGTCCGGCCATGCGTGATGCACGACAGCGGCGTTCTCCTGAAATTATCTGATACTTGCCGTCAGCTATCTCACGCAGTGTTACAGGCTGAACCACTCCAAGCTCCTTTATGGAGGCGGCAAGCTCTTCAAGCGCCTCATTGTCAAATGTTTTGCGGGGCTGGTTAGGGTTAGCCTCTATTGAGCTGAGAGGAATCTCGCTAATCTGCGATGAGCCGGCTGTCTGTACATTGTCAAGCTCAATAAGAGCTCCAAGACCTCGGCCAAGGGCGTTTTTCTTAGGTGCTGGCGTCATTTTGAGTTCTTTTTGATTATTTCCTGTGCAAGCTGGATATGGTTTTGGGCGCCACGTGAGTCTGCGTCATAAAGTATTACAGGAATGCCGTGGCTTGGTGATTCGCTCAGCTTGATGTTACGCTGAATGACGGTTTGGAAAACCATATCGCCAAAGTACTGTTTCACCTCTGAATACACCTGGTTGGCCAGTTTCAGACGCGCGTCAAACATAGTGAGCAGGAACCCTTCAATCTCAAGATCCGGGTTCAGGCGGCTTTTAATAATCTTAATGGTGTTAAGCAGTTTGCTTATGCCCTCCAGTGCGTAGTACTCAGCCTGGACCGGTATTATAACGCTGTCAGACGCTGTCAGGCAGTTAATTGTTATCAGACCTAGTGAAGGAGAGCAGTCAATAAGCACATAGTCATAGTTGTCTTTCACAGGTGCAAGCAGCTTTTTCAACAGGTGCTCGCGGTTCTCCATCTTTATCATCTCCACCTCAGCTCCCACAAGGTCAATGTGTGACGGCAGCACGTCAAGGCCTGTCATTTCTGTTTTCAGAATGGCGCTTTCAGCGGTCTCACCGTTTACAAGACACTCATATATAGTGGTCTTGAGGTTTGAAACATCAATGTTAAGACCCGATGATGCGTTTGCCTGCGGGTCTGCATCCACAATAAGGACTTTCTTGTCAAGCACAGAAAGGGAGGCGGCAAGATTTATGGTAGTGGTGGTTTTGCCCACGCCGCCCTTCTGATTTGCTATAGCTATTATCTTTCCCATAAATAAATTTTTGCAAATTTAGTGATTTTTGCTGACGTGCTCCCGTAAAGTCAGATAAAAATATTACTTTTGCACTCTATTTAGTATAAAAACTTATGCAAGAAAAAATTAGGACTATTTTGCAGGAGGTTAAGAACCTGCAGCCTGCAAATGCAGAGGATGTAGAGCAGCTCCGTATTAAATATCTGAGTAAGAAGGGTGTGATTGCACAACTTTTTGCAGATTTCAAAAATGTTGCAAATGAGGAGAAGCGTATGGTTGGTCAGATGCTCAATGAGCTTAAGAACACCACACAGGATATGCTCAATGATATGAAGGATAAGTATGCCAATCAGGGCTCAGCTGCCAAGCTTGACCTTACTCGTACTCCGAGCGCCATTGAATTTGGCACACGCCATCCGCTATCAATAGTCAAAAATGAGATTATAGACATATTCTCACGCATAGGTTTCACAGTGGCTGAAGGCCCTGAGATAGAGGATGACTGGCATGTGTTCAGTGCTTTGAACTTCCCGCCTGAGCACCCTGCTCGTGACATGCAGGATACATTCTTCATTGAGAAGAACCCCGATATCCTACTCCGTACTCACACATCAAGCGTGCAGACCAGAGTCATGACCACTCAGAAGCCTCCTATCCGTGTGCTCTGCCCGGGCAGGGTTTACAGAAATGAGGCCATATCATACCGTGCTCACTGTTTCTTCCACCAGGTGGAGGGTCTTTATATTGACAAGAACGTATCTTTTGCAGACCTCAAGCAGGCGCTTCTCTATTTTGCAAAGGAGATGTTCGGCTCTGAGACACAGATACGTCTTCGTCCGTCATACTTCCCGTTCACTGAGCCAAGCGCAGAGATGGACATATCGTGTGACATCTGCGGCGGCACAGGCTGTAACTTCTGCAAGCATACTGGCTGGGTTGAGATTCTTGGCTGCGGTATGGTGGACCCTGCGGTTCTTGAGGCATGCGGCATAGATTCCAAGGTTTATTCAGGATACGCCTTCGGACTTGGCGTGGAGCGTATTGCAAACCTCAAATTCCGCTGCAAGGACCTCAGAATGTTCTCTGAGAATGATTTGAGATTCCTCAAACAGTTTGATTCAGCACTGTAATTTTCTATTATGCAGACACCAGACATACTCATAGAGGCCACAGGTGTGCATAATGAAACTACGTTCATACCTATGCAGGCTGATGCTGACACCAAGTATTTAGAGGGGCTTACCCCTGATGCTGAGGTGCCGCTTCTACCGCTGCGTAACACAGTGCTCTTCCCGGGAGTGGTGCTACCTATCAATATAGGTAGGAAAAAGTCACTTAAACTGGTCCGTGAAGTTTTTGAAAGCAGCGGTGTTATTGGCGCAGTGGCGCAGAAAGACGGACTCGTGGAGGAACCTAAGGTGGATGATATATTCAGCGTAGGCACAATAGCTCAGATACTGCGTATACTAGAGATGCCTGACGGCTCCACCACCATAATCCTGCAGGGCAGGTGCTGTTTCAGAGTGGCAAGGGTAATATCGTCAGAACCATATTTCAAGGCTAATGTAATAGCATGGCAGGATTCACCTGTGATACCGAAGACACGTGAGTTCAAGGCTCACATAGCCGCCATTAAAGATGCTACTCGCAAAATTGTACGTCTTAGCGGGGGCATGCACCAGGATATGATGTTCGCCATAAAGAACATTGACAGCCCTCTTTTCATAATAAACTTCATAAGTTGTAATATAAATATTCCGCTGCAGGAGAAGCAGAGTCTGCTTGAAACCATAGATATTCAGGCACGTGCGTACAAGCTGCTTGAATCTCTTGCCAAGGAGGTGAACCTGCTTGAGATAAAGAACTCCATACAGTCAAAGGCTATGGAGAATATAGACAAGCAGCAGCGTGAGTACTATCTGCAGCAGCAGATGAAGACCATCCAGAAGGAGCTTGGCGGCACCACGCAGGAGCAGGATATCAAATCTATAGAGGAGAAGGCCAAAGGCAAAAAGTGGAATGCAGAGACTAAGGAGTTTGTTGAGAAGGAGATATCAAAATTGCAGGCCCTTTCATCAAGTGCCCCAGATTACTCCATACAGCTCAATTATGTCCAGACACTTGTTGACCTGCCTTGGAATGAGTATACAGAAGATGACCTTGACCTTAAAAGGGCTCAGGAGGTGCTTGACAGCAACCACTACGGGCTTGATGATGTCAAGGAGCGCATTATAGAGCATCTTGCAGTGCTCAAACTTAAAGGAGACATGAAATCACCTATTATATGCCTCTACGGTCCTCCGGGAGTGGGTAAGACATCTCTTGGAAAGTCTGTTGCTGAGGCTCTTGGCCGCAAGTATGCACGCATATCGCTTGGCGGACTGCATGATGAGGCTGAGATACGCGGACATCGCCGTACATACATAGGCGCTATGCCAGGGCGTATAATCCAGAGCATACTGAAAGCTGGCTCTTCCAACCCTGTGTTCATTCTTGATGAGATAGACAAGGTGGGGGCGGACTATAAAGGTGACCCTGCATCGGCTCTGCTTGAGGTACTTGACCCTGAGCAGAACTGTGCTTTCCATGATAACTACCTCGATGTCAACTTTGACCTCTCAAAGGTTCTCTTCATAGCCACTGCTAACACGCTAAGCACCATATCGCCGGCGCTGCTTGACCGTATGGAGCTTATAAACATCAGCGGCTACATAATGCAGGAGAAGATTGAGATAGCCCAGCGCCATCTCATACCTGATGAGTGGAAGAACCACGGTATAACAAAGAAGCAGGCTTCTATCCAGAAGAGGGCGCTGCAATATATTGTGGAGCGCTACACCAAGGAGTCTGGCGTGCGTACGCTTGACAAGCGCATCGCCACCATAGCCCGTAAGGTGGCCAAGAAGGTGGCCATGGAGGAGGAGTACAAACCTTCTATTGATGTTAACGCAGTTAAGGAACTTCTTGGAACTGAGGTTTACAGCGTTGATGTTCAGAATAACAACTCCAGAGTGGGTAAGGTGACAGGCCTGGCCTGGACATCGGTGGGTGGTGTAACCCTTGAGATTGAGACCAGCATAAGCAAGGGCAAGGCTGCGGGACTGAAACTTACTGGAAATCTTGGAGATGTGATGAAAGAGTCCGCATCGCTCGGCTTATCATATATAAAGGCTCACGCTAAGGAGCTCGGCGTAAAAGATAAATTCTTTGAAACAGCCTCCATTCATATACATGTGCCAGAGGGCGCCATCCCTAAGGACGGACCTTCAGCAGGCATAACCATTGCCACCAGCCTTCTCTCCGCCATTACGGGCCGCAAGGTAAGAAAGCACATTGCCATGACAGGTGAGATAACCCTGCTCGGCGATGTCCTGCCTGTGGGCGGCATAAAAGAGAAAATTCTTGCCGCTAAACGTGCCGGTGTAACCACACTGATTCTCTGCGCTGAGAACCGCCGTAACATTGAGGAGATAAAGCCAATCTACATAGAAGGCCTCGATTTCCACTACGTGACAAACGTCAAAGAGGTGTTTAAACTGGCGCTGGAGTAATACCTCATAAACAAGGATACTTCCATCCCAAAAAGAAAAAGGAGTCCAAACAGACTCCTTTTTCGTTTTGGGTGAAAGATGGGGCTCGAACCCACGACCCTCGGAACCACAATCCGATGCTCTAACCAACTGAGCTACATTCACCATTTACGCCGCCGTAACGAACGACGGCACAAAAGTACATCTTTTTTCTCTATCTGCAAAAATTCAAGGCAAATATTTTATTTACTTTGCACTTCTGACCCAAGTTTGTGAGCGGCCGAGCAGGCCAAGCTTGTCAAGTGAGCCTCGCAGGGTTATCTGATCCTTGCCGGCATCATAAGAGACTTTGCCATAGTAGGTCTTCTTGCTCTCAGGGTCATAGCAGCGGCCTTTGAGCACATCGCCGTCCGGCTCCAGTTCCTTAAGGATAACCATACCTACAACATTCTTATGCTCCTCAGGCACATCAAGCCAGTCAGAGTAGGTGCCGTCTGCATTCTTTTTGTAGAGTGCCAGCACCTTACCGTAATACTTGCCGTCTGTGGCTTTATATACATGCACGCGGCTGCGCTTGTCTCCGCTTTTGTCATCGATGGTGTCCCAGTCACCAAGCATCTTATTCACTTGTGCAAATGAAAGCACTGCACAAAGAATAAATGAGAATGTTAAAACAATTTTTTTCATAATATACAAAATATTTAGGCTCCAATGTCTCTGTTTAGACCTGCAAACTACAAGAATAGTTTAACAATAGAATATACTACCATGGCAATAACTGCGCTTACAGGTATTGTAAGAATCCACGCTGTAACCATCTCAATGGTCACACCCCAGCGCACGGCGGAAAGACGTTTAATGGCTCCCACGCCCATGATACTGCCACTGATAACGTGAGTTGTGCTCACAGGCACCTTGAATGTTTGCGTGATGAAGAGGGTTATGGAGCCTGCAATCTGCGAGCAGAAGCCCTCTATCGGGGTTATCTTGGTTATTTTATTACCCATGGTCTTCATTATCTTCCAGCCTCCTGACATTGTTCCAGCTGCTATGGCGGTGAAACATGCAATAGGTATCCAGTCATGAAGCTCACTCATATCACTCATAGCCACCCATTCAGGCAGTTCAGCCCCTGCCGCGGTGATAGACATTATGGTGGCGGCTATAATACCCATCTCCTTTTGTGAGTCATTAAGACCATGACCTATACTAAGCAAGGCGGACGATACTAACTGAGCCAGCTTAAACCACTTGTCTGCCTTATGAGGCTTGGCTCGACGGCATAAATTAAGCGTCAGAGCCATAATAATGTTACCGGCTAAAAAGCCTATTATCGGCGCCACGAATATAAACGCCACTATTGTGAGGATTATCTCTGTGTGAACGGCCTCAAATCCGTATGCCGCAATGGCAGAACCGGCAAGCCCACCTATCAGAGTGTGTGATGATGATGAGGGTATGCCCATCATCCATGTAAAAAGATTCCAGATTATTGCGGCAAGAAGGCCTGCAAACACCACGGGGAGAAAATCAATGCCTGCTGCAGTGAGTTTTTCAACCATTACGGTCTTTGAAACTGTATCCGCCACACCAAACTCGCCGATTATGTATTTGGCTATGAAAAACGCTACAAAGTTGAAGAATGCAGACCATATTACGGCTTGTACTGGTGTCAGAACCCTGGTAGATACCACCGTGGCTATGGAGTTGGCCGCATCGTGGAAGCCATTGATAAAATCAAACCCTATACAGAGTACAATTATGAGTATAAGCCAGACTACCATGGACTTTAAGCGTATTTTACAATTATTGATTTTATGGCCTTGCCTACATTCTTTGCCTTGTCTGTGGCCTTTTCAAGCTCATACATTATCTCTTTCAGCTTTATAAGCTCCACACTGTTATCTGCGTACTCCACAAACACGTCTGTAATAAACTGCTCGTATATGTCATCCGCAGCATGTTCAAGCTCATGCAGCCTGTTACACTGTTCCAGGGCCACTGCAGGGTGCTTTGAAACACCGTTAAGGCTCTCAAGCGCTATTTTAATAGCCTCGCAGCCCTGCTTTATATTGTCTGCCAGACCGTGCATACGCTTAGGTATATGGCGCGGCTGGAACATCATTGTTCTCTTGGCGGACGATGTTATGAAATCAAGCACGTCATCAAGGTTCTCACAAAGGTCATGTATATCCTCACGGTCAAACGGGGTGATAAATGTGTCATTCAACTCACGGTATATCTCCTCAACCAGATGGTCTCCCTTCATCTCAAACTCCTTAATCTTACCATACATCTCCTTGGTTTTCTCATGGTCTGTGCCATAATTGAAAAACTCGGTAAGAAGACACGCCGCCTGATAGCAATACTCTCCCTCCTGCTTTATCATGGGAAAGAATTTGCTCTCCTTAGGGACTAAAAATGAAAAAATGTCATTGAATTTCATAAAATTTCTTATGATAACTTAATCCCGATGGGAGTAAGTGTTATTAAGTGCCGTTTGTACAGGTCTCCTACGGCTTTTTTGTATGTCTTTTTGCTTATGCCGTAGATAGCGTAAATCTTTTCAGGTTCGGTCTTGTCTGTGGTGGGGATGAAACCTCCCTCCGCCTTCAGTTTGCTTAGTATGGCTTCCGCCTCGCTGCTCACGCTGTCATAACCGTTCTTTTTCAGGCGCACATCCACCTTGCCGTCTTCACGCACTTTCTCAATATAACCCTCAACCTTGTCTCCTATGCTGAGCGGACGGAACACATCACTGAAAAAGAGCAATCCTCTGTATTTTGAATCAATAACTGTCTTATATCCAAGCTCTGTCTTGCCTGCAATTATGAGTTGCACTTTCTGGCCTGCCTTAAGCGCTGATGTATCCTTTTCTGTAAACTTCTCCCACTTGGCTGACGCCACCACACGGTGGGTTACACCATCCTCATACACATACACAAAAACACTATCCCCCTCCTGCGGCTCGCGGTTCTGCTCACTGAACGGAAGCAGAAGGTCTTTCATAACGCCCCAGTCAAGGAATGCGCCAAAATTGGTGACCTGCTTAACCTTCATACACGCAAATTCACCAGCCTCAGCGTATGGCTTCACAGTAGCGGCTATAGGGCGGTCCTCTCCGTCAGTGTATACAAACACCTCCACTTCATCCCCCACACGGCAAACCTCTGGCACATAGCGGTTTGGCAGCAGCACCTCTGCGCCTTCCGTATCGGCGAGATAGACGCCTGCCTCAGCATGACGTCTAACCTTTAATATTTGCGTTTTACCTATCTGCATGAAAGAGTGTGGTTAAAATTCTGATGTAAAGTGGAACTTAATATTCTTAAAATCCTCCTGCGCCATTTCAAGCATATATGATGAGTCTGCAAGGAACACATCCCGGCCCTCTTTATCCTTGGCCATATACTGGTATTTACGCTTCTTGAAATTCTCCAGTTCTGTGTCGTTATCACTCTCTATCCAGCAGGCTTTGTAGAGGCGGATAGGCTCCCAACGGCACTGTGCGTTATACTCATGCAACAGGCGGTACTGTATCACCTCAAACTGCAGCTGCCCGACAGTACCTATAATCTTGCGTCCGTTAAACTGGTTCACAAAGAGCTGGGCCACACCCTCATCCATAAGCTGGTCTATGCCCTTCTGGAGCTGTTTCTGCTTCATCGGGTCAGCATTCTCTATATATTTGAACATCTCAGGAGAGAAGCTTGGCAAGCCCTTGAAGTGGATATCCTCACCCGATGAGAGGCTGTCTCCAATCTTGAAGTTTCCATTGTCCGGCAGACCCACAATATCGCCGGCGTACGCCTCGTCAACAGTCTCTTTTCTCTGAGCCATGAACGCAGTAGGTGCGGCAAATTTCATAAGGCGGTTAAACCTGACGTGCTTGTAGTTTACATTGCGTTCAAACTTACCGCTGCACACTTTTACAAATGCTATGCAGGAGCGATGGTTAGGGTCCATATTGGCGTGTATCTTGAACACAAAGCCGGTAAATGCAGTCTCAAGAGGGTCCACCTTGCGCTCCAGTGTCTCCACCGGACGTGGTGACGGCGCTATCTCCACAAAACAGTCAAGCAACTCCTTTACACCAAATGTGTTAAGCGCACTTCCAAAGAACACTGGAGCCAAATCACCTTTCAGGTAATCCTCAACGCTGAACGGATTGTAAACTCCGCTTATAAGGTCAAGGTCTTCACGCAGTTTGGCGGCATCTTTCTCTCCTATGTAGTCCTCAAGCTCCTTGCTCTCAAGGTCTTTGAACTCAATAGTTTCTGAAATTGTCTGCTTATTAGGAGTGTAGAGGTTCAAATCCTCTTTGTATATATTGTAAACGCCTTTAAAGTTCTGCCCCATGTTAATAGGCCAGCTGAGCGGACGAACCTTGATGCCAAGTTCCGCCTCCACCTCATCCATAAGGTCAAACGGATCCTTGCCCTCACGGTCCATCTTGTTCATAAAGACCATGACAGGGGTCTTGCGCATACGGCAAACCTGCATAAGCTTGCGTGTCTGAGTCTCAACACCTTTGGCTGAGTCTATGACAATTATGACGCTGTCAACGGCAGTAAGTGTACGGAACGTATCCTCGGCAAAGTCCTGGTGACCCGGAGTGTCCAGAATGTTTATCTTGAAGTCTCTGTATTCAAAACCCATTACAGAAGTGGCCACCGATATTCCCCTCTGCTTCTCTATCTCCATCCAGTCTGATGTGGCGGTCTTCTTAATCTTGTTGCTCTTTACAGCTCCAGCCACGTGAATGGCGCCGCCAAAAAGCAGCAATTTCTCAGTAAGTGTGGTTTTTCCCGCATCGGGGTGTGAAATAATGGCAAATGTACGCCTGCGTTTTATCTCGTCGGTAAGGCTCATCGGGAAGAAAAAGTTTAGGCCACAAAATTACATTTTTTTTCTTTTACACCGCCAAAAAACACTATCTTTGTGCACTATTAAACATTAAAAACAACAAAATTATGGCAAAATATTTTGAATGTAAAATCCGCTATGAGAAACAGATTACTGATCCTAATGACAAGGATTGCGGCAAACTGAAAAAAGTTAACGAGTCTTATTTGGTGGATGCGCTTAGCTACACCGAGGCGGAAGCCCGCATAACCAAAGAGGTGGCGCAATACATTAAGGGTGAGTACTCTATCACCAATATTAAGCAGGCAAAGCTTGCCGAACTCATATTCCGTGAGGACGACCTCTGCGAGGATTGGTTCTACGTAAAGATAAAAATCACAGTGGTGGATGAGAGCCGTGGCACAGAGCGTTTGGTTCCACAGACTTTGCTTGTACGTGCTGAGAGCGTGGAGGACGCACTGAAACGCTTCAAAGAGGCGGTCAAAGATTCTATGAGCGACTATATCATCACTTCAATTTCAGTTAGCCCGATACTGGAATACTATAAATACGAGTTG
>ONBO01000038.1 GCA_900316125.1 uncultured Bacteroidales bacterium | reverse complement strand
GTTCTTGCAGAGACCTTCAAGCGAGATTGCCGCAGAATCGGTCTTGTAGTAGTCAATCCATTCAACGACATTGATGATTCCGTCGCAAATCGCGGACTGGCGGATTGCCGGTCCGTAGACCCTGTATCCGTCAACCGTGTGGATTTCCTTCACATTCGTTGCCGAAAGTACGGTCTCGGCACTGTAAACAAATCCAGCGTCGTGTACGCCGTTGGCGGAAACGACTTCCGTGCATTCGTCTACATCCTTTGCGAACTCCACCAAATCTGCGTGTTGTGCATCGTCCACCTTCGTTGCGGAAACGACCGTATCGGCTTCGTTTACGAGTGAGGACTTGAATACGGAGTTGACTACATCAATCTCCTCAAGCGCATTTGCGTGTTTTACAACATCGGCTTTCGCGAGTTCCTTGGTGGTTCCGACCGAACCGGCGGATTTCACAGCCGCCGCATCCAGTACGGTTGCCACATGGTTCGCCGTTTCCGGATTGTAGTTTTCAATCTTTTCTACGGTGTATGCGTAGGAGACATTCTGCGCTTCCTCCACTTCTGGCGTGTATTCCACGATGTCCGGTTGCAGATTGTCTTCCTCTTGTTCCAACGGCGGGGCTTCCCTCGTCGCCGGTTGTGCCAGCGGAACGGCATCGCCAGCCTGTTCCCTGATGTATTGGTCCAAGCCGACGGCTTCTATCTGCTGGGTTGATGCATTGGAGCGCAAGATTGTGATTTCGTGCGCGCTCAACGCATAGACCGAAGCGGAAGGAACATCAAGATGGTCGTGAACGACCAAATCGTCCTCTATGACGGCGTTCGCCAAATGGCAGTTCGTCAAAGCCGAAAGCGAAGCCGCGCTGATTACGGGCGCGTAGATGACTTCCGAATGGATGTTCTTCAGATAGTTGTTCGGCGTAGTTGCGGAAATGGAGTTCGTGAACACCGACGGCTTGTCGTATTCGTATCTGTCCGTCTCCGCATTGTAGGTCGGTATGACCTCCACATACACCTTCTTTCCGTTCAGACCGTACTGTTCACCGCACACCTCTCGGCCGTCTGAGGTGAACCAAGTGGTAACATTACCCTTCCCAGACTCTCTTTCAACCACGCAGTATGCCGCTCCGTATGGGTTGCCTTCTTCAGCCCACAGCTTCTTTGTGCTAACTAATACACCGTCTGGCCTTATAGTGTTTATACATACGCCAAACTCATCATAGTAATACCTCGTATTACGTCTGTAGGCGTCTGTCTCATATTTCAACTGGTCTTTCACCTCATCCCAGTTATACGTGGTTTTCTCTCCAAGGGCATTAGTCTTAGACTCTATATGGCGGCCATTGGGTGTGTAGGTGTACTTCTCTGTGCGCATATCAGTGCCGTCACCATACTGCAAGGTTTGATAGTTTCCATAGACATCATAGTCCATGTAGCGTCTGACAATTCCGTTCTCTGTCTCTGAGGTTATGTTTCCCTTTTCATCATAGCTCATGCTACGCTCACGAGTCTCACGCTTGCCTCCGTAGCTGTAGGTAGTCTTTATACGTGTAGGTTTTGAAACATTGTTATCAAGCAGCCTTATGTATGAAATATCATGCGTAATTATCTGACTTCCACACATAATCAATATTTTCTGAGGGTTGCCGTAAGAATCAACATCCTTGCAGTCTGTACGCTGCTCTATTCCAGTAAGCACGTCACTTTCTATCTGACTGTTTAGAATCGCAGTATGAATCCTGCCACTCTTTCTTACTATAACGTCATAAAAGTTTGTCACGGTCTTAGTCTTGCGTCCGTTCACACTCTCAATAGTACCGTCAAAAAGCAGGCATGATTCTTTCAGAAAGTAAAGGTTTTCTATCTCCTTACGGGTTTCCGCATCGGTGCTTTTAACAATACCGTAACCCATGAATCGGTTGATATTCTTGTCATAAAGCACGTCACTATACTCATATTTGACATTGGTTCCGTCTCCGTTTGAATTGAGACGGGAGACTTTGCTCACTACATCCTTATACAGTCCTTGAACAAACGAGGTCTGAGCCTGCTTTACAATCTCAGTCACCTTGCCATATTCTATAGTTATGGTGTTATGCAGACCGTCCTCAATTTTAACAACCTTGTCAAAAATGTCATTATCAAGGTCTAGATAATCATTATTTTTAGTCCATGAAAAATTAGTTGAACTTAAATTAACACCATCACGGCTGAGACTGATTCTTGACAGACGGCTGCGGTCTGAACGCACAACACTATCATAATATGTAAGAGAGTACTCTCCTGTGCTAATCAAACCGTTACCCAGCACACGCACCTTTACAAGACGCGCCCACTTTTCTATAGCCTTGCCGCCCACATACTGTGTAACAGGGTTAGGAGAATTTTCAAACTCAAACTCTATAACAATCTCAGAACCGACACCACTCTTGTTCTTTCCATAAATTACACGGCCTACACTGGAATTCATATCTCCGCCGTACGATGTTATGTCCTGAAACGTTATGTAGTTTCCGTTAGCGTCACATATCTCTGTGAGCGGCCAGCCAAAACCGCCACCTTCACTGTCAGAGCTGGAGAATGTAAATGTACGGCCGTCCTTCATAAAGACCTTAAAATATTTGTAGCCATACTTAGTAGGTTCATAGCCCACTATACGGGTGTAGAGATCGTTCTCTTTGCGGAATTCTGCGTTGCCACCCTCTGAGGAATACTTAACCAAACGTACTCCGTCAAGAACAAGTGCGTCATCAATGGTATAATCCACACTGGCAGCCTTGCCGTCATAGTACATTGTTCGTGGCACTCTGTTTATAGAGGAAAGACCGTTAATAGTCCAGCCACAGCCCATGAGACCGTCTGAGGTCTGGCTATTGTAAACAAACTTTAACTCAGGCTTGATGCCGTTGGGACCTGCAGGACACTCTATTGGCATTTCATACGTGGCTGCACCAGTAACATTCACATTAAACACTCCTGGGATGGCACCCACTGCATTGGCGCCAAAGGCACAAACTGATGTGCAGAGTGCGGAGAAGAATAAAATAAAAGATAAGTAATACAATTTCATAAGCTTTATAATTTTAGTTATAAAGCAAACATACAATAAAATTCACATTTATTAACACAATGCCAACAAATGTGAATTTAATGTGAAATATTTTAACATTTTTATTACATATCTGTAACAAGATATCAAAAAAAATAATAGTCCGCCAAAGCTGAGTAGCCAAGAGTAAAAACTTTTTCATTTTAGGACATAGCAGACCTGACAAAGCCCGAAAACTCCACCGAAGTAGAATTTTCGGGCTGCCAGCATTAAAAACTTTAACAATTAATTATGAATAGACTCTTAGAAGTTTCCCTTGATAACCTTGAAGGAGGTGCTGTTCTTTGCACCAGAGGTCAGGACTACTATATATTGACCATCTGGGTAGGAAGAGAGGTCAATTTTGTTTTTACCAACAGTAACTGCTTTTGACTGCAGTGATGCGCCTGCGCCTGAAAACACTTCAACAAGCATTGGCTGGTCTGTCTCACCTGTAATGTCTATGGCTACAGGACCGTTTGTTGGGTTTGGATAAGCATCTATGCTCAATTCACCAAGTGTGATTACACTCTCCACCTGTGGCTGCTCATCTGCTGTGGCAAGCGCACCTCTCAATGCACCAGCCTGAGCTTCATCCTCTGACTCTTCTGCAACTATATATCTTGCAGTTCTGTTTCCTGCAGCGTCATACTCATATACAACGCTCTCCTTTGCACTGCACTCTGAAAAGAATGCGTATAGGCAACTCAAAATGAATGTTAAATAAACGATTTTCATATTCTTAGTTTTTCTGTTTTGTTTTTCTTAACGCTGCAAAAGTATATCATATTTTTATACTTTTTAATATCGTGTTAATAAATGTGAAAATTTACCGTGTTTTTTAACATTTATATTGCAAAAGTGTAACAAAATGTTAATTTCATATAAAACATAGGTATAATAGAAAATCACTAAGATGGGAGTATGAAATTTTATCTAATCAAAAAAAAATAAAGTTGAAACTGAGTAAAAAATTAATATATTTGCAGCAAGAAAAAAAATAAAAATTATGAGCAAACTAAATTTTTGTAAGAACATTCTTATCCTTCTTGATTTTGTAATTTCATGTATAGCAGGCGGCATTCAAACAAGCCTGCCTGAAATTTCCGGCTACCTGTTTGGTTTCACAGCTATAATTCTGCTTATTGCAGTAATACTGGTATTAGTGGAGTTCTATCAAAACAAAAAAGCCAAACAATGAACCTGAAAGAATTTCTCACGAGCGGAGACAAGATGGCCCTGAATGAGGGTGTAAGATTAGTGGAAATAACACCAGAATACGCCGTAACTGAGATGGCTGTGGAGCAGCGTCATCTCAATGCCGGCGGAGTGTGCCACGGGGCCGCCATGTTCCTGCTTGCAGACTTTGCCCTGGCGGCAGTTAGCAACACATCGGGGAAGCTTACATTTGCCATAAGCTGCAACATAACATATCACAAGGGCGCACGTTTAGGCGATGTGCTGACCGCACGTGCAGAAATGGCGTCATCACACCCCAAACTCCCCTACAGCATAGTACGCATCACCAATCAGAAAGGCGAACTCATAGCCACCTTCACCGGCACCTGCTACAGCAAAAGCCAGCCGCTGGCAAATTAAAACACCTGCAGTGGACCGTGGCCGTGGCCTATGTTTAGATTGACGCTTCGGGTTATGGCGTCATAGACAAAGCGTTTTGCCATGCCTGTGGATTGCGGAAGTGAACAGCCTTGGGCCATGTAGGTGGCTATGGCTGATGAGAGGGTGCAGCCGGTGCCGTGCAGATTACGGCTCTCAACCTTTTGGAATGTGAAACGGAATGTGCCGCCCTCAGAGGTGAAAAGAGTGTCGGTCATTTCAGAGCCAGAGGCGTGACCTCCTTTAATAAGGAATGCTGTACCGTACTTCTTAACAAGTTCAGTCCCAGCACTTTTAATTGTAAAAACGTCAGTGAGTTCAGTACCAGCAAGCATCTCAGCCTCAGGCAGATTAGGGGTTACTAAAGTGCAGAGCGGAAAAAGGTTTTCAGCCACATACGCCACACATTCAGAATCCATGAACTGGTGACCGCTGCTTGACATCATTATAGGGTCATAAATCACCGGCACGCTCCGCCCCGCCTCTGAACGCAGATACATAAGTTCAGAAACAATAACTTTTGCCACCCCGATGTTAGGAATCTGCCCTATCTTGACAGCTTTGACATCGAGGTCTGTGAGTACGGCGTGAATCTGCGCCTCCACTACTGAGGGCTCCACCGCCGTAACACTCTGAACGCCCATAGTGTTCTGAACTGTGAGCGCAGTTATTACCGCCGATGCGTAGCCGCCAAGAGCTGATATAACTTTTATATCTTGCTGAATGCCAGCCCCGCCAGACGGGTCACTGCCGGCTATACTAAGAACTATTTCCATGCGTCTCCTAAAATCATGGCTCCACCAAAGCCCATTTCTAAAACTTCTTTAACTCTATTGAATGTAACACCACCAAGCGCCATAACACGGCTGTCTATAATTCCCTTGGTGTGAGCATCTTCTAACTCTTCTGGCGTAAACGCAGCCTTATACCCCACTTTGGATATGCTGTCAAATATAGGGCTAAGGCTAAGGTAATCAAACTTCTCACGCTTGCGCTCAGCCAGTTCTGCAATGGAATGGCATGACACGCTCACAGTACCGTCAAAACCTTGCAGCCTCTCCGGATTGCGACTATTAAGGTGTATGCCTCTCAGACCGTACCTTAACGCCAACTGATGGTGGTCATGCAACACCAAACGGCTGTAAAACTCCTTTGGCAGAGAGCCTATCAGCTGCTCCACTTCACTCTCCGCAGCCCCTGGCTTGCGAATATGAATCACATCTGCACGGCCAGAGCGGAGCAGGCTCTCAATCTGCTCTGCTTCGGAGGTGAAGAATTCGGGTTTGGTAATTACTATTATCATTGTATTAATGGATAATGGAGAATGGAACATCTGTTGCATTCTATATTAGTGATGCGGATCAAACAAATCAAACGAAGCATCCCAATCCTTCCAAACCGGCTCACGGCCAAGCTCACGCAGGCGGCGGTCAATGTCAACTGCCTTGCGCTCGTCACTCACGGTAAACTGCTCCAGCGCCTGTGGATAGGTGTAGTAGCCGCCTGGGTTCACCTTACTCTCAGCTGACATGGTGGTGACACCAAGCGTGCACATATTATCACGTATATAGGCAGGCTCACGGGTTGAATATGATATGTCAACATCGTGGTCAAAAATACGCATGGCAAAAGTGGCTTGGGCAAGCTCCTTGTCTGTCATTATGCAGTTTGGCTGAAAACCTTCATTCTGAGCCGGACGCATACGCGGAAAGTTCACTGAATATTTGGTGCGCCAGTAGTGTTTCTGCAGGTAACGCAGATGGTAAGCCATCATGGTTACATCAGTGCGCCACTCCTTTTCAAGACCAATAAGAACACCCATGCCTATGGAGTGGACGCCAGCCTGCCCCATGCGGTCAAATCCGTTGCATCGCCAGTCAAACTTGCTCTTCATGCCGTGAGGATGGTAAAGATTATAGTGCTCACGGTTATAGGTTTCCTGAAAACAGATAACCCCGTTAAGTCCGTGATGCGTGAGTTCTTCATACTCTTCTGCTTTCAGCGGCATAACCTCTATCTTGATATTTGAAAAGTACTTTTTGGCAATATCTATGGCAGTGGCAAGGTATTTTACGCCCGCCTTTGCAGGATGCTCGCCCGTTACAAGCAGAATATTCTCAAACGGCGACAGTTTCTTTATGGCCTTATACTCGTTTTCTATCTGCTCCGGAGTTAGAATGGTTCGGGCCATTGGGTTCTCTCTGTGAAAGCCGCAATACACGCATGAGTTTGTGCAAGCGTTGGTAATATAAAGGGGTATGAACATAGATATAGTTCTACCAAAACGCTCCTCTGTGTATTTGCGTGAGAGGCGTGCCATTACCTCAAGGTAAGGCTCAGCGGCTGGCGACAGCAGAGCCATAAAGTCATTTACATCACAACTCTTTTTTGACAAGGCACGGCGCACATCGGCGTCAGTCATGGAGGCTATACGCTCAGTGGTCTCCTGCCAGCTTATCTTATCCAATTCATCTGTAAACATCTCTATTTGCTTTTACATGGTTGAAATGCGTACTCTTTCAGAGCGGTTATAGAGGGATTCTCTCCGCAAAGTGCGCATCGGTTGTTTTTCTTAAAATCAAAACGGCTCCACTGCATAGTTAGAGCGTCAAAAGTTAGTAACGTGTCTGTGAGCAGCTTTCCAACACCGGTCAGGTACTTTATGCACTCAGTGGCTTGAACGGCGCCTGACATTCCAGCAATGGAGCCAAGCACGCCCACTGTGGCGCAGGTCTCAACCTCAAACTCTGACGGCGGTTCAGGAAAGATGCACCTATAGCAGGCTGAGCCTTTAACGTGAGTCATAAGCTGCCCTGAATAACGGTTGATGCCGCCCATGCAGAACGGTTTGTCCAGCATTACACAGGCGTCGTTTATTAGGTATTTGGCAGAGAAATTATCAGTGCCGTCAACAATGAAATCATACTGGGAAATAAGGTCTAAGGCGTTGTCCTCTGAAAGAAAAATCTCATGCTCCACCACCTTTACATCGGGGTTCATAGCCTTAATTTTACATGCCGCCGATGCCACCTTGGGCTTGCCTATATCTTCTGTGGTGTGTATAACCTGACGCTGAAGGTTTGAGATGCTCACCACATCGCCGTCAGCGATGCCAATAGTGCCCACACCTGCGGCTGCAAGATAGAGCGCCACAGGAGAGCCCAAACCTCCCGCCCCCACAATAAGCACCTTGGAGCTAAGAAGCCTCTCCTGCCCCTCACGCCCAAAACCGTCAAGTATCAGATGGCGGTTATACCTCAGTTTTTGCTGCTGTGTGAGTTCCATTATTTCTTAAACTTACGCAAATCATGTGAAAGGCGTGCGGCGCAGAAATCAGGACCGCACATGGTGCAGTATTCACCGTCAACATGGCCTGCCTCTTCATAATACTGCAATGCCAGTTCCGGGTCAAGCGAGAGGTGGAACTGGTCTCTCCAGCGGAACTCAAAACGAGCCTTGGCAAGTGCGTTGTCACGCACCATTGCTCCAGGATGCCCTTTGGCAAGGTCTGCAGCATGGGCGGCTATCTTGTAAGAAACCACACCTGTGCGCACATCCTCACGGTTTGGCAGCGCAAGATGCTCCTTTGGGGTTACGTAACAGAGCATGGCAGTGCCAAGCCACCCTATCTGAGCAGCGCCTATGGCACTGGTAATATGGTCATAGCCAGGCGCAATATCGGTTACCACAGGACCCAATGTATAGAACGGAGCCTCATGGCACTTCTCTATCTGGCGCTCCATATTCTCACGTATCTTCTGCATTGGCACATGTCCAGGTCCCTCAATAAAGGCCTGCACATTCTTCTCCCAGCAGCGTAGCACAAGCTCGCCCATTGTGTCAAGTTCTGCAAACTGGGCTGCGTCATTAGCATCGGCGATGCAACCAGGGCGGAGTCCGTCACCAAGTGAGAGCGCCACATCATACTGCGCCACTATGTCACATATCTCATCAAAGTGCTCATACAGGAAACTCTCCTTGTCATGTATCAGGCACCACTTGCTCATTATGCTGCCGCCACGACTCACAATGCCGCACAAACGGCTATCTGCCAAATGCACATTCTGGCGACGTATGCCTGCATGAATGGTAAAGTAGTCAACCCCCTGCTCACACTGCTCTATGAGCGTGTCTCGATAAACCTCCCAGCTAAGGTCTGCCACCTTGCCGTTCACCTTTTCAAGCGCCTGATAGATAGGCACAGTGCCCACTGGTACAGGGCAGTTGCGCACAATCCACTCACGGGTCTCATGGATATTGGCTCCTGTGGAGAGATCCATCAGCGTGTCTCCTCCCCATTTGCAAGACCACACAGCCTTATCCACCTCCTCATCTATAGATGATGTGGTGGCGGAGTTTCCAATGTTTGTATTTATCTTAACTGCAAAATTCCTGCCTATAATCATCGGCTCACTCTCTGGGTGGTTAATGTTGGCTGGCAGCACAGCGCGTCCGGCTGCTATCTCTGAGCGCACAAATTCTGGTGTTATGTGTGTCTTAATGCCTAACTCCTCACAGTTCATATTCTCACGTATGGCCACGTACTCCATTTCTGGCGTGATTATGCCGGCCTTGGCGTATGCCATCTGTGTAATCTGCCTGCCCTTGACGGCACGGCGAGGCATGCGTATGTGCTCAAAACGCAGGTGGTCAAGCGAGTGGTCTGAGAGTCTCTCTCTTCCGTACTCCGATGTCAGCTGCTCCAGAACCTCTGTGTCGCCACGTTTCTCCACCCACTCCTCTCTCATGCGTGGGAGCCCTTTTTTTAGGTCTATCTTAACATCGGGGTCAGAAAACGGTCCGCTTGTATCATAAATATACACTGGAGCGTTCTGCTCATAATGCGGAACACCGTTCTCATCCTTAACCACTGTGGGAGTGAGATTTACCTTTGTCATTCCAACCTTGATTTCAGGAAAAAGCGTCCCCTGCATATAATACTTTTCTCGTTTAGCGTAAGCTTTGTTATCTTTAATCATATTGGTAATTATTTAGTTGATACTTCATTTCGTTTTTGGTTATTACCCTTGGCGGTCCTCCCCACCTTCGTGGGTCCCCTCCCTTTTCGGGAGCCAATGCCGCTACGGGCAACAACCAAAACCCTCAATTCCGTATCAACTCTAAAATTATTAATTGTTTAAGAATGCTGTAAGCGGGCTGGAGGCTTCTGCGCTGTCTGACACTGCGCCAAGCCCAGCCTCGTATGCCTGACGGCCTGCTATAACCGCCATACGGAATGCGTCGGCCATGGCTACAGGGTCTCCTGCCACTGCTATGGCTGTGTTCACAAGGCAGCAGTCTGCTCCAAGTTCCATTGCCTCTGCGGCATGGCTCGGTGCACCTATGCCGGCATCCACCACCACTGGCACTGTAGCCTGGTCAATTATTATCTGCAGAAAGTCTCTCATGCGCAGGCCCTTGTTTGTGCCTATTGGTGCTGCAAGCGGCATAACGGTGGCGGCTCCAGCCTCCTCCAGGTGCTTGCAGAGTGTTGGGTCTGCCTGGCAGTATGGCAGCACTATGAAGCCTAGCTTTACAAGCTTCTCTGTGGCTTTAAGTGTCTCCACTGAATCTGGCAACAGGTAGCGTGGGTCTGGGTGTATCTCCAGCTTCAGCCAGTTTGTGCCAAACGCCTCACGTGCCATCTGGGCGGCAAACACGGCCTCTTCTGCGGTTCTCACGCCTGATGTGTTAGGCAGCAGCTGTATGTTGCTGTTCTGCGTTATGTGTGTGAGCAGGTCATCTTCTTTGTCTTCAAGCTCCACACGTTTCATTGCCACGGTCACCATCTCTGTGCCGGAGGCTTTTATGGCGTCGGCCATAAGTTTGTTGTTGCTGAACTTTCCTGTTCCAAGAAAGAGACGGGAGTTGAACTCCCTTCCAGCGATTACTAGTTTGCTATTCATATATATTATTTAATTAAATATCTGTTCTTTAATGGAATATCTGTTACAACGTAAGGTCGTTGATGCTTCACTCTCAACTCTCAATTCTCAATTAATTCTATAATTCTCCGCATTTCTGCAACCGGATCCTCCGCGCGGAGGACTGTTCCGCTGAGGGCGATGCCGGTGACGCCGGTCTGCATTATCTGCAGAATATCCTCTGCGGTGATGCCGCCTATAGCCACTATTGGGATGTCTATCCCCTGCTCTTTCATCTTGCTCACAATGTTACGGTAGCCTTCAAGCCCAAGCACTGGCGACAGTTTTTTCTTGGTGGTGGTGAAGCGGAACGGGCCGCACCCCACGTAATTGGCTGACGCCTGGTAGTGAGCCTTCACGTTCTCAAAGGTGTTTGCCGTGCCGCCAATGATAAACTTTTCACCAAGTATCTTGCGGGCTTCTGCAATGGGCATATCGCCGAGGCCAAGGTGAACACCGTCTGCGCCTATCTGCTTAACAAGCTCCACGCGGTCATCTATTATGAAGGTGGCGCCTGCCTCACGGCAAAGTTTCTGCGCCTCCACGGCTATGGGCAGAACCTCAGCATCGGTGGCATCCTTCATGCGCAGCTGAACCCACTTGCAACCGCCCTCAAGGGCTATCTTCACAGAGTCAAGATATGTGTACTTCTCTGTGTAATGTGATATGAACTGCAACATTCCGTTTATCCTCCGCAAGCCGCCTTAATAATTACCACATTATCATTTGCGCTCAAGGCAGTGTTCTCCCACTCTGTGCGTGGCACCATGGCATTATCAACCGCCACAGCGATGCCTTTTTCCGGCAGGTTCAGTTCAGCCGCCAGCTCTTTCAGGTTTGCCGCCTTAACATCGGCGGACTTTCCGTTAATAATGATATTCATAACGAACTAAAAAATCCCGAACAACACGCTTGGCGCTGCTCGGGATATAGGTTACACTCATTTTACTCCCTACGGCGGCATTACCCGCACAGGTTCAGTGGGTATAATCTCAGCATCGGCGTAAGAGCCTCAGCACCCCAAGCAAATTTCCGACTACAAATGTAACACATATTTATTAGATATGCAATTTAATTCTTGACACAACGAACGCTGGCGGCATAGTCTTTGCTGTAAATACAGCCTTCCACCTCGTTAATCTGGTCAAGGAATATGTAACTAATACCAAAGAAGCTCTTTGAAGTATTGGTGGCTGTCCAGAAAAAGGCTTCATGGCCCACATCACATACTCTGCTGCCCTCTGCATGACCTGCTGGCAATTCTGAAAACGCTTCCTTGCCCTGAGGCTTTTCAATCTCAGTCAACAGTGCTTTCCACTCATCATCAGAAGGCAAATGCCATCCATTAGGACAAATTCCCTGCCTTCTATCCCCCATTTCATAGTACGGATTAACAATCTCATTAGCATATCCAACTCCAACTGCGGCACCCCAGCTGTAGAGGTATCCTAACTTTTTAACTTGGTCATCAGGAAGGGTCGATATACAACTTGACGTACTCCAAAGTTTTTTGTTGGTGGCATCGGCGTAATACGGAGTGAATTCAGCTGTTACGTATGTTGGCAGCTTATATCCAGCAAGCTCACTCTTAGTGTCATACTTATTGCAACGCATATTTTCCACCATCCAATACTGACTGCCTATCTTCACATAGTTGTAGGTGTTACCGCAAATATCTTTTACTGTGCCATTAGCACTGGCTGGAGCATTAGCACTGACTGGCGCATTAGCACTGGCGGCAATGTCATTAACACTATTCCTAGGCGTTACAGGTTCATCTTTTGAACAGCTTGAAAGCATGAGCAAGGCAGATGTAACAAACAAAATTAAAATTGATCTCTTTTTCATAACATACTACCCTTAGTTTGTGTCGGGCGCAACTGCTTGTTTTTTTACAAGCCCTAAATGTACGTTCGTTTAACATTCGTTAACAAATACGAATGTTAAATCTTAAAAAGACTCAAAAATTTTAAGATTATTGTTACATTTTATTTACAAATTGTTGGGGAGTAAGTCACATCCGCCCCATTCTTTTGCTAAAAATTGGGAATGTAAGGAAATAGTTGTATCTTTGCAAGAGAGATATTATTGTATCAATTATAAGCCAAAATCATATATAAGAGATACTATTATATGCCTTTGTTATACGAATACAATCCAGATTCACCCAAGGACGTAGCAGTAGCACTTGCATGTGACCTGAAAAAACGCAGGCTGGAAAAAGGCCTTACAAGGAACGCACTATCTGCAATAAGTGGCGTACCAGCCCCTACTATAGCAAAATTTGAACAGAAATCAACCATATCACTCCAAGCGTTCATATCCATTGCCGCATCGCTCGGCTACACAGAAAAAGTTAAATCAATACTATCTGAGCCACTATTCAGCACAATGGAAGAACTGAAGGAAATAAACCGCAACAAAAACCGCAAAAGAGGGAGCAAATGAAACAAATAGATGCAATAAATGTGTTGTTCCATGGTAAGATTGTAGGAGAACTGACACTTACCCCAGGCGGACAATGTGCATTCCAGTATTCAAAGGAGTGGCTTGCTAGCGGATTCTCCTTCTCCCCTATCCAGTTGCCGCTCAAAAATGAATTATTCATTGCGCCCCAAACACCATTCTGGGGAAATTTTGGAATATTTGAAGACAGTATGCCGGACGGATATGGCCGATATCTGCTAAACAGAATGCTTAAACGTCAAGGCATCAATGACACAAATCTAACCGTACTACAGAGACTATCCTTTATTGGTAATTCAGGCATGGGTGCATTGTGTTATGAACCAGTTTCAAAACTCAACATTAGCAGCACTGAACAAACTGATTTTGATGAAATACAACAAAAAGCTTTGGATATTCTGTCAGAAAAATCTGACTCCGATGCAGACCTACTGTACTTTAAAAGCGGCAACTCAGGCGGATGCAGACCTAAAGTGGTTTTCTCTGACAATGAAGGGCACTGGATTGTAAAGTTCCGCCACACATACGACCCGCATGACATGGGGAAAATGGAATACCATTACAATGAAATGGCACGCCGATGTGGAATACAGGTACCTGACTTTAAGTTAATAAACGGAAAATACTTTGCATCAAAACGCTTTGACATTGAAAATGGCGAGCGCATACACGTGGCAACGGCCGCTGCACTTTTAAATACAAGCATACAACAACCTACCCTTGATTACAAGAACCTTCTACACTTAACCGGATTTTTAACACAAAACCCAGCAGATGTAGAAGAAATGTACAGGAGAATGGTTTTCAATGTATTAGCCAAAAACAAAGATGACCACGCCAAAAACTTCTCATTCATATACAAAGACGGGAAATGGCATCTAGCGCCCGCATACGACCTGACACTTTGTGAAGAGGGTTACCATGGTGAGCACGCCACATCTGTAATGGGCAACGGCAACCCTATCACTTCAGATATGGTTGCCGCTGGAGAATCAATCCGAATCCCTAAGCAGAGATGTATGGAAATAATTGAAGCCGTAGCAGACGTCACCCGCCAGCTTGGATATTGATTACAAACCCATCATAACAGCGGGACTGATTAAAAAGCGTTACGCATAATTAATCCCTTAAGCACCCAAGTGATAGCATTTCCAAAAATAATGAATTCCGAACTTTTTAGCAAATTCATTCCGAACTTTTTGGCGGTTTCACTCCGAACTTTTTAGCGGTTTTACTCCGAACTTTTCTGATATTTCATTACGCTCAGGAGATTTTTACATTTTAAGTAGCTATTCATCCCTGTACGGAGGATAGTATTTTATGGCGTAGTTATACCATTTCATCTTACCCATTTCAAGGATACGAGTATAGCCATCTTTGTCAGTGTAG
>ONBO01000009.1 GCA_900316125.1 uncultured Bacteroidales bacterium | reverse complement strand
AATAGGGTCATGTCGCACCAAGAAGAAGGTATAGGTGCAGGTCGTATCACAATAGGACACCATTCTGTGATTGGAGGCAACATCTGGGTGACACACAATATCGCACCAAACTCACGTATTCAGCAGACAAAAGCCGTAGAATCAGACTTTGAGGCAGGATTGGGAATATAGCACAATCTAATATTACTCCGCCGCCACAAGGGTGGAGCCGGTGATGACGGGGATAATGTAGTTCACCGCCCAGACGGTTACGGCTGCCATGGCGGCACCAACGGTGTTTGTGGTTACGGCTCCGAGCAGGAGCATGGCAAACGCCCCTCTGATGCCAAGTTCAGAGAAGGAGACTGACGGGGTCACCGATATCAGGAAGTAGTTTATTGGTATAAGGATTAGCGCCTGAAATGAGGTGATGTCCACCGCCATGAAGCGTAGCATAAGGAAGTACTGGAGACTGTAGACGGCGTATCGGGCTATGGATGTGAGGCTCACTTTGATAAGTACGGGGTAGGTTATCTCAGCCATGGCACGCAGCACATTGTCAATCTTCTCTGAGCGTTTGTACCTCACTTTAGGCGCCCACAGAGGCATAGTGAAGTAGAGCAGGGTAATCACCGTTATAAACACTCCTGCCACCCAGTTAAGAGTGCTGAGGGGGACATCGGCGGGGAGAATGTTAGCGGAGGGGAGCAGCATAAGCGCCACAGCAAGGAACACGCAGCCGGCAAAAGACTGCGCCAAAGTTTGCACCAAAGAGTAGAGCACGCCCTTGGCCTTGTTCTCATCTTCAAGCATAAGCACACGCCCCACAGGGTCAAGTATGCGGTTAGGGGTGAAGAACCCCGATGCCAGACCCATGAGCACAGAGCGGTAGGCCTGAGCAAGGGTGAAGGGCTGCAGCTGTCTGACAAGGGTGCGCCACTTGAGCGCCTCAAGCCCCCAGTTCACCGGCATAAGCAGCAGAACAGCAATAAAGAGTGTAGCCTGCGTCCCAGACATCCCACAAAAACGGTCCCGCAGCTCACCATAGTGGTCAAAGGTAACTAGCATGTAGGCTAAGTAGCCGTAAGCCCCCACCATTATAACCACTTTTATAATAGTAAGCAGTGATATTTTGTCAAGTTTTACGCCCATGCCCTGTGCGGAACTAATTTAACGCCAGCAGCGGTTTAATTGACTTACCCACGTTAAGCCAGTGGTCAGCAATACGCTCGGCATTTGAAGAAAGTGAGAGGTACTGGGCGCCCACGGAAGATGTGCACAGACCCTCGGATAGGCGCTTGATATGCATCTCCTCCATCTTCTTAGTAAATACATCCACCTCATCCTCAATGGTCTCAGCCTCATTAAGAGCCTCGATATCCTCCTTGTGGTAGGCCTTGTCAACCTTCTCATAAAGGGCGTTAATAAGTCCGCTCAGGTAGGTGATCTCCTTAAGAGCGTCATCTGAGAACTTCTCACCAGTGCCGCTTAGCGATGTAGCGTACTCAATAATGTTCTCAGCATAGTCACCAATACGCTCAATGTCACGCACTACGCGGAAAGTTGAAGATAGGAACACGTGGTCATGCTCGTTGAGTCCGCTACGTTCAGAGAGGCGCACCACGTAATCCACAAGCGTGCGGTTCAGGAAGTTCAGCTCCTTCTCCTGACTGCGGAACTTATCTATGTCGCTGAAGTCAAGAGAACTGATAACCTTTATAGAGCGGTTAAAGTTATCATTGGCTATTCTGGCCATGTTCAGAATCTCCTTTTTAGTCTGCTCCACGGCGATAGGTGGAGTGGAGAGCAGGTTGTCATCTATGTAGTATGTACGAGGTTCGTTATTGTCAGCCTTGACCGCTTTGTCAGGGGCTATGCGGCACACCGTTGATACCAGAACATTAGTGAGCGGCAGCATGATACATACAGTGGCGCAGTTGAACACCGTGTGGAACATGGCAAGCTGC
The DNA here is from genome assembly GCA_900316125.1 of uncultured Bacteroidales bacterium. Lineage (GTDB taxonomy): Bacteria > Bacteroidota > Bacteroidia > Bacteroidales > Paludibacteraceae > Enterocola. The sequence continues at coordinate 65,308 of ONBO01000009.1, read as the reverse complement.
ATCTGATGCCCTCCAGGGAACAATTTTTCAAATAATGCGCCAAACCCAATTCCGCCAATTACCTGCATAAGCGCACCCACAATAAGGAACATTAGCACACCGGCGCAGTTAAAGAGCAGGTGGATGTAGGCGGTGCGTCTGGCGTTGACGCTTCCAGTGGAGCCTGCCATCAAAGCCACCACGCAAGAGCCAATGTTAGAACCCATAGTGATGTAGATACCTTGGTCAAGGCTTATAAGACCAGTGAAAACCAAGGCCAACGCAATTGATGTCATAACAGAGGAGCTCTGGATGATAGCTGTGAAAACAGCACCTATTATAACAAGCAGGAGAGGGTTCTCTATCCCCGATAAGAACATCTTCACACCCTCTGACTCAGCAAACACATTCATGGAGTCACTCATAAGCTCCAGACCCACAAACAGCATACCAAAGCCGGTTATGATGCCACCTATGGTCTTTATGTTATCTTTTTTGGCAAACAGTGCCATAAAGGCGCCAAGGCCTGCAAAGGCGGAGAATATTATGGTGGTTGAGATAAAGTCAGAACCAAGCATACCAAGCGCCACAATCTGTGCTGTTATGGTGGTACCAATGTTGGCACCGTAGATGATGGTGGCAGCCTGGGCCAGTGAAATTATTCCGGCGTTCACAAAACCTATGGTCATCACGGTGGTGGCGCCTGAACTCTGAATGGCGGCTGTTCCAAGTGCGCCTATGCCCACTCCAAGAAGTTTGCTCTTGGACGCCTTTTTGAACATGACTTTAAGTCTTTTAGAACTTGCTGATTCAAGGTTTGAACTCATCATCTGGCACGCTACCAGAAAGATACCCACACCCGCAAGCAGGGTAAGGACGGCTGAAATAATGTCAACGGCTGTCATTTGTTCCTATTTAAAAGTGCACGGAGATTGTACAAGACGCAAATATAAGAAAAATACCCAAATTATGCCAATATTTGAGTATTATTTACTACTTTTGCAAGGATTTATATATCAACGATATGACAAAAATTGCAATTATAGGCGGCGGCAATATGGGAGGAGCCATAGCCCGCGCGCTCACACAGAACAGCATCATCTCAGAGGTGAGGGTAAGTGACATCAATGAGAACACACTCAGAAACCTCCAGAACTTCAACAACAACATCAAGGTTACAACATCTAACCAGGAGAACGTAAAAGGCGCCGATATAGTGCTTCTTGCCGTAAAGCCTTGGCTTGCGGAGAGCGTTATAGAGGAGATAAAGGACTCCATGGACTACAACAAGCAGATATTCATATCCATTGTGGCTGGCGTGCCTTTTGAGAAACTCTGCTCATACCTTTATGAGGAGGCCTCACTTCCACCGATGTTCAGAATGATACCTAACACAGCCATCGATGTGCTGCAGAGTGTGCTCACAATAGCACCTTTCAATAATGTTTCAGAGGAGCAGAAAGCTCTCATCGCCGATATTTTCAATGAGACAGGCAAAGTGTTCTTTGTACAGGAGAAGGACCTTAACGCCTTTATGTCACTCTCAAGCTGCGGTATAGCATACGCATTCCGTTACATAAGAGCGGCAGTTGAGGGCGCTGTGGAGATGGGCATATACCCACAGGTGGCAAAGCAGGTGGTTACTCAGACTCTGCGTGGCGCCATTGACCTTATAGATACTAATGATTCTCATCCAGAGGAGGAGATTGACAAGGTTACAACCCCTGGCGGTATAACTATTAAGGGTCTTAATGAGATGGAGGCCTACGGTTTCACTAATTCAGTAATCAAGGGCCTGAAAGCCAGTCTTATTAAGTAAGAACTATGGCATCAAGAGGTTCATTCGCATCCAAGTTTGGTGTTCTTATGGCCACCGTGGGTTCTGCGGTAGGCTTAGGTAACATTTGGCGTTTCCCTTATCAGATGGCCGATAATGGTGGTGACGCTTTCCTTTTGATGTATGTGATATGTGTGTTCTTTATGGGTGTCCCTGCCATGATGGCGGAGTTTATCATAGGACGCCATACACACCGTAATGCCGTGGGGGCTTTTGAATCGCTTGCCCCTAAGACATCTTGGACGGGAGTGGGCTATTTAGGTGTGTTTACAGGCTTTATAATAGACTGCTACTACTGTGTGGTTACAGGTTGGACCCTCTACTACCTATATAAGTCAGTTACAGGCTCTCTTCTTGGTGGTACTATGGATAGTTACGCACAGATGTTCAGTGCATTTGCGGCTGATACATGGCTGCCTATAATCTTGTTGATTGTTGTTGTGATTATAACTTGCGGCATACTTGTCATGGGAGTACAGAAAGGTATAGAGAATGTATCCAAGGTGCTGCTGCCTATGCTCTTTGTCACTCTTATAATCCTTGCAGTGAACTCATGTCTTATGCCAGGTGCTTTAGACGGGCTTAAGTTTATGTTTGTACCAAGCAAAAGCAATGTCACTCTCTTCACATTCCTTGATGCGGCAGGTCAGGCGTTCTTCTCGCTCAGTATAGGAATGGGCGCCCTTATAACTTACTCATCTTATTTTGATGATAACATTAACATTACCAAAACCGCCACTCAGATAGCCGTGATAGACCTCTTAGTGGCTGTGGTTTCAAGTTTGATAATATTCCCAGCCGTGTTCACTTTTGGAGCCGAGCCTGAGCAGGGGCCTGGACTTGTATTCAAAGTGCTTCCAAGCGTGTTTACACAGATGAAAATAGGCTGGCTGTGGTCTGTGATGTTCTACCTGCTGCTCTTTATTGCAGCCCTCACCTCATTCCTATCCATTACGGAAGTGGTGGTTGCATACGCATCTGAGACATTTAACCTGAAAAGACTGACATCGTCAATTATCATAGGAGCAATCTTTGTTGTGATTGGTTCAGTTACGTCGCTGTCTTTTGGGCCGTTAAAAGATGTCACTCTTTTTGACATGACCATATTTGAGCTGATGGACTATCTTGCTTCAAATATCCTGCTGCCTGTGGGCGGTGTACTCATCTCTGTTTTTGTGGGATGGAGACTTGACCGCAAAGTGGTGGCCAGCCAACTGAAGGTGGAGTCGCCCAAGCAGTATAAGTTACTAAGTGTATATATATTCTTTTTACGCTATATAGTGCCAGTTACGGTTGGAGGTGTGTTTGCATCACAGTTCTTCTCGTAATAGGTTCCTGAACTTCCCTTATTTCTTGGTCTTGCCGTAACTAATTATGTGTAGTTATGGCACTAAAAGACTATTTCTATTTCACAAAAGATGAGCGTCGCGGAGTGACGGCGCTGCTAGTGGTTATTTTCTTGCTGTTTGGGGTGAGAGTGTTTATTGTTGGTGATTCACCAAAATACAAGCCTTACACCAAACGCACTGAGAAAGATGTTATGGTGGAGCTTAACTCCGCCGATACGCTCCAACTGCAGGAGCTAAGAGGCATAGGCCCTGGGTTTGCACGTCGCATTGTAAAGTACAGAGAGAAGCTTGGCGGCTACTATGCCAAGGAGCAGCTTATGGAGGTTTACGGCTTCACAGACTCCCTATATAAGCAGGTGTCACCCCACGTCACTGTTGATGCCTCAAAAATCCAAAAACTTAACATCAATGAGCTCGGCATTGCGGAGCTGAAACGCCATCCCTACATCTCATTCTTTGAAGCAAAAGCCATTGTGGAGTATCGCAACAGTCTCAAATCAGGCAGGATAGAGAGTCTTGATGAGCTTGCTAAGCTTCCAGACTTAAAAGAAAATTGGGAAGTGATTAGGATATATATAAAAGTTGAATAAAATGGAGAACTTAATTTTCCATTAATAGATGGATCTCAATTCTGCGGTTCAGGGAGTTGTCTGTGTGTGAGACTGGCTGTGAGGCTCCGAGACCTTCGGTGGTGATGCGGTCAGAGGAGATGCCATGCTCAGTCAGGTAGGAGGCAACGCTTGCGGCACGCTCCTTAGAGAGCTGGAGGTTATGCTCCTCTGTGCCAGTGCTGTCTGTGTGGCCGGTTATGTGGACTCTGTATTTGGGGTGAACCGTGAGGAACTGGGTAAAGGAGTCAAGATAAGGGAATGATTCAGGACGCAGCGTGCTCTTATCTATGTCAAAATAGATGTTCTCAAGTGTGAATGCCTCCCCTTTCTGCTCAAAGCCTGAACCAGCCCGATGTTCTGAAGGCAGCGTAATGCTCACGATGCGTTTGTTCTGCCAGAACTCGCCGCCTGAGAGGCCGTTACATGACATATAGCCCATGTCACCAGTGGCGTCAACCACAAAACCAAACTCATCACGGTGGGTGTTAATTGGGTATCCTATGTTCTCTGCCTTGCCCCAAATTCCAGTGGAGTCAAGGCGGCTATAGCATACGTCAAGTCCGCCCATGCCGCCGTGACCGTCAGAAGAGAAGTAGAGTATATCTCCGTAGGGGCTAATGAATGGTGAAATCTCATCATTTGGAGTGTTAATTTCCGGCCCTAATACCTCCACTTTGGTGAAGCTGAGAGAGCCGTCCTTGTTATAGATTACGCTGCAGCGATAGATATCTTTATCTCCCTTAGGTGATCCGTCTGGATTATTGCCTATAGCACTGTAATAGAGGGTTTTGCCATCTGCGCTGAGGCTTGGGGTGCTCTGCCAGCGGAGGGAGTTGAGCGGGACGGGGCAGAGCACAGGGCGGCTCCACTTGCCGTTCTTGTTTGTGGCGTAGTACAGTTCACAGCCGCCCCCGCCGCCTCGGCGGTTACAAGCCGCAAAGAAGAGGTACCTGCCGTCGGCCGATATGCAGCACGCACCCTCGTTCTCACTGCTGCGCAGCTCTCCCTGAATAGGCGTCACTGGCAGCCACCTGCCGTCTGCAGATAGAACACTATAGAAAATATCCTCCTGAATGTCAAGAGATTTAGCCATGACACTGCTTTTGCCCATGACCACAGTTGTGTAGAAATGTTTTTTATCGTTGTCAATAAAAGGCCAGATATTGTCATAGGGGGTGTTGATGCTGTCACTCATAGGAGTGATTTCAATGTCAAGGGCATCCTCCTTAAGCAGTTTTGCCTCCTGGCATTTTGCTATTGTGCGTTTAACAAGAGAGGTCTGTTTTAACTTCTGCAGCTGCGCGATGCTCTCATCAAAGCGTTCCGCGTCAAACAGCGCCAAGGCAAGGCGGTACCTCAGAGTCTCGGGCTCTTCCACGCCTTTTACGTCTAACGCCTTCTCCAGCAGTGTGATACGCTTATCCACAAGGTCATAGCTCTTGTAGGTGTCGTCGAGCATCTTGTACCACTGGCTCTCTTTCTTACTCTTCTTAACCTGCTTCTCCAGCATCAGAGTGGCCTGCTCCGTCTCACCCGCCTGCAGGAGGGAGACTGTGGTTACGTAGGGGTTCTCTGCGTAGGAGTTGAGAGTTGAGATCTGACGTGTTGATGAACACGGAGTGTGAATAAAGTTGAGAATTAGTAGGAGAAGAAACAATATACGTACGTCATGCAGAGTGAAGCACTGCTTAATGAAGTCTCTCAAAAACTTTATGAGACTCTTCACTTCGTTCAGAGTGACGTCAATCCTCAACTCTCAGCTGTTAACAATTAACTCTCTGATTTTCTCAATCTGCACAATCTCATCATCGTGGTCTACTGGGTGGAACTCCACCTCAGGCAGAATGGTGAGGTGCAGACGGCCAGGGATAGGGTAGAACTTGTCATGCGGCATAACTTGGAAGCCGCCGTCAATACGCATCGGGATAATAGGCAGCTCCACAGCCTTGGCAATCTCAAAGGCGCCACGCTTGAACTTGGCTATCTCGCCGTCACGGGTACGGGTGCCCTCAGGGAACACCACAAGGCTCACTCCACCTGTGAACACACCCTTGGCGGCCTGCAGAGTGTTAAACGCCTCGCGCCCCTTCTGGCGGTTGATGAAGAGGAAGCCGGCGGCCTTGCAAGCCCAGCCAATGAACGGCCATGTCTCAATCTCCTTCTTCATAATCCACTTAAACGGCACCCCGATGTAACCATAGATAAGGAAAACATCATAGATGCTGGTATGGTTAGAGGCAAACACGTATGACTGCCCCTTGCGTATATTCTCCAGACCTTTCACAGAAACCCTGCACCAGGCAAGAATGCACATGAACCTTGACCAAATCATGCCAGGGTAGAACCCCCAGACTCTGTCACTGCCTAATGTGCAGCCAACCCAAGTTGTAACAGCGCACAGTATGGTGGCTATGATGCCAAGCGGATACCACACACATATAATATAAACAAGCCAAAGGAGTTTTAAAACAGGATTTTTCATGATTTTTCATTTGAGTGCTACAAAGTTAGTTATTTTTAACTAATTTTGTAGGAAATATGGCAGTTAAACAGCAAATATCGCAGCAGATAGGCCAGAAACAGCAGCTCAGGCTGAGCCAGCAGCAGCTTTTGGTGGCCAGTCTCATAGAGGGCTCCATAGTGGAGCTTGAGGACAAGGTGAAGAAGGAGATAGAGTCAAACCCAGCTCTTGAGGAGGCTGAGCCGCACTCAGAAAGCATGGATTCTGACACCCCCGATGCTGAGGATTCAGACTACTCTGATGATAGCATGGATGATTACGGTCAGAGTACGGACTACGATGTGGACGATTATGATGACGCCGTATCTTCAGGTGAAGGTTTTGCCATCCCTGAGGACTACAACTCCGCATACGCTGATAATGAGAGTCTTACAGGCTACCTTGACAGCCAGATAGACGCCATATCGGCGTCAGAAGAGAGCAAGCGAATATGCCACTATATAATAGGCAGCCTTGATGATGACGGCTACCTGCAGGATGACATCCAGAAACTCACTGATGACCTTAACATCTACCAAGGCCTCGATGTCACCACCTCAGAACTGCTTGAGGCAGTGCTGCTTGTGCAGAGCCTTGACCCTGCTGGTGTGTGCGCCCGCTCAGTTAATGAGTGCCTGCGCCTTCAGGCGGAGCGCCGTATGAGCGGAGATTTCAGCAAGGACTTCATCTGCCGCATCGCCGTGGCCATACTTGACGAGTTTTTTGATGACTTCACGGCCAAGAAGTATGACCGCATACTAAGGCGTGTAGAGGTGGAGCGCACCAAGGAGGGCGTATTTGAGCGCATAACCAAGGATGAGCTCGACGCCGCCATAGAGTTCATACAGGGGCTTAACCCACATCCGTGCCATATCTACACAGATGTCAAATATCTCAGAGGCTATGACAGCATAACCCCTGACTTCTACTATGACTCCCAGTCTGACCATCTTACAGTGAGCAGCGGCCGTATACCGGCGCTCTCTGTGAGCAGGGAGTACACCAAGATGCTGGAGCAGGTGGAGAAACTCAAGAAGGAGGGGCATAAGGACCGTGAGGGCTCAGAGGTGTTTCTGCGTGACCGCATTGAGAGCGCCCAGCAGTTCATAGACGCTATAGCCCAGCGCAACGCCACCCTCTCCAAGGTCATGACTGCCATCATAAAGGTTCAGAGAGCCTTCTTCCAGGGCGGATGTGATGATTCTCTGTTGCAGCCGCTCACCATGAAACAGGTGGCTGAGATGGCGGATTGTGACATATCCACCGTGTCACGTGTGGCAAACAGCAAGTATATTGATGTGGACCATCAGTACACGTTCCGTCTTAAACACTTCTTCTCTGAGGGTATCACCACCCAGAGCGGCGAGACTGTCTCTAACAAGATGATTATGGAGACCATAAAATCTCTTGTGGAGGGTGAGGATAAGAGTTCTCCTCTCACGGACGATGCCATCGCCGCCACACTTAACAAGCAAGGCTACAACGTGGCACGTCGCACCGTAGCGAAGTATCGTGGGACCCTCGGAATTCCAAGTACCAGAGAAAGAATAAATGGTTAATCGGTTCACCGATTCACCAGTTCACCGATTCACCGTCAATTGTATGGACTTCCTATTCCCCGCATCATCCACTATCGTGAGTGTGTGGAGGCCGGGAGCGGGCTGGATAGCCATGCTGTGCATGTACTGGGTGGAGCCGAGGTACTCGTTGTCAAGATGCCAGTAGATGACGGCATCGGGGTTATGATGGGTGGCCTCGCAAACTATGCTCTGCTTCTTTCCCTCAAAATCAACAGGCATATAGAGTATGGCCCCGTGGTTGGGGTAGATAATGTCAAGCGGACGTATGTCTGCACCATCGCAGCCTGGCATCATGGGGGGAAGCTGACGGTAGTTTATGTGGCTCAGCTTATAGTAGTACTCCTGCACAGGCGGCAGCACAAACCAAGGCTCGTTTATCATCTCTGAGAGGCTGTAGCATGAACTGTTCACTCTGTAGGTGCGTTCTTTGTTCAGGTGTACTAACTTGTGGTATGGGCAGATGTCGCTCCTGACGCCGCTGTGCGGAATGGGCACTGTGTCCACCTCTGTGCAGTATTCTGACGCTCTATGACCCGATGCGCGGCATACTGCTTCTTCCGCCATGTCGTCATACGGGGGTTCAAACCATGATGATGTGCGTAGATGTGAGAATGCTCGTAGCATCACTGGGGCGGCGTAGCCCACGCCTGTCATGCCTGAGCGGCCCTCGCCGGTGGCGTTGCCTACCCATACACCCACCACGTACTGCGGGTTCACGCCTATGGCCCACGCGTCTTTGCCGCCGAAGCTTGTTCCGGTCTTCCAGGCTATCTTTTTCATGGATTCAAACTGCTGCCAGTCTGCCTCCTCCTCAGGGCGGTTTAACCTGCTCATTGCCTCGAACATAAACCAAAGTGAACTTTGGTTTAGTTGACAATTGACAGTTGACAATTGACAGTCCCCGTCATTCTGAGGCTTTAGCCGAAGAATCTCATGATGATTATGAGATGCTTCGCTCCGCTCAGCATGACGGGCAAGAAGTGCATACATCCCACAAATCTCCTGGAGCGTGGCTTCCGCGCCACCGAGGATGAGGGAGGCGCCGTAGTGGTCAGCATCGCGGTTCATGGTGGTGATGCCGAGGGAGCGGAGCAGCTTGAGGAAACGGTCTATGCCGTAGTCACGCAGCATGCGTACAAGCGGTACGTTCAGGGAGCGGATAATGGCCTCGTCGGCAGGAACCACTCCGCTGTAGCCCTTGTTGTAGTTCTGCGGATTGAAGCCCTTGAGGTAGAGCGGTACGTCTGGGATAAGGGTGTGTGGCAGTATCATGCCGTCTGAGAGCATGGCGGCGTAGAGCACCGGCTTGAGTATGCTGCCCGTGCTACGCGGCGATGTTATGATATCCACGCTGTTGCAGAAACGCTCGTCGGCCTTGAATGAGGCATTGCCCACGTAGGCTATTATGTTCCCACTCCCAACCTCCTGCACCAGTATGGCAATGTTATGCAGCTGGTTGCGCAGTGTGTACTCACGGGCGTACTGGTCAGCCATGCTTTGCAGGGCGTTCTGCAGTTGCAGGTCTATATGGGTGTGGATGGCTTCTCCACGATGCGTCTTGAGCAGGGTGGAGGCCAGATGCGGAGCGGCCTGGGGAAGGTTCTCAGGTGCGGCAGGAATAGGCTCCTCCACAGCCAGTGAGTAGTCATCGTCAGATATTACGCCGCGCTCATGCAGTGTGGCGAGCAGGGCGTTGCGTTTTTTGAGCAACAGCTCCCTGTTGCGGGATATGTGCACCAGTGACGGAGAGTTTGGCAGCACGGCCAGCATAGCCGCCTGCGCCCATGTGAGGTGGGAGGCGGGGCAGGAGAAGTACCGCCAGCTTGCAGCCTCTATGCCCACCACATTGCCGCCGAACGGGGCGTGGGAGGCGTACATGGCCAGTATCTCATCTTTTGAATATCGCAGCTCAATGTAAAGGGCGCGGTTAAGCTCCACAAACTTACGCCAGTAGGTGCGCTCGCGGCTCTCAGATGAGATACGGCTCACCTGCATGGTGAGCGTGCTGCCTCCGCTCACAATCCGCCCCCTCTTAAAGTTCAGCACAGCCGCCTTCACCATTGACACAGGGTTCACCCCAGGGTGCCAGTAGAACCAGCGGTCCTCATAGTTCACAATAGCCTTGCGGAACTTCTCAGGCACAGTGTCACAGGGCGGGAAGCGCCACTGCCCGTCAGAGGCTATGTGAGCGTTCATCAGAGTGCCGTTAGAAGAGTAGAGAAGGGTGCTGTACACAGAGCGGAACACCCCGTGCGGAGTGGTTATGGCCATAATTATCACCCATACTGTTAAAATAATTAGTACAGAGAGCAATAATTTCACTATTTTAAACCTTCTTTTCAAATTTTATACCTACTTTTGTAAGAATATAATCAGAAACATACAACAAAAGTAATACAATTATGGACAGAATCAGACATTTTGCGCTATTTATTTTAGCAGCGGTGTTTATGCTGACATCGTGTAGTAGCGGTGACTCTCCCAAGTATCACCCTAACATACAGGCATATACATCAGGAGTGATATCGCGTTACGCAGCCGTGTCAATCTCATTCACAGAGGAGTTGCCGGCAGAGAAGCAGACTCAGGAGTTCCTTTCAAAGAACATTAAGCTGAGTCCTTCCGCCGATGTCAACTATGCAGTTACAGACAACTACATTGTGACCATTCAGCCAAAGGAGAGTTTCAAGCGTGACACTGAGTACACCGTAAAGCTTGACATGGATAACATCATTGAGGGTGTTGACTCCAAGCTGTCAACCTTTGAGTTCACTGTACGCACGCTTCCGCTGCTCTGCCACGGCAGTTTTGGCGCACTTGGTATAAATTCTGATGATGATTCCAAATATGACGTTCCATTCACCCTTGTAACGGCTGACAGTGAGAACGCCTCAGACGCAGAGTCACTTGTGTCATTCTCTGAGAGGGTTAACGCCCAGTGGAGCCACGATGCCACCGGCCGCATCCACACGGCGCTTCTCAGCGGCATTGAGGCAGGCAACTCAGACCGTCAGCTCAAGTTCAGCCTCAAGAATAGCGGAGACTATCCTTCAGAGGGTACATGTATGATTCCTGATAAGACCCGCTTTGGCGTGTATGACGTAAATGTAAAGGGCGGCTCAGAGCGCTGCGTCTACATATACTTCACCAAGAATCTGGATATGGAGCAGGACATCAAGGGCCTTGCCTACATAGACGGTAACACAAATGAGCGTGTCCAGATAGAGAAGAACTGCCTCAAACTCTACTATGATGAGAAATTGAGCGGGCAGGTTAACATCTTTGTAAACAAGGGTATAAAGAGCTCAAAAGGGCTCACCCTCACAGAGAACTCAGCCTTCCAGCGCACACTGGGCGGTGATTCCAAACCATACATAGGCTTTGTATCGCAGGGCGCAATACTTCCGCTCTCATCAAACCTCACGGTGCAGTTCAAGAGCGCCTACATGCGTGGCGTAGTGGTGCGCGTGGTTGAAGTTCCACAGCGTAACATGGCCCAGTTCCTGCAGGCATCAAACATCGATGAAGACTCAGAGATGCGCCGTGTAGGACGCCTTGTAAACCAGGAGGTGATATTCCTTGATGAGGATCCTACTATAGACCTCACAGAGCCTCACATATTCTCAATCAACCTGAACAACCTTTTCAACGCCAACCCAGGCAGCCTCTACCACATAGAGCTTAGTGGCTACTCCAAGCTGAGCCTCTATCCATGCAGTGAGGGCCTCACAGCGTCAAAGGAGGATGTAAAGGCCTACTTTGCACAGAAGTTTGCAGAGGAGAAACGCTCACTTGAGGGCAGCGGTTACTACTACTACTTCAGTAACGGTGACGGCTACAGCTGGTGGGATAATGATGACCCTTGCAAGACAGCATACTATGATGACCTCAAGGCTTCCAAGAATGTAATGGCCACCAACATAGGCGTGGTAGCCAAGTGCGGTGCAGACGGCAAGATAAACATCTGGACAAGCAACCTGAACAGCGCCAAGGTGGAGGGAGGAGTAAACGTTAAGGTTTACAACTACCAGCACTACCTCACAGCAGAGGGTACTACAGACAGTGAAGGCTACGCCTGCCTCTCATATACAAACGGCCGTCCATACTACCTTGTGGCAGTTAAAGACGGCGATACATCTTATCTGAGAATAGATGACGGCAACAGCCTCTCAATGTCAAGCTTTGACACATCAGGCAAGCACCTGCAGTCAGGCCTTGGCGGATTCATATACGGAGACCGCGGTGTATGGCGTCCAGGTGACACCCTGCACATTGGTTTCATGCTGGGTGACCGCTCAGAGGCTCTGCCTAAGGAGCACCCAGTAACATTTGAGCTCACCAACCCTCTAGGTCAGAAGGTGGCTCGCCGTGTGCAGTCAAAGGGCACACTCGGACTCTACGCCTTCAACATCCCAGTGGCTGCTGACGCTCCTACAGGAATGTACACTGCTGACATCACCGTGGGTGGTGCCACATTCACCAAGTTCCTGCGCATAGAGACAGTGATGCCGAACCGCCTGAAAGTTCAGCCTGACTTTGGTGACAAGGTGCTGCAGAAGGGCAAGCCAATAACCGGCAAGCTCCACACAGAGTGGCTTAACGGCGCACAGGCCCGCAACCTCAGGTATGATATGCAGGCCACATTCACAAACACATCCACATCATTCAGCGCATACAAAGGCTATGTGTTCACCAATATGAACGGCGGCTTCCAGAGTGAGGAGAGCAAGCTCTATACAGGCATTACCAATGAAAACGGCGATGCCAACCTTAACTTTACTCTTGACGGCGGCAGCAGCGCTCCTGGTATGCTTAACGCCACCATAACCACTAAGGTTTACGAGCCTTCAGGCCAGTTCAGCATAGACGTGACCCGTAAGAAATACTCACCATACAAGAGCTACGTAGGTATCAAGAGCCCGCAAAACGGCCGTGACGCCCTTGATACAGACCAAAAGGCTCAGTTCAGCTTTGCTACTGTTGATCCAAACGGCAACCCTGTAGGCGGTGAGCGCATAAACATTAGAATTTACAAGGTAGACTGGTACTGGTGGTGGAGTTCAGATGATTCATATCTGGCAGACTACGCCTCCAGCTCATATAACAAGCCAGTGGTTAATGAGACCGTTGTGACCAGCGGCTCAGGTACAGCTACATACGACTATACCTGCAAGAAGGCGGACTGGGGTGCATACCTCGTCTATGCCCGTGACGTGGATTCCGGCCACTCAGCAGCCCTGCTTGCATACTTTGACTATCCAGGTAACCCAACCCAGTATGGCGGCGGCGATGCAGCCACAATGCTAAGCTTCAAGCCAGACAAGGAGACATACACCGTAGGTGAGAAGATTAAGATTACCATACCTTCTGTATCTGGTTCAAAGGCACTTGTAACAGTAGAGAACTCAAGCCGTGTGCTTAGCGCTCAGACCTACAACTGCACCGGTACAACCACAGCCATTGAGTTGCCAGTAACATCAGTGATGCGTCCTAACGCATATATCCACATCAGCCTTGTTCAGCCTTACGCTGAGACAGCCAACGATATGCCTATCCGCCTCTACGGCGTGGCTGGTGTTACCGTAAATGACCCGGACAGCCACCTGAACCCTGTAATCACAGCCAAGGATGAGATACTTCCAAATGAGGAGTTCACAGTAAAGGTTAAGGAGCAGGACGGCAAGGAGATGGCCTATACCATAGCCATTGTGGACGAGGGTCTGCTTGACCTTACACATTTCAAGACCCCTAACCCATGGGACAGCTTCAACGCCCGCGAGGCTCTCGGTGTTCGCACTTGGGACCTCTATAACCTGGTTATTGGCGCTTACGGCGGCAAGATAGAGCAGATGTTCAGCATCGGTGGTGATGAGGAATCTGAGGGTAGCGGAGCCAAGGCTCTTATAAACCGTTTCACCCCTGTGGTTAAGTTCGCAGGTCCGTTCTACCTGAAGAAGGGCGGCAGTGAGACCCACAAGTTCTATATGCCTAACTATAACGGCAAGGTGCGCACCATGGTGGTGGCTGGTAACGGCAACGCCTACGGTAGCGCAGAGAAGAGCATCCTTGTACGCCAGCCTGTGATGGTGCTTGGCACACTGCCACGTATAGTAGGGCAGGGCGAGCAGATTACAGTGCCAGCCACAATCTTTGCCACCAAGGATAACGTGGGAAGCGTAAAGGTTACAATATCTTGCTCTAATAAGTTCAGCGTGCAGGGTAGCAGTGAGACCACTCTCAACTTCTCTAAGGCGGGCGATATGCCGGCCACCTTCACTCTGCTTGCAGGCAACGCCACAGGCACGGGCACAGTGACCATCACAGCCAAGTCTGGCAACTCCGAGTCAGTCTATAAGACAGAACTTGAGGTTCGTTCAGTGGCTGATGAGATAACCAAATACCAGGATATAACCATCCCTGCCGGCAAGGAGTGGAAGGGCACAATTGACGCCTTTGGTCTTAGCGGCACCAACGCTCTCCGTGTAGAGGTGTCAGGCGTTAAGCCTATCAACCTCTCATCTCGTTTAGAGTATCTGCTGGGTTATCCTCACGGATGCGTGGAGCAGATTGTATCCAAGGCATTCCCGCAGGTGTTCCTTGGTGATATCACATCTCTTTCTGATGAGCAGAAGAAGGAGTGCGCTGAGTACGTTACATACGTTCTTGGCAAACTCTCCTCTTACCAGATATTTGACGGAAGCCTCTCTTACTGGCCAGGCTCAAGCTACACCAATGTATGGGGTACAATCTATGCCGGCCACTTCATAGCTGAGGCTGAGAAGGCAGGCTACAACATTCCGTACAGCCTCAAGCAGAATATCTTCAAGTATCTGAAGAACTCCGCCAAGGGCTGGAAACTCTCTGACAACGCTTCTCAGTGGACCAAGATAAATGAGATTAACACTCAGGCCTACCGCCTCTATGTGCTCGGCCTCAGCGGAAACTCAGACCTTGGCAGCCTTAACCGCCTCAAGGAGGAGGCTAACACATCGCTCTCCAAGTGGCTTGTGGCAGGCGCTTACGCATCGGCGGGTAGAAAGGATATGTGTGAGAAGTTCATATCTGCCACAGATGAGCTCAAGAGTGACTACTCTGGCGCCAACCCAACCTTTGGCTCTGACATACGTGACAACGCCCTGCGTCTGCAGGTTCTCTGCGTACTGGGCAAGCAGGCTGAGGCTACCGCCATCTACAACCAGATAGCAAGTAACCTTGCGTCAGACCGTTGGTACAGTACACAGGATATCTCCACATCGCTGGCTTCAATAGCCAAGTACCAGAAGAAGTACGGCAAGCCTGAGCCTGCCAAGGGCAGCATTAGCTACGGCGGCTCTACAGAGAAGTTCAACACCACTGTGGGCTACATCCAGGCGCTTGCATACGACGCAGACAAGTTTGGCGAGATAGTTATAAAGAACAACGGCGAGCAGCAGCTCTTTGTACACTTCATTAACAAGGGTACTGTAAAGGGTGATGACACTCAGGCCATGTCAAACGGCATAGGCGTGGCTGTAAGCTACACTGACGCTGATATGCGCCCTGTAGATGTTACCAAACTGGCTCAAGGCACAAACTTCATTGCCACTGTAACGGTTAAGAATAACACAGCCCTCGATGTCACCAACCTGGCTCTCACCCAGATTGTTCCGTCAGGCTGGGAAATCCTTAACACCAAGTTCGCCTCTGAGGAGCAGGACGCATACTCTGGCTCTATATCTTACCAGGATGTGCGTGATGACCGTGTGCTCACCTATATTGACTACCTGCCTTCTGGCAAGCAGACCACTGTGACCATCAAGCTCACAGCGTCATACATAGGCACCTACACACTGCCGTCAATCAAGTGTGAGGCCATGTACAACTCGCAGATATCCGCCCGCACCGCCGCCGGAACCTGCAAGGTTGTGCAATAATACTAGCACGTCATCCTGAGGGGTGCAACCCCGAAGGATCATATTATTAACTTACGAACAAAACTAGCCGTAATCTCTAGTGTGGAGATTACGGCTACGCTTTTGTTATTCAACCATATAGAAAAAGTTTGTATATTTGCGGAAAATACAGCAGGTGTATGCTGGAGTGCCAGAGAAAGCCTGCTTTTATTGCATTTGTTTTTTATCAAGACTATAAGAACCTTCCACCTCTTATAACGTTCAACGTAACGATGTAAAAAAATGAATGCCGTACTCTTGTACGGCTTCATCGTTTATCGTTACGTAGGTTTGTGGAAGGACCTTTATAGTCATAAACTTTGAGGCCGTATTTTTATTATGTCTACACAACCGCACATAGGTCATATTATTCAGACCACACTGAAAGAACAAGGCAGAACCGTAGTCTGGTTTGCCCGCCAGCTCTGCTGTGACCGCACAAATGTTTATAAGATTTTCTCAAAGGACAGCATAGACACCGGCCTTCTCTACAAGATAAGCACCATCCTTGGCGTGGATTTCTTTGCTAATATCAGCAACTACTACAAAGCAGACACCCTCCAGCGTTTGGAGTAATTAACCGGTAGCAAAATGCGGCCAGTTCTCACTCCGATGCTCCGCTTTCCGCCCCTCAGTATACATATTAAAAATGTTCGGTTAGACCTGCAGATATAACCGAACAAAAAACGCCCCGCGGATTTTAGCACTGTTAGTAGGCTTGGCGGGGTCTAGTATTTTTAGGCATTAATGACGGACAAAAACGAAGAGGCATTCATAACAGGAATGTCGCTAAATGAAAAATCCTTTGCATTCCTTGTGATTATGACTTCACAACTATTTTCTTTTGCGCAAAAATATTGTAACGCATCCTCAAAATCCTTGGCTCGTAAATCTAACGCATCTTTAAAGTTCTCTGAGCTCAGAGAATCTATAGCAAACTTACTGCTTATGGTTTGTAGTTTATCATAAAGAGATTCTCCAACAAAGGATTTTCTCAATATATACGCCACATTTGCCATTGTAAGGGTTGACACATGTAGTGACAGTTCCATTTTCCAATCAAGTAGGCTAGGCGGTCATCATGCTGCAGGTCGGATTCTGTAATAGAAACAGAGCCAACCAATGCACTCAAATCAGAATCTAAGGATTTATCCGATTTTTTGACTTTTGCGGTCTTATCGACTATCTGGACATTAATCACACCAGGTAGATAAGAAATGATCTTCTTAAGTTTTGACAAGAGAGAGTAATCTTCTATTTGTACTATCATTTCTGTCATAACGATATTCTTTTGTTACAAAGGTAAGCAATGTCATGTTAAATTCCAAATTTTCCTACGCCGATGCCTATTGCATAAGCAAAGCGTCGTGCATCTTCTCCATATAGCGTTGGTGTCTCTTTAATAGGTCTTGCCATAGTTCTATCTCCTTTCTGCCTGCAAAGATATGTACTAAAAACTTATTTTCCAAATATAACTCACTAATTTTCAATAAACTAAATTAAACCAAAAGTTATAGTTTGGGTTTAATTTAACTTTAAGATAGACTGTTTATTTGAAGAGGTATCAGAGAGTTGAATTCCTGTCCCCCCCATGGCGTAAAAGTTTAAAAAAATCCACCCCGATGCGCAGCTTTCCGCCCCTCAGTATGCTCTGATGCGGTTCGTTGTCTTTTCCGCTACATATATGCGGAACTATCCGCTACTGGGTTTGGGAAGTACCAACCCCATAACCGCCTAACTTTGCAATGTGGTGTATTATAACTAGCCGCGCCTGTTTTGGTAAACGTTTGCGGAAGTACCCGACACCACAAACCTTAAAACTGAAAAAGCGTTATGTGTGCCATGCGCATACTATTGAAATACAATTACATACCATAATGCCGCGATGCAAAGCAAATACGCACAGGCATTGCATTCCTTTGCTGTTTCGCCGCAAGTCGAGCTCTTAATCCCTTGAAAAACCTGCTAATGTTCGCTTGCTCCTGAACTCGCTAACGCTCAGACAGACGTCGCAAGCTCCAATCGCAACGGTTTACTTGCGTGAAGCTCGTCAGGACTCGGCATAATCAAAGCAAGCTTTGCTTCTGCTCTCGCTCCTCCTCGCTTTTTCAGCGGGGACTCTTATGGGCGCAACAGCAAAGGAACGCAACGCGTCACATCCGTCATTATTCGGGACAAGCCCTCATCAATTCGTCTGAGCGTAACGTAGTGAAGCGAAGGATCTCAAAGCGAGCGGGACTGAATAAGGTGAGGTCGTTTTGGTAATCACGGGATAATCCTAAAATGCATAAAAGATAAGTTAAATCAATGAATACTGAGTTAATAATATCAATATCGGCAGTTGTAGTGTCCTTTGTGTCATGCATTATTCCACTGGTAATACAGTGGAGATATAGGAAGAGAGATAAAAAGGATGATCTGACTAAACGGTTAGATGCCATAATAAAACTTGGACTCCAATACCCGTACATGGAAGACAGAAACTTTACCAGTAAATGGAATGAATCCAAAGGGAATGGAGATGAAAGGTATTTACGATATGACAATTACTGTAACATCTTATACAATTACCTTCATTCTGTATGTAAACATTTTAATTATGATAAAAAGGAAATAGAGAATTATATAGATATAAAAAATTGGATTAGAATGCATAAGCAGAATTGGGAGAATCCAACAGAGCTGTACGAAAATGTTGATGGGTATGACGTTAAATTCAGAAGGCTTATAGATGAATATCTAAAATAGTGCTTGTTTAAAATCACTGTGTTTAGAATCCGAACATCATGAGATATAAAGACATGGAAATAATAAAAAACACGGATATAAAACGGAAGGCTCTGATTATATATTGTACTGACACTTCAAGTGGAGAGTTGAGCGGACCTACGGCGGATAATTGTGCTATAAGAAGCTATTTGAAAAGTGATACAGGTGGTAAATGGTATGACGATGAGATCATATCACTGCACAATCCAAATGTTGAGGAAGTGAAGTATACCATTAAGACAGGGTTTGTAGGAGTGGATTACAGTTTTGTTGTTTTTTCTGGGCATGGTTGCATATTCAAAGATAACAATTTACAATATATTGAAGTCATAGATGGTGATATTGCCTTATCTAATTTAATCACTGCAGCACCTCGACAGACTTTAGTTATTGACGCATGTAGAGGATATTTTTCTGGACCTTTAACAGAGAGGATGATAAAATCGTTTTCTGTCCAGACAAGTAGTTCAGACATTCGTAGAACTTTTAATAAGGCTGTTATGGAGGCAGAAAAAGGTTTGTCCATCCTATATTCAGCAAGTGAGGATGAGTCCTCGGTGGATACAAGCAAGGGTGGAGCATACATATATTCTCTTGTTCATGTTTGTAAAAAGTGGGGAAGTAATCCTGATAATGGTAATTATTTATTAGATGTTAGAGAGGCACATATTAGAGCGAGAGAATAATTTTATAACATTGCAGAATCCAGAAATGAACATGGAGAAACGATGTAGATATTTCCCGATAGCAGTTAATGAAACCAAAAGGATTATGAATAATGTAAAACATTGAGAAGACAAACATAAAACCCAAAAAAATCAAATACAATATGAAACACAAACTACAAAATTTATTAAAACATAACTGGCGTACGTTGCTATTATTGCTGACGCTTATAACTATAAGCCAGGGTGTGTGGGCGTGGTTTACCCCCTCTCATCGTATTTACTTTGATGCATCCGTTGTGAAAACAAAGTGGGGACTAACCAGTAGCACTAAATTTTATTGTCAAATGTACTACGGTAATGATAAAAGTGCCTCCAATACTGCTGAAATGACACTTGTAAGTGGTTCAGACTATTTATACTATACGGATAACTTCACAAGTCATGATAATGTGTCTGCGGTTAGGTTTTATGTGGATGGAGATACTTATGGGATGAACAAGAAGGCTTTAGATGGCTGGCAACATTTTAGTGACGCTTTGTCAAATTGTTGTTGGGATGTCAATAGTACCAGTTCTAACAAGGTTGACTTTCACGATTGTAAGACTCCACCGCTCACCACAGTCTCTCTTGATAAATACAATACAACAACGTATGGTGGTACTGGAACGTCTGATGATCCATATAGAGTTGTAGCAGGGACAACAATACAAGTTCAGGCAAGCAGTACCAAGGCTGATAATTCTATGTCTGCATGGTACAACTTTAAAGTAAATAGTGGAGAGTATGGTAGTTATTCTACTACCTCAACGAAACAGGTTTTTGCTAGTGCGGTAGCTGGAACGAATTATTCTGCAAAGGTAAAGGGGAAAGGGTGTGACAGTAACTCATCTAGTTCCAATATATCAGTTAATTCTCTTGAATCTTCAACTGTACATTTTAAGACAGTCTATTCTCCTTATGTGATTAAGGGTTTGGATAGCTGGGAAGGCATGAAAGAGTTTAATAGTTCGGGAAATTACACCTATACAGCAACCTCAAATGGATACGTTGAATTTAAACTCTATAACGGCACATGGTATGGTAATGGTAAGAAAATGCTTTTAGGGGTAAGTCATACAATATCAGGCAATGATGGTATTTGTAAATTGTACGTTCAAAACGGAATAACATACACGTTCCACTATGATGGTAAAGATGCCAGTGATAATCCACAAATAACTATAACCCCATCAGCACAGAGCGTTTCTAGTAATATCTACATAAAAGGCCCTTTGCGTGATGCTAGTTGCTGGGATGGCGGATATGATAACACGGCATTTGATAAAGAAGGTTCGGGAAATGTTGTTTTTACCAAGATTATTTCAGCAAAGAATTCTTCATGTGATGGAGCATCGGGTGAATTCACTTTAAGCGCATCTACAAGTAGTGAAGATAATAATATTCTTAATGGACGATACATTTTTGTGGCAGATGGAGAGACTCCTGCATGGAGTTATTCCGATAGAAGTGGTGCAGAAACAAACTTTAAGTACACTTCAAGTTATAGTGCAAATGATAATCTGCTGATAACTGTAACTTGGGATAACACAAACAAACGCTATAAGATGAAGGTGGCACCTTCGTGTCCTACCGCTACACAGTATGCAGTTTCAAAATCTCCAGACACATCTATATGCCAAGGTGCTGAGGTAACCATAACTCTTGCAGACTCGGATAACGGTTATGTTTACAAATTACTCCAAAATGGAGTGGAGACAGGAGATCCTAAATCTGGCATAGGTAGTGAACTTTCTTGGACGGTAAACCCTTCAGAGACAACGACCACTTATGGCGTGATAGCTTGGGAGGATGGATGTGAGAACACAAAGACAGAGATGAGCAACACGGTTACCGTGACAGTTAAGGGAGATATGGCTATATCGGCTGAAAAGACGTCTGGCATCACACCGTATGAGCCGGTTGAAGTAACGGTGACTGGTACCAGTGTTTCTAATATTACACTTAGCGCTGGCTCAGATGGTGCTGCGCTGTATGATACAACAACCAAACTTACTACAACAACCACTACGACAGGAACCGCTGTGAATTTCAAGGCTCCTGCAGGCACGCACACTGTCACCGTAACTGCTACGGACGCTGGTTGTACTAAAGAGCGGTCTGTTGAGATTACTGTAGGAGCTGACTCTGAAGATTGCTGATAATAACCTTGCCAAATTAAAATAATATGAAAAAGACACTTAGTATATTAAACTTTGTTGCCATAGGCTTGAGAAGATATGGCAGGGTAATGTGGCTGTTGGCTATATTTGCATTTTTTACGATTGATGTTTACGGGACTCCTCCTTCTAGTCTTAGATTATGGTGGTACTCTGGCCTTAGTAGCCCTGGACCAAGTGATACTCCTGCTTACAATAATGTGGAATTTTCTGGATCAAGCGCTACAGGATTCAGTTGTACCATTTCTATAACAGGAGGAGGCGGAAGTGATGGAGATCAATTCTTCTTTCTTTCAACAAATAATACAAACACGGCTTCTACAGCATACTCGAATAGGTATGTGTGTACCTATAAAGGTTCTGGAGATTACAGTATTAATGATTTTAACAGTCCAAACGAAAAATTTAATGGTCCTATTTACAAAATATATTATGGAGTAAATACACCAATAGACATTACCATTTCTGTAACTTTTGACGGAGATAATAGTACTGTAACTGTAACTAATGGCGGTGGCGGCGGAGGTGGAGGGAGCACTCCTAAGGTTTGGTTGGGTGCTACACCAGAACAGAGCGTCTTGAGCGGTCACTTGGCTGAAAGAGGGTGTGAAACCGTTACAAACTGGGGTTTCTACTATAGTACTACAGGTGGAATCACTCAGTCTCAAGTTAGCACTAATTTTGATGGTTCTAAAACAAACATATTGGAGGTTGCATGCAGTAACCCTTCCATAGGGACTGACTTTTCAGTCAGTAACCCTGCGTTCAATGGAATATCTGGAACATCTGGTGCTCCTCAGAAAGTGTATGTAGTGGCTTACGCCGTCAATGAAAACGGCCTTGTAATTTCAGATGAGCTTGCACTGAACTACTGTGGTCAGTCATTCACACTGAGCGGCACTGGTTCTGTAAGCGCCACCACCTCATATCCGTGGGAGGCCACCACAGTAACAGCGTCAGATGCCACAGGTGCGGTAGGTTATGTGTGGAGGATTTATTCTTATGATGCAGATGATTATCTACCTCAATCCTCTGATACGGAGGTAGAGTACAACTATGTATTCGAGTCTACAGAAACGGCTCATCAATATTTATTCAAGGGTCCGTATGACTCTACCTCGGGCAAAACGAACAAATACATTATGAGAGTTACAGCCAGTGATGGAACGTGCGATGCCACACGTGATTTCACATTCTCAATTATAAACGGACCAAATGTAGTCTGCGAATAGGGACTTGTTTAACTGATAAAAGGAATTCAAAATATGAAAAGACACAGTTTAGATATTATGGCAAAACAGACGCGTATGCGTGTATGTGCTGTACTTTTTACCACAGTGGCAAGTCTTACGGCATGGGCTGGCTATGGCTTCTTTGATAATGGTACGGCTAATATAAAGATGAATTATTTAGCTACGGGAGCTGCTAATTGGACTGACAACCACTGGGCATGTGCTTCAAGTGGGTGCGGTAGAACGAGTGGACATACAGATAACATAGGAAATATTGACCAACTATACTTAAAGGAGTGGTGGGTAAAAACATGGAAGAATGGTTCTGGTGATATTTGTGAGGCAAGCTTGTGCTATTATGTGGAAACAGTCTCCAATACTGCATATTATGGTAATAATGGAGTAGAGGGTTCAACAGATCAAGTGTGGAAAAATACCAGTATGAACATAAACGTACTGGATATAATTGGGAAAAACCCAGATAACACAACATATAAAGCAGGCTTGTACAAGTTAAACTACTTTTTTAGAATGAGGGCCTGCGATAATAGTTGTAATCAGGGATGTTCAAACTGGGTATATAGTAACACTAATGCAAATTATCATACCGTACAGTTTACCGTTTCTGGTTTCTCTCCGGCGCAGGGAGAATCAATGAATTTCGGCAGAGTAAGAGTTGGTGATAATGAATCTATTACCAACGAATACACAATGTATGGCTCCACAACTATCACAACTAGTAAACAAGACGCCATTACCGGGACAGACGCAAATCAATTTGAAATTGTCGGAGACATTGAGTCTGATCAGGTTACAGTAAAATTCAAACCTACTACTACAGGTTTAAAAACTGCAACTCTGACACTCACGGATGATAATGGCAAGACATATACCTGTACACTTACAGGTAACGGAATATCAAACGAGTCAACAACGGTTTATATCTCTAAGAACCCCATTGTAACAAATATTAAGGATGTAGAATTGTTCGGCTATCTTAAATATACAGGATGCCCTGTTGCAAGTATTACAGACTATGGATTCTATTACACCACAGACCAGTTTACAGCTGATTTCTGTAGTGGAGGAGAAAAACTGCAAGCTTCAGATGCCCCAACAGCCCTTAATGCAAAAGGCTCTTTTTCTGCAACTGGAGAGATTTTAACAGCTGGGACGTACTATTATAAGTCATACGTTGTAGCTGACGGAGAGTGTGTGGTATCTGATGAAACCAGAAGTTTTACTATTGAGCAGATAATTCCTAATGTGGCCCTTACATGTGCCTCTAGCACGGTAACCCCGTACGAGTGGGTGAATTTTAGTGCCGCTGGAGAGAATTATGTAGGGAATCTTTTGTGGACTGTTACTTCAGAAGGTGATGAGGGCCAAATGGAAGTAACAGTAGTAAGTTCAATTAGTGAAACCATGAGACTTAAACTACCGCGTCCAAGCGGTACCGCAGGCACAACATTCACTCCTGTCACATATACCATTACAGTTAAAGCCGTGAACGGAGATGAAAGTGCTGAAGACAGTTGCACTATCACCCTTGTAAACGAGGCTGATGAAGGGTGTGATGATTAATAATTGACAAATACCTTTACATATACATAAATGCTATGAAACACACATTACAGAGTATATACAATAGAGTAAGGTTGCCGCTAATGGTTGCTGGCATGCTCTTGTCAACATCATCTGTCGCGCTAGCAGACAATGCAGGTTTCTTTACAAATGGAGCGTGTAACACTTATATGTACAGGCATACAGGTTCCAGCGGTCAAGATATATGGCTTGGCGGAGATAACGGCTATAACGGAACTGGCGCTTCCACATACGATATGGGAGAGGTTACACAACTTTGGCTGAACCAGTGGTGGGCCAAGGTGTGGAAGAATAACAACAGCGGTGACGTATGTGGGGTAAAAATGTATTACCGTCTGGGGACTGATGATACTAAGAAGTACACTCTAATTGGTGATCATTTTGATGGGAAAGACGCCTATGAGAATAACCAAACTAAGCAAACATGGGGGAAAGGCGTAAACCTTAGTATAAATATAATCTCAAAACTTTGCAATAACGTTCCTGGTACGTACGAGATACAGTATTGGTTTGAGGCAAATACAAATCAAAGTGGAACATCAAACTGCTCTACTACAAAATATTTGAGTAACGGAGGCAGCAGTAATAATTATAGGGTTTCCTTCACGTACGTTGGAATTAAAAATCTTAGCGCTTCTTCTCTTAAATTTAAGCAGCAGAATGAATCTAAGAGCATTACATTTACTTCTGTAGGCACACAAAGCACTCCTTCTTACGACATTACAGGTTCTGGCGCAAGTAGCTTTACGGTAACAAGTATTAGCACTACAGGTGTCACTGTTAAATATACAGGTAGTTCCACGACAATAGAAACAGCCACTCTTACTATAACACCAACAAAGGGGACTCCAGTTACAGTGGAGCTTCAGGGCTCAGATGGCAACAGACCGGTTCCTCTTATTGGAGCGGCAGACGTATTAGGTAACAATGTTACTTTGAACGGTTACCTGCAATATACTGGTTGTGACGCCTCTATAACAGAGTATGGATTCTATTATATGTCAGGAGATGGAACTCCTACTACAGCAAACACAAAGCTTGTGGCATCCCAGTGCCCAACAGCCTTAGTTCAAGGCAGTGACTTTAGCGGAGACCTGAGTAATCTTGCATATCCAAGTTGGTATTCATACAGATCATACGCCAAAGGGTCTGATAATGTAATTTACCTGTCTAAGGAGACTGGCAAGTTTAGGGTTAGCAGTGAGTGCCCGTATCCGCAAAGTGACACCATATATGTTACGGTTGATAATACAAAGGATACAGATAAGTGTAATTTGGTATTCAACTCTTTTGATGATGCTTTAAGCACTTATAGTGGTGTGTTCTCAATAGCAGATTATTGTACAATTGATGGCGATATTGTAACACTTACAAAGAACATTGTTCTTGAGGTTGTGGAATCTGATCGTCATTATGTAGGTGAGTCAACCACATCAGAGAGCAGTACCATTGTAAGCGGTGGAGATGTTAATGCATACTGCGTTAAACTGAAAAACATTAACAACATCTCTTCACCGTCAAAACTCCTTATAATACGTGGTGTAGGGCGTGAGTCAAAAGAGACTGTCATTAACAAGCCGGTAATTGAACACTTGGTAATTCGAAATTGTAAGAACATCGTAGTGGAGAAAGTGCGTATTGAGGGGCGTGACGCAGCATACGGTTCCGTCCATGATAATGCCGTGGATATTGACAATGGTAGCAAGGATTGGCTGTCACAGTCTGTGGGTGCAGTGGCAAACGCCAATATCAAGTTCAAGCACTGCTATATCTACTCAAAGGGTTTCACCTGTATTCACGCATCGGCGTACAGCGGTCTATTCTTTGAAAATAATGATATCAAGGCTGATTTTGCTGATGAATCATCAGACAATGCTCTGGCTTGGGGCTCTTCCATTAAGTTCATTCACTGTAAGGATGTGGTAATGCTCAGAAATAGTATGAGAGGAAGTCACACCACTACATTCTGGATTCAAGGGTGTAATACAATGCTCTTTATGAACAATGTGTGCTGGAATGACAATTTGCAGACTGTAAACACCGCTGTAGTACGTTTGGTTTCTCAGTCAAACACTACAGAAACGGTGACTAACATAGGATTCTACTATAACACAATGTATCTGGCATATAATGCAGATGCAAATACAGAGCGCTATGTTGACTTCTTTAGAATTGGTTCAATGTACACTAATTCAAAGTTAAGTGCGGGCTTGCTTGACGGTAACACAAGCTACTATAAGTCTTCCAATATTGCGTTCCAATATAATAACTGTTACTCATACGATGAGGTTTCCGGAGATCATGATGAATGTGTTATAGGTAGGAACCCAGCGGATGGAGATAATCCTCCATTCTTGGTGTACTTCTGTATGCTTTCACAATTTCTGGTCCACATATGATGAGGCACAGGTTCCTACTCCAGAGGTTTCAGCGTTTGCCATTGGCTGCAATAATAAATTTATTAATGTGGCAGACCTTATGTGCCATACAGCTGCTGAGGATCCTGACGGACTGATTATAGTTGGAGCAGGTCTTAACTGGGGAAATCAGGTTCCTGCTGATGTCTCAGGCAAAGGTGCAAATAATATGTTTAATGACCGTCTGCACCCAAGTAATGGTTTGGACGCAGTAAGACGTGGTCTTGAAGCTAATGGTTGGACACTTGGTGCTTACCAGCAGACAGATCCAGGTGATTTTGATGAGAGTAAGGCTGTGGGTACTATTGTTTGGAATGGTGGTGCCACTGATGCTGAGTCAGACTGGGATAACCGTAATAATTGGTATAAACTTAATGGAGAGCGTGTTACTTGTCTTGATTTCTTGTCTGACACTTTGCGTGTGGTAATTCCTGCTCCTAACTCAGCTAATTATCCAGTGAAGGTTTCCGGTGGTATAGTGAACTATCCTGAAATTCCATCCAACTTCGACCGTGTAAACACAGAAAAGGTTAACCGTCATTACAATGGAGGTTATGCTAAGACCATCTACATAGAAGATGGAGGTGCCCTAATGTATGCTAACAGGCTTAAGTCTGGTGCGTCAAGATACTATACGCAGGCTTCAACTCATCTGATAGGAGAGCGTAGTGTATGGCAGCTTGTTGGTACCGTTATTAAACCATTTGACGAGACTGGTACTCGTTTGGTTCAGTCTGGTGACTTCTTCTGTGACGGAGAACCGCAGGTTTACATGCGTGAGGCTATGATTGGTGGAGAGATTGCAAGTTATTGGCAAAAGACATTCCCTGAACTGACAAAATCTCTTGAACCAACTAAGGTCTTTGCAATGCGTATTCCTAATGAGTATGGACCTAAGAAGTGGCCAGCAGCTTGGTATTATGAAGATAATCCGAGCAAGGCGGCAAGCGCCCCAACCGAGAAGGTTTTGTTCCCATTCACAGGTTACTTGTACAATGAGGAGAGTCTGACCACATACAGTTCTCTCACTCCAGGATCAGCAACTTTACTTTGCAATACATACCCGGCAAACATAGATGCACAAACACTGCAAGGTAAGAGTTGGGGAAATGTCCAGCTGTACAATGTGTCAAATTATTCATTTGGCCCGTGGGAGGAAGGTGATGTGATTTGTCCTCAGCAAGGATTCTTGTTCACTCCGGCAGTGGGTATTACAGAATTTACAATGACCAATGACTGCTACGTGAACGGTTCAACCAAGCCTTCATACCGAAGCGCTAATATGTCAGAACCATATTTTACAGTGGAGGTTTCAAATCTCTTTAAGGCTGGCGCAAGTAAGATTAAGGTGACGTATGATCCATTTAAGGATAATCAGTATAATGTGGTTACAGACGGTTTGAAGATATTTAATGATGCCGATTATACAGTTCCTGAGTTGTATATTATGGAGTATGGTAAGAGCCTGTCATCTTTGACTACTCCGGATGTTTCACGCACAATACCTCTTGGTTTGCGAATTGCACGCCAGACAACTGTTCAATTCAGTCTTGGCAAGCAGCGTGATTTCAGCCAAATCGAGCTTGTGGATACAGCAGAGGATAAAACTTATGACCTTCTGGATGGTGAAAGTTGTACTCTGGCATTGCCGGTAGGTACTTATGAAGGCAGATTCTTCCTCAATCTTGGAGCGGCTGAAAATACAAGTAGTGATGACGTGCCTACAGATATTGAAGATGCAGATGCTAGTAATTATAGCATTGACATTATCAGTGACGGTAATACGGTTGTAATACGCTCTAACAGCAATGTAATTCTTAACAAGGCTTATATTACTGATACGGTTGGTAGAACAGTTGAATATAAACTTAAGAATGCGCATTTCAATGTTCTTCCAATGAATGGAAGTGCTGGAGTTTACATTGTCAGAGCCATTGGAGACAATATGAGTCGTACAGAAAAAATTATTTTGAAATAATCTTATATAAATGAAACAGAATAAATTTATTATAGCAGTCTTAATGGTGATGTTCGCCATACAGGGAGCATTAGCGGTAACTTTGCCTACTACCTCCTACCAATCGTATGATCCGTCTTATGATGAGTCTGTTGGTTCTTCCGGATTGATGATTAAAGGGTCTTATCTTGCACAAGGGACTGGAGACTATAGCAATTGTGCGGGTGACGGTAGCGGTGAAGTTTCAGGCGGTGGAATGGAGTGTTCTGTATGTTGCTCAACCAAGTATTCAAGAGATGATTATGATGAGTGTGTGGAATATTGTTGGAGCGGTCAGCCTCCTCTAACTCCCATTGACGCTCCGCTGTGGTTTATGCTGGCTCTTGCGGCAGTAGGCGCCGCCTTTGCCGTCACTCTGAGGAAGAAGCTCATATAATTACAGCAACGTCAGAACAGATGCTTCGGGGCTACGCCCCTCAGCATGACGTTATAAATACTCCCCCCTCACCTATGCTCTGCGGAGTGTGGATGAGGGGGATGTTAGTGTTATAGTTTACGAATTTCAGCATCAATGACGTAGATAGTGCCATTAATGTCAGTCATTGCGTTTTTGGGAACTACGTCCCAAATTTCAAATGTTTCATTAAACCAGTGATTATTGATTGTTTTTTTGAACCCCAGATTCTGCAAATGGGCTTCAATTAAATCTGCAGTGGCGGGAAAGTTGTCGATTAACTGTTGTTTTACAATTGGGAAAACGGATCTTTGTTCGGCTACTCGTTGCTCTTTCCAGAGTAGTCCTTTGTCAGCTTCAGTGCAAGCTTGTAGTTTCTCATCATGTATGCTACAAGTTGTTTTTCGTCTGAGAACATCGGTGATTTTCTCCATTCTTGAATTTGCCGTATGCAGGCTTCCGAATTCTCCTTGTGATACTGGTTTAGGTATGTCATATATATGCACCGTTGTGTGGTTTTTATCTTAATGCTACAAAATTAGTGCTTTTTTTTGATTTCACAAAAAGAAAGAGTCTCACGATACGTGAACTAATCCATCCCCCCCCCCTCACCTATACTCTCTGCGGAGTATGGATGAGGGGGAGTTGTGTTTGTGTTTATGTGTGGTGGCATCGGGGTGGAATGAAAATAAATTTGGAGATATGCAAGGCTTTATCTATTTTTGCAAAAGAATCATCTAAATGAACTGTATTATGACTGCACTACAACTAAATGCTGAAATGTACCGTGAGTTGAGCGTTATTGCGGAGGATGAGAACTTAATGAGAAAAGCTCTTAAAGCCATTAAGAGGATCACAGCCAAGAAGCGTATGGTTGATGAGACAGACTATATTATGTCTTCTCCTGCTATGGTAAAGATTCTAAATGATGGTGACAAGGAGATTGCGGAGGGTAAATTTGAGCCTATAAGCCTTGATAATCTATGGAAATAGTATTGTTGAAACAAGCGAGGGATGACCGTGATTATTGGCTTAAAACGGGCAACAAACGTATTATGAGGCGTATTACGGAACTTTTGAATGATATTCTGTTGCACCCGTTCACTGGGATGGGGAAACCGGAATTGCTAAAGGGTACAAATGGGAAATGGAGTAGACGAATTAATGATGAGCACAGAATGGTATACTCCATTAGTGATGGTTGTGTGTATGTTTACGTCTTCTCTATGAGATATCACTATTCCAAATAATGCATGAAATCCTGAGGCTTTAGCCGAAGGATGACGAGATATAAATACTCCCCCTCACCTATATTCTCTGCGGAGTGTGGTGGGGGGGGAGGTTATGTGAGAACCTGTTGATATCGTGAACTTTTCAACAAAAAAGTTGCATGAAAAAAAATAATTTATTACTTTGCGGTGCTCATCTGTAAACAGAAGGAGTTTCGGGGCTCGGTATATCATGACATATATCGAGCCCTGCGTATTTAAAGCACTACGTCCATCTTTATATTTTTATAATTATTGTAAAAAAATGGGAGGGGCGTTATATATTAATTACATTTTTTTTGTAATTTTGCACGGTTGATAGAATTACTACATCTTCCATATAATGACGAACATCACTGCAGAATTTAATAGAGCTATAGAAGATATAACAGGCGGAAAAGTGGCTGAGATAGCATCTTCTCCAATCAGTTCATGCGTCTCAATGAATGGGTCTGCGGTGTCTTCGTTTCAGAATCCTAACATTTCAGAGATTCCCCCGAGGGGTTCAGTGCTACTGCAAATGAACCGAATTGCAAGGCTTAAAGATGCCGTGCGTACATTCCTTTATCACTAATGGTATGCAGGAGAGGTTAAGCGATATTTATAAGCGATACAATACCGTCTTTAAACCTTTGGTTGCCGAACAGGAGGCAAGGATGTGTGCCATTCAGGACAATCTGGCTATGTGTATGTCAATGATGTTTGATTACTACTATCTTTATGTGAATGATAGCAGTAATACTTACTTCATTGACAATATGGTTGACACGCTGAATTGTGGCATATCTATGTGCTATTTTAACATTGCAACATTCATGGAGGAAAATGTTGTTGAAAGGTTTGAAAAGGAGAATGACAAACATGTTAGACGGTCATTGAATGATGGCGAGTTCATCGTGAAATATGAAGATGTTTTAATTGAAATTAAACGGTGCAAAGAATCATTAAATCCAGCTGTTGCAGAAATCAATAAGACCTTAAAAAAGAACCGAGGGATAATTGATTACCAAATAATCAAAAACTTTGCAGACAATCAGATTAAATTTGAAGAATATTACAAACGGTTAATAGAAATAGAAAGTCTGATTAACAGTGTTAGTGATGTTCAAACACTTGTGCATGCAAACGGCAACTACAAACTTAAAACAATATTTGGTTGGGTTTCTAGTATTGTGGTGGCTGTTATAGTTGGAAAGATATTCCATCATTTTTGTTGACTTAGATTATGTGAATTTTATCCGTTGTGAAGAGACAACAATTAGATATTATAGAATCTGTCTTGCTTGACTATGGCTCTGATGTTAAGAAATTACTTGAGGCCGTAAAAACAAGAAATCATGGCGTATATCCTGTTAACTGTCTTAATGAGATTAGGGCCATGAATGATCATATAGCGAGATGTTACAGGTTATTTGAGGATGCTCAGTCCGCGGATATTGACGATATTTCTTTTCAGAAAGAGATATCCAAGGCAAAAGGTCATCTGCAGAGGTTAAAATATGATTGTTATAAGCAGTGGTTTGTATACGTTGTAGAGGATATTAGATACACAAGACATAAATTCTATAGCTCATATTGGCAAAGAATTGGAAATGGAGAATTATGGAGGGTTTATTCAGAAAATTGGAAGGATGGTCAGAAATATGAGATGGAAGCCAAAATTAATGAGAGTATAGATGCTTCAAAAGCTGAAGAATATTATAAGCATGCTTTTGTTGCATATAATAAAATTACAAATGTTTTTTCAAAATATAGTAGAGAAATTAAAATCTCTCAGTGGATCTCCTTTTTTGAAAAAATTAGAAGTGTGGCGGTATGGTTGATTATTACTATCTGTATCGCTGTAATAACTGAAGTAATTAACATGTTTGTTTGACAGATGCTGAGTGACTCCGCCACTCAGCATGATTTTATTTATCACTTCTTCTTAGCCGTGAAGGTGTAGCTGAGCACTACCTGCAGCTGGTTGATGTAGGTGAGGGCTTTGTAGTCAAGCTTGAGGTCATTGTTGGAGTACTTCTGGTAGCCGCCCATGTCTGAGATGCCTATGTCATATACGGCGCAGATGCCAAAGTTCTTGTAGGAGTAGCCAATGCCAAAGCCCCATGACGCATCAAATGGTATGTATTTGTCCTCCCACTCTATATCGTAGGTGTTAACCTTTACGCCGTGGTCTGTGATGGTGCATTTGCCTGAGTAGTAGTCTGTGTGTACGCGGAGGTCAATATCCTTGGCAGCTGAGTATGTGTTATGATCTGTAACCATGGCTATGCCTATGTTGAACTTGGGGCCTGTCATAAGCCACAGCTCCATATCCTTCTTCAGGTGGAATGTGTATGAGAGGCGCAGCGGCAGCTGAAGTTTGTATTGCTGGGTCACGTAGCTCACGCTCTCAAACTGTTTGTTAATCTCAGCCTGCTCATCACGCTCCTTCTTGGTGTCAAAGATAAGGCCGCCAGTGGCAAGGAACACAAATTGCGCCCCAAATCTCAGGCCAAGTGATGGCACACCGTTGAAACGGTAGTCAAAAGTAGGACCTACGTGGAAGCCGTGCATCTGCGGCAGACGCCCCGTAGGGGTTGTGTTCTTGTCCTGCTTCTGCTTGCGTCCGTTAATCTCCACCTCATCGTATGTGTCAATAACATCGCTGTGCTGATATATTACGTGAGACACGCTTGTGGTTGTGGCCTCTTTTTTTGATGCGTTCTGCTCTGTGGTTATGAAGTATGAACGCAGATGTGCAAAGTCATAGCCTGCCTCCAGGCCTATGTTAAACTGCCCGGCATACGCTGCCACGGCTGTGATAATAGACAGTAGTGATAGTATAATCTTTTTCATAAAAAACAGGTTGAACTGCAAAGATACTAAAAAAGTTGCTTTCTATTGTCAAAAAATGTGACAGGTTTGCGAGTCATGGGCGGAAAGTTGACTTTTGACACGTTTTCAACGCTGTCTGTCACTATCTCCGGCGCCACACGCAGCTTGGCTCTGAAGTGGTCCTTAAGGTCCTTCACAGGGTCAAACGGCGGCTCATATTTAAGCCCCACGGTCACAGTCACGTTGTCAGTCTCAGTATCGTTGGTGTCAACGGTTATATAGTAGCCCGCCACATAGTCCACGCTGCTGAGCACGTCAGTTATTGCAGGCGGGTAGAGTGTGGTGCCCTTCAGTTTTATCAAATGGTTCTTTCTTCCCACTATTGGGGAGATGCGTGGCGTATTACGGCCGCAGGCGCACTTCTCATAGTGCATACTGGCCATGTCGCCGGTCTTGAAGCGCAGAAGTGGCATGCCCTCCACGCCTATGGTGGTAACAACCACCTCTCCCACGCCGCCCTCTGGCACTGGACGGCCGTCCTCGCCTATAATCTCCACTATAAGGAGCTCAGGGTGCAGGTGCCCTCCGCACTGGTACTGGCACTCAGGGAATGTGGCGCTCATCTCAGTGGATGAGTATGTGGCGTAGAGTTCCACGTCCCACTTCTCCTTTATCTTGCGTCCAAGGGAGCTAAGGCTGAAATCCTGATTGCGCAGGCTCTCTCCTATGCCTATGATGCGCTTTACTCCTGAACTGCAATAGTCTATATTGTGCGTCTCAGCGTACTGTATAAGGCGTAGAATGAATGACGGCACGCACATCAGCGTGTCTGGCTTTATACGGCGTATGGTGTCCCATTGCAGCTCTGGTATGCCGTTGCCCACACGTATCACTCCCGCGCCTATCTTTCTAAGGCCGAGGAAGTAGGCCAGGCCTGCCATGAAACGCTTGTCAAGGGTGGTCATAAGCTGCACTTTGCTCTTCTCTGTAACCCCTGCGCAGCGGAATGAGAGCTCCTCATTGTAGGCAAGACGCTGCAGGTCGCCCTCTGTGCATACAAATGTGACAGGGTCTCCTAATGTGCCTGATGTGGTAATGTAGTCCACAATCTTCTCTGGCGGCACACATATAAACTCACTGCCGTGTATCTGCAGGTCCCTCTTGTCTGTGAAGGGTATGCGCTGCAGGTCCTCAAGAGTCTTTACATCGGCGATATCGATGTTATTATCTCTGAAAAGCCTCTGGTAGAAGGGTGAGTTTGCCTTAAGGTATGCAAGATGCTCTCTCAGACGCACCTCCTGATACGCCTTAATCTCAGCCGTTGACGCAAACTCAATATCGGGGTTATACATGGTTGTTAAAGCTTAGGGCTGCAAATTTAAGAAATAAAATGCAGATTTTGAGGTATGCAGGCTGTATTAAGGGCGGCTTTAAGGTTATTTTCCTCCCCGATGCGGGCGTAAACCTCCACCTGTGGGTGTGTGAGAGCGTAGATCCAACCCTTAACGCCCACGCCACCGTCATCAATGTATGCCGCGCCGCCTTCAGGCTCTGTAAGGCAAAGTTTTTTAAGCGCTTCCGTGTCACGCAAATCACAGTAGGCTGCCTCACGCACCTCACGGCACTTGAGCGCATATTTATTACGCAGGTATGGAATGAAGTACTCCACAGTCTCACGCTCACGGCGCAGATTGTCATATTTGGTGCGGTATAGGTTGCGGAACTGTTTTGCTATTCTAAGGCATGAAGGGTCATCCTCTTGAGACATATTCTCT
Organism: uncultured Bacteroidales bacterium; assembly: GCA_900316125.1. Classification (GTDB taxonomy): domain Bacteria; phylum Bacteroidota; class Bacteroidia; order Bacteroidales; family Paludibacteraceae; genus Enterocola. The sequence continues at coordinate 30,343 of ONBO01000009.1, read as the reverse complement.
ATGTTTATACGCTCGCATATCTCCATATAGAGCGAGCCTCTGCGTATAAGGGGCGCAGTCTTGGGCAGCACGTGCCAGAATCCGTGAATCATAAGCGGCAGAATGTCAAGCCCAAGGTCTTTTGAAAGGCGGAACGCCCCTGGATGGAACCGTCCAATCTCTCCGCTTACGGTGCGTGTGCCCTCAGGGAATACCATCACGGAGTAGCCCTGCGCCACCACCTCCCTCAAGTGCGGCAGCACGCCGTCATAGCCTAATGTAATAGGAAAGAAGTTGGATTTTCTAACAATTCTGCTCCAGAACGGGTTGTTCCATACCCACTCATTGGTGAGGATAATTATCTTTGGGTGCAGCGCCATAATGGCCAAAATGTCAAGCATTGACTGGTGGTTGCACACTATCACCGCCGGCTTCTCAAATGTCTCTCCGCTCTTGTTGTTCAAGGTGAACGGCACGTGCGGAATGTGGGTAATTGTGTATCGAGTCACCCTCTGCATAAGCTTATGGAATGTCTCTTTTCTCATGAAGAAGCTTATCACAGATATTATGAACGCAAATATCACATAGTAGATTATTGCGTACAGCGATGTAAATATTCTGCTAAACGTTATTGGTAGCTCTCTCTGGCGGCCGCCCTTCTCAGTCAGCAGCCTGTAGACGTAGGGCGGCATTATGAATGTGACTATCACCACTGAGACCATACCTATGGCTGTGACGCTTGCCAGTGAGCGCATGGCAGGGTGTGTGGCGGTTATAAGGGTCACAACACCGGCAAAAAGGGTGAGAGCTGAGAGCGTGACGGCGTTCTTGTCAACCTCCAGCATACGGCTGCCGTAGGTGTTCTCCTGCGTAAGGCCGTCCATCATGAAGATGGCGTAGTCATCACCTAAGCCGAATATGAATGTGGCGAGCACTATGTTCACTATGTTGAACTCAATGCCTGCAATTGCCATAATGCCTAAAATCCAGAGCCAGCTCACTGTCATTGGCAGGAAACTTATCACAGCCGCCTCTGCGCTGCGCATTGAGAGCAGCAGGAATGTGAACACCACTATGGCGCACACCCAGAGCACGTAGTTAAAGTCATGGTTCAGGTTGCTCATGGCTCGCTCCACTATGGAGCTCTCAATCAGCTTTCCGTAGGGTGTGAACATCGACGGGTCAAGCCCCTCTGCCTCTGCCGCCTCCTTCACGGTGCGGTTTACCTCATCTCCGTGCTCTTCCCAGAAGCTGTTCCATGCGGCGGTGCGCTCTGGCACGTCATCAATGCTGTACGCCGATATGGCGTTAAGGCTCTCACGCTGCTCTGGTGTCATGTATGTGAGGTGCTGCATATTGGTGTCAAACTTGACATCGGAGGAGAATATGCCTAAAATAACGGTTAGCGCCACTGTTACAATTATCACCCAGCCTTTGCTCTCAATGGTGCGGGAGGTCAGGATATGGAAAAGGCGTGGCGTGGCGGAGTTTGGTTTGCCGTCTGAGACTAAGTAGGGTAGGAACACAAGCACAAAAATCAGCGTGCCTATTAGTGCCAGTGCGGCAAAGAGTCCAAAGTCACGCATAGACTCCGCGCTTATAAAGAGCAGGCTTATGAAGGCGGCTATGGTGGTGAAACTCCCTATTGTGAGTGGTCTTGCCACCTCACGCACGGTCTCACGTGCGCTGCCGTTGAATTTTAGGTGTGTTATAAAGTGCAGGGAGTAGTCAATGGCTATGCCTAAGATTATGGAGCCCGCCCCCACGGCTATAGCGGACACTGTGCCCTTTATCAGGTAGATGGCGGCAAGTGAGAACATCCCTCCAAAGAGCACTGAAAATGCTATGTAGACGAGCGGCTTGACGCTTCTGTAGAATGATATCAGCAGTATGAAAATTATTATGAGTGAGAGCGTTAGGGCTATGATGCTGTCACGCTTTATGCAGTCTGCGTTGGTCTTGGCCACCTCAGAGGGTGAGAATAGAATTACCTCTGCCTGCGGCGATGCCTCCTTTAGCTCCGCTATGGCGCTCTCCATAGCTTTTATCTTCTCAGGGGTGTCTTCAAAAGTGATTACTCTGCCTCTCTCCCTCAGCTTCTCAAGGGTGGGAAGATAGAGCCATACGGGGTCTGCGGCTATGTACTGTTCCGCATACTCTCCAGCCCCTGAAAGCAGAACGTCTTTGCTGCGTCTGAGTGCCTTGCGTATGGAGTCCGGGTGCAGCCGCGCCTCCATCAGCTCATAGTCATCTGGGGTGAGCAGGTAGGGGATGTTCTCTGTAAAGTGCTCCAGCCCCGATGTCTCACTTACAAGCTCTCCGCACTCCTCATCCGTTACGCCTTTTATCATCATCATGGCGCGTGGTTTGGCGCTCTCATACTGTTCTCTCTCGCTCTCTGGCAGAAATCCTGTGATATCCTCGCTGAGGCTCACACGGCTTGCCAGCCATCCCATGGTGACTGTAAGTATCAGCAGGAGTGTCAGGGTAAGTGTACGGCTGCGTAGAATCTTGCGTACAAGCATTGAGGGGTAGCCGTAGATAAAGGCGAGTGGGGTGAGTATTGTGTTTAGCACGCTTATCCTCATAAAATCCCTTGCAGGGCGGAAGTGCGACACTCTCTCCTCCTTGGGCGGATAATAGGCGTTCACCTTGGCGCTACGTATCTCTATAAGCCTCCATGCGCTCTTTACAAGCAGTTCCAGCTCTCCTTCATAGCGGTTGCCTACCACGGGGATATTATGCACGCGCCTGAGCGGATAGAGTCTGAACCCTGACTGGGTGTCTATGCCGTGCCTGAGGGTCTGGACTGTAAACCAAAAGTTTGCAAAATGGTTGGCAAAACTGCTCCCTGCCGTGCGTTCCACGCCTCTCAACTCCCTCTCTCCCACAATGATGGCATCGGGGTGGAGCTGTGCCTCCTTTATGAGATTTGCCACGTCACACACTTTGTGCTGACCGTCTGAGTCCATGGTCACGGCATGGGTGTAGCCAAGCCTGTAGGCCTCCTTGAGCCCCTGCCTTATGGCATAGCCTTTGCCCCTGTTCTTTGCGTAGCTCACCACGTTTATGCGGCTTCCAAACTCCTCTAAGATCTCTGCGGTGGAGTCTGTGGAGCCGTCATTCACCACTACCACACTATAGCCTGCCGCCAGTGCGTCATTAATAACGCTCTTTATGGTGGTGCAGTTATTGTAGGTGGGTATGAGTACGCAGGGCTTCATCTATTTGAAATTGATTAAGAGGACTGCAAAGCGGGCATCGGCGTTTGATATCACGGCTGTGGACTTGCCATCTTCAATGTGTAGATTGATGCTAAGTCCGCTCGTTTCCGGGGTGATTGGTTTCAGGAACTTCACCTTGGCTACGCACTCCACCTTGACGCGGCGTTTTTCATGCATTGAAATGGCGTCCACGGCCATCTGTACCAGCACTGCTCCCGGAACTATCGGGCGGCCGGGGAAATGGGCTTTTAGAATCTCATCATCGGGGTTCAGGGTTATGTTGTAACTTACATTATTGCCTACCGCGATGTCAGGGGTAAGTGTATATATATTCATTTTGCAACAAAATAGACTCCAACAACTATTATTATCACGCCTATCCACCGTGTAAGCGGGACGGTCTCTCCCAGCACAAGCCACGCTGCCAGCAGGCCTATTATGTAGCTGATTCCAAGCAGGGGATAGGCTACTGAGAACTCATAGTGGCGCAGGGTGTATATCCATATCAGAAACGCTGACAGGGCGCACACTCCGCTCATGAAGAACTGCCACGTGGTGAGCGCCTTGGAAAAGAACGCCCATGTGAATGAGAACTTGCCGAATATGCCTACGGCTATCTTCAGCAGTGTCTGTGAGCCTACGAGCAGTATGCTCTGGAGTATTATGAGTATTATCAGTCTTAGCATTTTCTTATGGTTATTTGGGCTTCATCGCCCTTGCCGGTTATATGCTCTATCTTTACCTCTTCCAGTATCCCTATGGGCGACGATGTCGGGTTTGTCTGTAACACCATAGCTTCCGATGTGTAATCTTCCCCCTCATCATTCAGTGTTACAAGCACGCTCTCCGCGGCTCCTGATCTCAGCTGGAGCATGGCGTCAAGCAGTGCGCACGCCAGAGACTGCTCGCCCTGAGCGTAGGTGCAGTTGTAGCCGTGGCACTTGGTGCGGATGGCTATCTGGGAGCACACGGTGTTGTGGGTGGACTGCATGAAGCGGGTGGGCATGGAGGCGCTCTCGCCCTCTGTGCAGAGTGCGGTGAGCAGGGTCTCGGTGTCTTCCACCTGCCCCCGTGCGGTGCCGCCTATTATGGCGTCGGGGCGTTCCAGCCCTGCCTCCTGCAGCGCTGTCAGCGCCGTGGTCAGCGCCCGCCTCAGCCCCACACTCATCCTCCGCGCCTCCAAGGGCTTGATGAATCTTGAAAGCCACTCTTGAGTTAGCGGGTTATGGGGGGTGATTTCCACCTTTGATACTATGTAAATTGTTTTTGTCAATTCTCAACTATTATCGTGGAGTCGTTCCCGCCAAACCCAAATGAATTGCACATCACGTGGTGGAGGTGGGTGTTTTTTACTGTTTGCATCACTGGTACGGCGGCGGGGTCCATGGGGGTGAGGCAGTTGTGGCTTGCTGGGATGAAGCCGTTTTGCATGGCCAGCAAGCATATCACGGTCTCTATGCTCCCCGACGCGCTGGTTGTGTGCCCCGTAAGGCCCTTGGTTGATGAGAATGGCGGTATCTGCTCTCCAAAGACTCTCCTGAACGCCGCTATCTCTGTTAGGTCATTATTGGGTGTGGCTGTGCCGTGTGCGTTTATATAGTCTATCTCTTCTGGTCTCAGGCCTGCCTCTTTCAGGGCGGCAAGCATTGATTGTGTGGCTCCTTCTCCCTCCGGCGATGTTGCGGTCTGATGGAAGGCGTCACATCGGTTGGCTGTACCTGTGACTGCTCCTATTGGCTTTACGCCTCTTCTCTTCACGGACTCAGCACTCTCAAGCACCAAGTATGCGGCTCCCTCTCCTAAATTCAGTCCTGCTCTTGTGGCGTCAAACGGACGGCACGGCTCTTTGTCCAGTATCATCAGTGAGTTAAAGCCGTTTAGGTGGAACATTGTGAGGGCTTCGGTTCCTCCTGCCACCACCATGTCTGCCATCCCTGCCTTTATCATGCTGCATCCAAGTATTATGGCGTTAAGTGCTGACGAGCAGGCGGTTGACGGTGTTATTGTGCGGCCAAATATGCCAAAATAGTCTGCTATTGCATTTGTGGTGGCTCCGCACAGGTGCTCTTTGCTGTAGCCGCTCTGCATAAAACTCCGCTCTGTGATATCCATGCCGCCTACGGTGGTTCCAGAAATAAAGGTAATTCCGTCATCCTGAACGGAGTGAAGGATCTCACAATGAATGCGAGATGCTTCGCTGCTCTCAGCATGACGGGAGATGTGCGCCTCTTCCAGCGCCTCTTTTAGAGCTATTATGCCAAGCAGTTTTGTGCGTGAGTGGGTCTCTTCTGGGTTGAGTTCCAGTGCTTTGCAGAGCTCCTCGTTGCTCATCTTCACCTCTCCCACTGGAAGCTCTGTATGCTCGGTTTTGAGATAGCGCACGCGCCCTATGCCTGATTTGCCGTCAAGCAGTGACTTTAGCGTCTCTTCTTTGCCGCAGCCTATGGCTGAAACTACGCCTGCACCTGTTATGTAGACCTTGCTCAAACTACTTTGTCCTGTTTTTCTCTATGTACTCTGCCATCACGGTCACTGATTTGAACACTGCCTTGCCCTCCTCCGGGGTCTGCAGTTTTATGCCGTAGGCCTTTTCAAGCAGCACTATCAGCTCCAGTGCGTCTATTGAGTCCAGCCCTATGCCGTCCTCCCCAAAGAGTGGTGCGTTGTCGTCGATGTCGGCGGGCGTCATGCCTTCAAGGTTCAGGGCCTTGATGATTTGTTGTTTTAGTTCTTCTGTATTCATTGTTTAATAGTTTAATCGTCCTCGTTATGCTGAGCGTAGCGAAGCATCTCGTAACTTTTATGAGATCCTTCGTTTCATTTCATTCCACTCAGGATGACGTCAAATGTCAACTGTGTATAAAACTCATCTTCGCTCTTAAAATCCACCCAGCCCCAGATAACTCTCTTTGTCACAGGGTCTTGAAACGCCTCTGACACTATTGCCTGCATCTCCGTAATATCTTGTTTCTCAAGAATGTACATAGACGTCTCACCCATGAACTTGTTGCGGATGGCTATCTCGCCTGTCACTATGTTCGGCAAGGTGTAGACAAACAGTGACGGGCTGGGGTAGAACTCCTCTGGCGTGATGGTGGCAAGGTACTTGCGGTCATTGTCTGATGAGGAGTTGGCGTTAAAGAGTATCACAGCCGTGTCTTCTCTTGGCGTGAACCTATTTGTGCTATCCTTTAGCAGTATCTCTGACGCCACGTAGCCAAGGCGGCACAGGTTGTCCATCTTGAAATATTTAGGGTAGGGTGCGCCTAATGTGTTAGGGTTGAAGCCTTTGAGAGTGAAATTCTCTAGGCTCAGCTCCACTGGGGCGCTCTCTGTAAACTCTTTATTGCATACGGCCTGCGGAGTGGAGTAGGGGAGGTCATCTGCCGCGCGTTTCCTCATCACCATGGCTGCGTTAACGCCTCCAAAGCCTGACAGCAGTTTTACAAATGCTCTCTTATGTGTAGCGGAATTGTCTACACTTACACTGATTGGCTTTGACACTCCAAGGCTCTCAAAGCCGTGCGTGCCAAGCACTGTGCCGTCATCCACAGCCGCCATTGAGAGTATGGTTTCAAGTATGCCTGCGGCTCCGAGTGTGTGGCCGTAGCACCCTTTCAGGGTGTTTACAGGCGCCGATGCAAGCGGTGTACGTGATATGGCAATGGCCTCCATCTCATCGTTATAGTTTGTGGAGGTGCCGTGTGCGTTTATAAATGCAATCTCCTCAGGACTGATGCCGCTGAGCACCGCCCGTAGGGCGTTGTAGCTCCCCTCGCCTGTGCGTGAGGGGCCTGATATGTGGTTGGCGTCATTGCGTATTACGCCGTTCTCTATAACCCAGTCTCCATCTGCGGCTTTATCAACCGCTTTATACACTATGCAGGCTCCGGCCTCGCCAAGATTGAGCCCATTGCGCACTGCACTGTATGGGTGGCACGGCTCTGCCGATAGCGCCTTCAGGCACTGGAAGCCTGAGAGCGTGAAGCGTGAGAGTTCGTCGGCCCCCACCACCACGGCGGTGCTGTAGCGTCCGCTCCTTAGCGCGCGCATTGCAGCAATCTGTGCCGCTACGCCTGAGATGCAGGCGTTTGACACCACAAGTGGCGTGTTACTGTTGCCAAAGTAGGCAGCTATCTTCCTGGCGGACACGGCCAGCGGCGTCTCCAAGTCTCCCTTGGTGGTGGAGAGCACAAACACCGTGCCGCCACTTGCGGTGTCAGTGTCTGAGCCTCTCACCGCGCCCTGCACAGCAAGTATGGCAAGCTTCTCAAAACGGCTGAAATCACCCTCCACGCCGCTCTCAATAGTGAGAGGCTCAAACACAGCGGCACAGAAAGGCCCTGCCATGCCGAACATCTCCGGGTACACCTTGAGCGCGCTCCCGCCAGCCTTCACAGCGCCGTAGTTCGCCTCAGTGCCCATGCCGAGCGGTGAGACAATGTTATCAGCTATTTTTACAATCTCTCTCATGTAAGTGAAATCTTCATTGAGCCTCGTGCGATAGGCGTTCCGGTGCAGCAGACCTGAACATCCACCGCCCTCATGTTAAAGACCTCCGCAGTAACCGTCACGGTGGTCTCCAGAATCTCATCGACTCGCGGCAGCCTCATAATCTCCAGTGAAGGCACAGCCCCCACCACGCCTATCTTTATATCGTCAGAGTAGTAGCCTATATGTACGGCGCATGTCTGCGCTATATTCTCCAAAATCCCTGCCTCCTGCAGTTTGCCGTCTCTCACAAGCGGAGAGTCAGCCCGCACCTGCATCAGAGTGGTGGCATCGCTGGGCGATATATCCACAATACAATCCACAAATATGTAGGGTGGCTGCTGGGGCAGCAGCTCTTTGACATCGGCGTAAATCATGATACAAAAACATCAAAATAGTTAAACCACTGGAGCGGATACTCACGTACCACATCCTCGAGCCTTTTGGCGTAAAAGTCCGCTAAGATGGCGCTCTTTTCACGTATTGGCAGCTCCGCCTGCTCAGGGCTGAAACGGAATATGGTGTTGTAAATGGCGTATCGTGTGGCGGATTTTTTAATTACAAACGGAATGGTCACTGGCAGCTCCTTCTGCGCCGCTATAAGGAACGGCCCCATCGGCAGGGCTATTTTTCCGTCAAAGAACGGGCTGCTTATGCTTTTTGCCGAACCGTGTATTCTGTCGGCCGGAATGCTCACAATCTCACCGCGCTCCAGGGCGTTATTGATGCTGAAAATGTGGTCCATGGTGCCGTCCGATATAATCATGGAGATGTTGTTGGCGTCAAACATGCGCTTGCGGTTCTTCATCACCGTCTCCGTTTCACCGCTGTAAACCAGCACATTGAGCTTCTTGTCAAAAGGTTTCATATAGCCCGCCATCTCATAGTTCCCCACGTGTGACGACAGCTGCACAAACCCCTCATCGCCGTTTTCCAGCTCGTCATATTTCTCCTTATTCTCCACCTCGATGTCAAACTTCCTGCCTCCGTAGGCTGAGAAGCGGTCCATCACAATCTTGCCCATTGTGTAAAAATTCCTGTGCGCGTAGATGGTGCCTTTAACGGAGCTCATGCCAAAGACTCTCATGTAGAACGCCTTTGTGGCCTTGTACTCCCTGCGGTTGGTGATAAGGTAGAAGAGCGTGACTATAAACGTAATCCCGTAAACCACATAAAGCCCTATGCCCTGCGTCATGAAGAGCAGAGACCTCTGCATCCACGGAAGCCCGTCCGTTTTGCCTTGCCACTTATTTGAGCCCTGAGTTGACAGTTAAGAGTTGAAAGTTAAATCATTAGTCCTACACAGAACAGAAGTCCGAACATTAGCTGCAGCTTGCCCTGACGCTGGTCAAGGTCTGCAATGGCTACATCAGAGTTCTCAGGTGCCTTAATCATTATGGAGCTCAGCTTGACAGCAACTGGCAGTGTGAGCCATGTGATAAGTGTCCAGTAAGGCATCTGGCCTATTGCGGCATATACAGCTATTAAAAGGAATGGGATGATTATCTCAGCTACATAGAGCCATTTTGCAACCTTGCCGCCAAGGTAGCCGTTCATGGTGTGTATGCCTGCGGCACGGTCTGAGAGAATGTCACGAGTGTTGTTTGCGTGAAGGATTGCTACTGTCTGAAGACCGTATGGTAGGCAGAGGTAGAGTGTCTCCCAGTGCCACTCTCCTGTAAGGAGAAGGGTGAGCCCCAAGGCTGGCACCATGGAGTAGAGGAACAGGATGTCAACATCGCCGAGGGCATGGTATTTAAGCCAATAGTAGAAGGCTGTGCATAAAACGCCAAAAGCGCCAAACGCCGCAAGCCACCATATACGGGTGTAGAGCACAATAAACATACCTATCACTATGCCTAATGAAAGCATTGCAAAACCGTACGCACGAATCTCACCTGGGGTGAATTTACCTGATTTCATTGACATTACGCCGTTGTAGTCATTACGGCTGTCCACTCCGTTGATGTGGTCTGCATAGTCTCCAAGCAGATTGCCTGCTGTCTGGAATACAAGCATCATAAACACGCAGAGTATGGCTATTCCCCAATACTGAACTTCATCAAAGCGCCAGAAACAATATGCTATTGGCGCTACAGCTGCAATAAATGAGGCACTAAGTGACCATGGTCTTGCAGCAATTATCCAATCCTTAAATGTTCTCATACAGAAGTATTTTATACAAATGCACAAAGTTAAAAATAAAGTGTGAGAATTATGCAGAATAATGGCTGTAAAAATAGTATCTTTGCGTTTTTACTTGGGAAATGCAGATGATTACATTAGATAACAGATTATCAATATCGGAGGTCAGGAGGATACTCATTGACAATGAGGAGATTTCAATCAGCCCGGCGGCGATGGAGAGGGTTGAGCGTAGCTTCAGATTCCTGCAGGAGTTCTCCGCCAACAAGATAATCTACGGCATAAACACCGGGTTCGGCCCGATGGCTCAGTACCGTGTATCTGATGAGAATCTGCTTGATTTGCAGTACAATATAATACGCAGCCACTCCACAGGCGCAGGTGAGCCTCTTCAAAAGGAGTGCGTAAAGGGCGCCATGCTCTCCAGGCTCTGTGCTTTTCTGCAGGGCAAATCAGGAGTGCATGTAAACGCTGTTAACCTGCTTAAGGAGTTCATAAACAGAAACATAATACCTGTAGTGCCTCAGCACGGCAGTGTGGGTGCCAGCGGAGATCTTGTTCAGCTTGCGCATATAGCCCTTGCCCTTATAGGTGAGGGTGACGTTTTTTATAACGGCCGCCGATGCAAAGCTTCAGAGGCTTTTCAGGAGACAGGCATGCAACCACTCAAAATGCACCTGCGTGAAGGTCTGGCCATAACAAACGGCACGGGCGTTATGACTGGCATAGGGCTTATGAATGTGATTAAGGCCCGCAAATTGCTTGACACAGCATTAGAATGTTCAGTTCTTGTGAATGAGATAGCCTCTTCATACAGTGACTTTATGGCGCCGGAGCTTAACTCACTTAAGAACCACTATGGGCAGAGCGTTATTGCAGAGCGTATGGCGGCCATGTCTGCGAGCAGCAAAAGGCTTCTCAGCCGCAGTGAGGTTCTGTACCGTGAGCATACTGAGAGCACATTCAAGCATAAAGTACAACCATATTACTCACTGCGCTGCGTCCCTCAGATATTAGGACCGGTGCTTGAGGTGGTTGACAACGCTGAGAAGGTGCTTATAGAGGAGCTTAACTCAGTGGATGACAACCCTATAGTTGACCCTGAGACCCAGATGGTCTATCATGGTGGAAATTTCCACGGTGATTACGTCTCATTTGAGATGGATAAGCTGAAAATCGCCGTAGCCAAGATGACAATGCTTATGGAGCGCCAGATGAACTACCTGTTCCATGACCGAATAAACGGAATCCTGCCTCCGTTCCTGAACATGGGCGTCTTAGGCCTGAACTATGGCTTGCAGGCGGCTCAGTTTACAGCCACATCCACCACGGCAGAGTGCCAGACTCTATCAAATCCAATGTATGTTCACTCTATTCCTAATAACAATGACAATCAGGACATTGTGAGCATGGGCACAAACTCAGCTATTATAGCGGCAAGAGTGATTGACAACGCCAGACAGGTGCAGGCCATACATCTTATCTCTGTGGCACAGGCGGTTGACTGCCTGAATATTGAAAATGAATTGTCAGACAGAACCAGGGAGCTGTACCGCAAAGTAAGGGAGCTGGTTCCTGTAATAATAGATGATAAACCGTTATATAAATATATAGAAAAACTGTCAACTCTCAACTAATATGTACTACAAACTAAAAATATTCGGTTCCGTGCTTGTGGCTGCAGCACTGTGGTTTGTGCTGTTCTCGCCGCTCACAGCGCAATATGTGCCGTTCTGGACTGGAATGGTGGTGGCAGATATCCTGCTGATAACTCTTACCGTGGTGTTTGACAGCAGCTGGACCCGCCGCATTGTGTTCAGCTGGAAGAACCTGCTCCTGGGCGTGGCTTTAGCTGCAGCACTCTGGGGAGTCTTCTATGTGGGAGACAAACTTTCACAGCTTATGTTTGACTTTGCCCGCCCGCAAGTTGACAGCATTTATGGAATGAAGCATGAGACAGACCTCTGGCGCATCGGGTTGTCACTTCTACTGCTTATAGGCCCTGTGGAGGAGATATTCTGGCGCGGGTTTGTACAGAAGAACCTCTCAGACTTCTACTCAGACAATGTAGGTTTTATTGTCACTCTGCTTCTCTACACCGCCATACACATACCGTCAGGCAATTTCATGCTCATAATGGCGGCAATGGTGGCAGGCGCCTTCTGGGGGCTCATCTATAGAATATGGCCGCAGTCATTCACTGCGCTGGTAATATCACACGCACTTTGGGACACAGCAGCATTTGTGCTGTTCCCTATATAACGTAGAATCGGTTAATCGGTGATGCGGTTAATCGATTGTCCGGTTATTCACACTTCGTGTTCATCAACACGTCACCGATTCACCGGTTCACCATTAAGATATTGTATTATGAAAAAAGTAATTTCAATTGTATTAGTATTAGCGGCAGTGGTGCTATTCTCTTGCACCGCTACAGGAAAGAAGTATGACATAGAGATAACGTCGCCCCTGCAGTCAGACAGCATCTACCTTGGCAGGTACTATCTGGGTAAAGTACACTTTATTGACTCCCTGAAATTGAATAAGGGAGTGGCTCATTTCAAAGGGAACAAGCCTCTGAAAGAAGGTGTCTATCTTCTTGTCTTCCCCGATGGAAACTATGTGGACATGCTTGTGGGAGACAAGCAGAACTTTAAGGTGAACATAGACACCACCAATATGCCTTTTAACGTGAAGTTTGAGGCAGGAAGCCAGCAGGAGGCGTTCTATAACTACTCAATGGAGTATTTTGAGATGAAACGCCGTTTCCGTGAGTTGGGCGGAATGGCAATAGCAGACACTACAGCTGAGGGGCATGAAAAGTATGAGGCTGAGGCTAAAAGCATAGTAGAGAAGCAGAAACACTTGGTGGATAGCCTGAAAGCCAAGTTCCCTGGCAAGATGATAAGCGTGTTTGTGGGCGGCATGGATGTTCCAGAGCCGGAGCCATTTAAGGTGCCAGAGAACTGCACAAATCCTGATTCACTTCAGAGAGCCTACTACTACGCCTACTTCCGTGACAATTTCTTTGATAACATTGACCTCGGCGATGAGCGCTCTTACTACACCCCTTACATAGGGCAGAGGCTTGAGATGTACCTTAACAGAATACTTGTGCAGAAGTATGACTCCATAGTGCCGCAGGCTATGAAACTCTATGAAAGAAGTTCTGTAAGTGATTCAGCCGCCCGCATTATGGCTAACTATCTTGTGGCCTACACCACCAGATATGACATCCCAGGATTCTTTGAGGAGCGCAAGATAATGGGGCTTGACAACATAATGGTGGAGCTTGCAGACCGCTATTACCAGACAGACAAGACCATAAAGGCTGACAGTATCATAGCTAAGAAGGTTATAGAAAAGGCTAACAAGATACGTAACTGCATGGTGGGAGACACAGCCCGCAATATTCCTGTGGCCACTCTTGACGGAGAGTATCACCGTCTGTATGACCTCTCAGGCTCAGATTACACCATATTCGTGCTCTATGAGCCAGACTGTGACCACTGCAAGGTGCGCCTGCCTAAGGTGGCTGAGTTCTGCAAGATTCCAGCCCTGCAGGGCAAGGTTAAAGGCGTGGCGCTCTGTATGACAGATGACAAGGCCAAGATGGAGCAGTTCATATCTGAGCACGGCACAGCCAACCTCACAAATGTATGGGACCCTGACCGCATATCAGAGTACTGGAGCAAGTATGACACATCAGAAACACCTATGATTGTGGTTATTGACAAAGACCACCGTATCGTGGCCCGCAACATAGAGCCAGAGCAGCTCTTCCAGTGGATAAAACTATAAAATGAAATAGGGAGTAGCCTCGCCAGGCCTCTCCCTATTTACTAACCTTAAAATCAAATACTATGAAAAAATCACAATGCAAATGTATGGTGATTTTTGATAGTAGATACATAGCAAAGGAGGAATTTTAGTTAAAAGCCTAAAATTCCTCCTTTTTATTTCAACGTTATTTCAGCAGTATTACATTACTGTTTCATTTCTTTTTTACCGGCTCCGATGTCAAATCAACACCAAGCTTCTGGAATATCTTGCGGTCAACCTCACTGAGCATTACGCTGGTGTGCACCTGGCAGCCTTTCAGTTTAGGCAGCTGCTCCAGGGCGCGCTTGCAGTTCTCATCGCTGAGGCTGAGCATGGCAAGAGCCACCAGAACCTCATCAGTGTGCAGGCGAGGGTTGCCACCGTGCAGGTAGCAAACCTTCATATTCTGTATAGGCTCAATCATCTGCGCAGGAATCAGCTTCACATCATGTTCTATGCCGGCAAGATACTTGCAGGCGTTAAGCAGAAGCGCAGCGCTGGCTCCAAGCAGGGATGTGGTCTTGGAGGTGATAATGGTGCCGTCACTAAGCTCTATGGCGGCAGATGGCATGCCAGTCTTCTCAGCACGCTCCTTAGCTATAGCCACAATAGGGCGGTTGGCTGGAGAAATCTTGGCTTGCTGCATAAGCAGTTTAAGCTTGTTAAGCTCATTCTCCTTGGCCTTGCCCTCAGCAAAGCGTCCTAGGGTGGTGTAGTAGCGGCGTATAATCTCCTGATTAGAGGCGTTACAGCAAGCCTCATCATCTATGATGCAGAACCCTGCCATGTTCACGCCCATGTCTGTAGGTGATTTGTAGGGATTGTAGCCGTAAATACCTTCAAATATTGCGTTCAGAACAGGGAAAATCTCAATGTCACGGTTATAGTTAACTGTGGTTTTGCCGTAGGCCTCCAGATGGAACGGGTCTATCATGTTCACATCATTAAGGTCTGCAGTGGCAGCCTCGTATGCAAGGTTTACAGGGTGCTTCAACGGCAGATTCCACACAGGGAATGTCTCAAACTTAGCGTAACCCGCCTTAATGCCCTTTGTGTTATCCTGGTAGAGCTGGCTCAAGCATACAGCCATCTTACCGCTGCCAGGGCCTGGGGCAGTGATAACCACAAGCGGACGCGTGGTCTCCACATACTCATTCTTGCCAAATCCCTCATCAGAGTCTATAAGCTCCACATTGTGCGGATACCCCTCAATAGTATAGTGATAGTATGCCTTGATATTAAGTCTTCCAAGGCGGTCATGGAACATCTTAGCGCTGTCCTGACCTGTGAAGTGGGTGATAACCACAGAGTTAACTTTCAGACTGCGGCTCTCAAACTCATTTATAAGGCGCAGTACGTCATCATCGTATGTGATGCCAAGGTCACCACGCACTTTATTCTTTTCAATATCAACAGCACTAATAACCACCACAATCTCAGCCTCATCACGCAGCTGCATAAGCATCTTCAGCTTGCTGTCAGGCTGGAACCCGGGCAGCACACGGCTTGCGTGATAGTCATCAAAGAGCTTGCCGCCAAACTCCAGGTAGAGTTTACCGTGGAATTTGGCTATGCGCTCCTTAATGTGCTCAGACTGTATTCTGATATACTTGTCGTTATCAAAACCAATCTTCATATCTCGTTTACTTCTTAATAATTATACTACGATATACATCATTGCCACTTGTGAGCATGAGGATGTATCTGCCAGCAATTAGAGATGTCATGTCAATTATGCCGTTCTCAGTATCGCCGCTTGCAACCTTAACACCGGCAAGGTTGAAGATTTCATACTTACCGTCGATGTTAACATTTGCAATATCCTCAACTGGGTTAGGATAGATAGCAAGTCTCTTAGAGTCTGCGGTAGCCTCATCAGCTGCAGATGGGTCATTAAACAAGAAGTCACCGATAGTATCATAAAGATCAACACCAAGATTCGCCAGGTCCCCAACCAAAGAGTGGCTTGCCTTACGAGGCTCATAAACAAGAACCTCTGGGTTTTCCTTCCAGTCTCTTACATATATTTGTTCATCATAAGGCTCTGATTGATTTATTATTCTAATAGAAGGTGCGCCGTGAGGATTAGTTTGAACCAGCTCGCTAATAAATTCACCTATAGGACGGTTGAAAAATCCGCCGTCGTATGGAACTATTTCATCCGTATCACTGTGAATAATAAATGTTGGAATGTTATAGTTGCTTGGAACTGTAACTCCTTTTGACACAAAACCGCTTGCATCAACTAACTTTCTGACTTTGGAAGGGTTTTCAAAGGCATACCTGTATGCCATGGCGCCACCTAATGAACATCCTATAATGTTTGTGTCATAATAATCGTTGGAGCTATATTCATCACGTAGATGACCAATGAATTTGCAGTCATTAACACCCGCGTTTATCTCTATTTTGCCTGCATCTACGAAATGTTTGTATTTGTAATATGCTGGCATGTTGTTTACAAGACTTTCCAACACAGCCTTTGTTGTGCCAATGGCTGTACACAGGTCATCAATTGTTACATAGACATTAGCACCCCATGCGCTTTTAGTTAATGCTGTTTTTAGGTCTCCCATCTCTGGCTTAAATCCACCTATCAAGTCCAAAAGATCAAGCAGAGTTTCATCTTGTTCAGGCAGAGCCTGTGGAAGTATCAAGACACATTTGTTTTCGGTGGCAAAAGACTGCATTGTGTATGAATCATAGTCATCATACGTCTCACCCATGCCGTGTAGGAGTATTACAACATGTTCTCTTTGATACATTCCTGGTGTATAGACCACGTACTTTCTGGTTACATTGTCTATGGTTGTGGAGTACACCTGACGTCCGGCGTACAGGCCTGCTGTTGTAAGCAGTACCGCTAAAGTTGTAAGTAAAAGTTTTCTCATAAGGCTTGTATTTATTGGTTAATGAGTTTTACATTTGGCAAAATTACAATTTTTTTTACAAAAAAAAAGAATAATGGAATATCTATTGCACCGTACTTGTGCAATAGATATTCCATTAACTCTCGGTTCACCGGTTTACCGATTAACCGATTCACCAAGAAATGTTTTTATTTCTTAATGAACTTGCCCTGCTCTACAGTGCCGTCTTCACTTACAAGGTTGATTATGTATAGACCCTTGGCAAGAGAACCTACGGCAATTGTGTTGTTGTCAATTGCAAAGAACATTGTCTGCCCTGCAAGGTTGGTTACAACCGCACTGTCAAACTCTGTCTGGCTCTCAATATTGAGCACCTCATCAACTGGGTTAGGATAGATGGTTGTTACAGATGCCTTAGCCTCCTCTGCTGCAACCTCATCGCCGCCAGCCAAGCAATCAACTGCCTCAAACTCATATGCGTCGCCACCAAAGGCGTCTATAATAGTTGTGGTGAGTACCTTATAGCAAGCGTTCTCATTAATCTCCTCTATGTTATTTGTCTTTATAGTACCTGTAGCAAGACCGTTAGTAAAGATTACGTTAAGTTCACCGGCTAAATTGAATGTGTAAGACCACCAGCCGTTTGCATCCTTGGTCATTGGAGTTCCAGGCCACTCACCTGTAAGGTTTCCACCATCTGTCTCCCATGCGTGTACTGATACATCGCCTGTCCAAGGTATGCTTGCAGGGTCAACCTTTACAGTGATAGATTTGGTTGTGTTGCCACCACCTTGCTCACCACCTTGGGTTCCACCGCCTTGTGTGCCACCACCTTGTTCACCACCTTGTTCACCGCCGCCTTGCTGGCCGCCGTCAACAAGTGCCTTGCCAGACATTACCTGGGTAGATATCTCTACAGTGCCGTCACCGTTATCGTACAGGTAGAGTTTCTTAGTTCCGGCAGGAATCATTATCTTTTCTGAACCGCTCGTTGAAAGTGTACCGTGTGTTACGCCAGTGGTGTATGTCTTAGCCATATACTGTACTCCTGGCTCTCCGTGAACCTGATATAGGACAAATACATAGCTGTCAGCTGTAAAGTTGTATTCTGCAATACCGTTCTCAAAACGTGTCTCTCCGCTTGGCTCAACATCGGCGCCGTTAATCCAGCCCTTGAAGTACCAGATATGGTCTGTAGCAGTGCCACCGCCTTGCTGGTTACCACCTTGCTCGCCACCGCCTTGTTCACCACCTTGGTTGCCGCCTTGCTGGCCACCCTGCTGTGAGCAGCTGGTTCCAGGACCAATGTAAATTACATCATCATTAAATGCGAGTTTGATATAGAAGTCATAGCAGCCTGCTACGTTACATGTCAGTTTGCATGATGAGCCTGTACCGCTCATAGTAAAGCTTTGGTAAGAACCGTATGGGTCAAGTGTGCAGATAGTCCATTCAACGGCGTTTGCATTGTCATAGCAAGAGACTGTCTGACCTGCCTCTACGTATGCACTTGTCATATACTGATCTCTGCCTTGTGCATCTGGCTCGCCAACCGCGGTTGCTGGATAGTTAACACCGTTTACAAGGATGCTGAAGCCTGTGGTTGGTGTAGCACCGCCACCCTGGTTGCCGCCTTGGTTTCCGCCCTGGCCACCACCTTGCTCACCCTGTGATGTGCAGTTAGTTCCTTCTCCTACATAAATTACGTCATCATTAAACTTGAGCTTGATATAGAAGTCATAGCAGCCTGCTACATTGCAAGTCATTTTGGCTGATGAGCCTGTACCGCTCATAGTAAAGTTCTGGTAAGAACCGTATGGATCAAGTGTAGCGATAGTCCACTCAGCGTTGTTGTCTTTATCAAAGCATGAAACTGTCTGACCTGCTTTTACGTAAGCGCTTGCCATATACTGTGTTCTGCCTTGGTAATCTGGCTCAGCAAGCTGAGTTGCTGCATAATCTGTAGTACCGTTAACTCTTATATAGAAAGAAGAGCCTGATACACTGCCGCCTTGTTCGCCGCCGCCTTGCTCACCACCTTGTTCGCCGCCACCTTGCTGGCCGCCATGTGTTGTGGTGTAGTATGCCCAGCCGTTACCACTGCAGGCAAGAGTATAGCCCGCTGGTGTTGACCAGCCGCTACCAATAAAGCAGATAAGTTTACCTTTTGTACCTGTGGTTTCACACTTGTAGTATGAACCTGTGCTGGTAGTTGTGCATGAGCTCTGGCTGTGAATACCGCAAGCGTAGCGTGCTTTTGCCATCTTCTTGATATCACTTTTGCACATTACCCAGTGAGGATAGAACACGCACGGGATACCAGGACCGGCAAGAATGTAGGCGTTAGCCTTTGTCCAGTCACCTCCAAACTTATTGTGGTCACGGAATGTGTCATGGTTATCTACAAATGTGGTGGCATAGCGTCTTGTATCACTGCTGCCTGCCAGACCTGTGAATGATCCATAACCAGCCATACCTGCATAGTTGTTTGATGCAAGGGCTTCATTAAGAGAACTGTACTTTAAGCAGAAGTCAAACACTGTTGATGTGTTGCCAGTTTCATTTACCCAGTGCTTTAGAGCGTCATAGCTGCCATCCCAGTACTCGCCTACAGAGTAGTAGGCTCCTGCTGCATTGTTATATTCTTTGGTGTATTTGCCGAGATAGCCCTTTACAAGGTCATAGCGCCAGCCGTTGTAGCCAATCTCTTCCTTCATCCATTTAAGATATGCTTTGATTGCGTTGCGTAGGGTAGAATTGCTGTGGTCAAGGTCACGGGCTGCACAGTAACCGCCAGAAGCGTTGCACTGCGTGTCATAACCTTGATCTTTTGCTCCACGGCAGCTGTATCCCTTGCCGGCAGCCTCATCGTCAGAGCAGATGTATGAGCTGTAGCCTTTCTCATAAAGAGTGAATTTGCCGTAAGTGCCAAAATCCTCATTGTCAAGGTCAAGCCAGCCGTTGCCAGACTTGTGGTTAATTACAATATCCGCAATAGCGTAGCAGTGGCCTGTAGGATTCTTTGAGCCGCCATTGGTATTGAGAGCGCTGATAAGATCCTTCAGCTGTGACACTGTACCCCAGTCACCGTTCTGATTACTCCACTGTTTTGGGTGGTAGCCTGTACCACCCTCAGATTTTGCTGATGGCGGAAGCCACACCATTGAGAATGTTTCTGCAATTTCTGCGGCCTGTTCTTTCAGGTCTGTCCACTTGGTTCTGCCGTATGAACGTCCGTTTGCGCTTGCAGCATTGGACTCATTGTATGAGTCATAGTAGAAGCCTTGCAGCATAATGTCAGGTGCGTTCTGAGGCGCCTGTGCGTTTGCTACAAAGAGAGCAGCTGCAAACAGCATCATTGTTGTAAAGATTTTCCTCATAGTAATTATAAGTTAAAGTTAGTAAATAGTTTTTAAGGTTTATTCACAAATTGGCCCCTATTTTGAGCCTGATTTGCAATGCAAAATTATGAAATATAAATGTAATATATGTTAAAAAAAACACGCCCTGAAATGTTAAAAATCACATTTCAGGGCGTAGAAGATTATTTAAAACGTATTAACGGAAACGTTAAATAATGTTAAATTACTTCTTGATGAATTTGCTCTTTTCTACTGTACCGTTTGCGCTCTCAAGGTCGATAATGTATAGACCAGCGGCAAGGTTGCTTACATTGAGAGAGTTTCCATTGATGTTGTACTCAAATGACTGGCCGGCAAGATTGGTGATACGAGCGCTTACAAACTCAGTTGTGCCTTTGATGTTAATCTCACCTGTGGTTGGGTTAGGATAGATTGAGAACTCTTCTGCTGTATCCTCATCAACATCAACCAGACCGGAGCAGTCAACAGTGACATAGTTTATGCCGTCAGAAACCTCATAGCATGTTTTAGCTGTGATACCTGATATATCACCAGTCTGTTTTCCACTGGCGTTAATAATAATACTGATAGAGCCTGTAGCAGGTACGTTATAGTACCACCAGTTGTTATCCTGTGATCTCATTGCTGTACCTGGCCATCCTCCAAGTGGCTCTGCTCCTGCTTCATCCCATGCATATAGGTTTGGTGTTGTAGAGGCGTAGACACCGCTCTTCTTAACTCCAATCTGGATAGTTGATGCTGGTGGGGTAGGGCCACCTCCGCAGGTAGTAGGTGTGAACTTGGCTGATGAACCACCGTTAGAGCCATCCCAGCAGGCGTCTGCGCTAGCTGAAAGGTTAGTTGTCTGATGACCATTGTTATTGTCATTGAAGATAAGATTTATCGGACGTGCGTCAGTCTCAGTAATAGTGTAAGTGTAGTAATCTCCACTCTTTGATATTGTCTTACCTGGCCATTCTCCAAGTGGCTTTGCTTCTGCTTCATCCCATACATACAGTGCTACTGCACTCCAGCTTGAAGGAGCCTTGAACTGAACTGTAAGACCTGCAGGTTTCTCTGTAAGGAATGTGCCGCTCACAATATCAGATTTTGCTGAGCCGTCTATTGCTATAGCCTTTACTGTGGTGTTGTTTACAGTAATGGATATAGGTGCGGTGTATTTTGTAGAGCTTGCAGATGGTGTGCTGCCGTCTGTTGTGTAGTAGATGGTACCCTTTGTTGTGGTAAGAGTAACTTTACCGCCCTGGCCTACATAACCGCCTTGAGGTGTCATTGTTACAACTGGGCCGGTTGGAATTGTTACGTTAGTGTAGTATGCCCAGCCTGTACCGCTACATGCTTTAGTGAAGCCTTGAGGGTCTGACCAGCCGCTACCAATAAAGCAGATAAGTTTACCCTTTGTACCAGTGGTCTCGCACTTATAGTATGAACCAGTGCTTGATGTGGTACATGCACTCTGACTATGAATACCGCAAGCGTAACGTGCCTTAGCCATATTCTTGATATCATTCTTGCAGTTTACCCAGTGAGGCCAGAATACGCATGGAATACCAGGACCTGCAATAATGTAGGCGTTAGCTTTTGTCCAGTCACCGCCAAACTTATTGTGGTCACGGAATGTGTCATGATTGTCTACAAAGGTGGTAGCGTAGCGTTTTGTATCATTGCTGCCTGCCAGACCTGTGAAAGAGCCGTAGCCTGCCATGCCAGAGTAGTTGTTTGATGCAAGAGCTTCATTAAGAGCGCTGTACTTCAGGCAGAAGTCAAATGCTGTTGATGTCCAGCCAGTCTCCTCAATCCATTTTTTTAGTGCGTCATAGCTGCCATCCCAGTACTCACCTACAGAGTAGTAAGCACCACCTGCAGCGTTGTACTCCTTGGTGTATTTGCCAAGATAGCCCTTTACAAGGTCATAGCGCCAGCCGTTGTAACCTATCTCACCCTTCATCCACTGAAGATAAGCCTTGATAGCGCTGCGCAGATAGCTGTTGCTGTGGTCAAGGTCACGGGCTGCGCAGTAACCGCCAGAAGCATCGCACTGCCAGTCATAGCCTGCGTCTTTTGCTCCACGGCAACTGTATCCTTTGCCCACCGCCTCATCGTCAGAGCAGACGTATGAGCTGTAGCCAGCCTCATAAAGTGTGAACTTACCGTATGAACCAAAGTCCTCATTGTCAAGGTCAAGCCAGCCGTTACCAGACTTGTGGTTGATTACAATATCAGCAATAGCGTAGCAGTGGCCTGTAGGGTTTGCTGCTCCGTTAGTGTTGAGCGCACTAATAAGACTTGTAAGCTGTGACTTTGAGCCCCAATCGCCAGATTGATTACACCACTGTTTTGGGTGATAACCTGTACCTCCCTCTGATCTGGCTGAAGGTGGGAGCCATACCATAGAGAATGTTTCAGCAATCTCTTGCGCCTGGCTAGTCAAGTCTGTCCACTTGGTTCTGCCGTAACCCTTGTCAGTGTAAGAGTCATAGTAGAAACCCTGCAGCATAATGTCAGGTGCGTTCTGAGGCGCCTGTGCGTTTGCCACAAATAGTGCTGCGGCAAACAGCATCACTGTAGTAAATAATTTTTTCATAGTATTTAAATTTTTAATATTGTGTTTCTGCTTAATCTTTATCTTTCAGTTTGCCGGCTTGCGCCTCTGGCTCCTGCCGCGTGTCCCAAAATGCCACAACATAAATACTTTCACCGTCCACACGGTAAACTAATTTGCTTAATCCATTTATAACCACACTTCTATACAGATATGTTCGCTCTGTAAAAAGCGGATCTCTTTTTCCTGAATGAGGGTTGTCTAATAAAAGAAACTCTGTTTTACGGACTTGTTCTGTGAATTTCAGTCTTCTTTGTACCCCAAATTCCTTTTGTATATATTTCCCAATGCTTAGCAATCCTTTCCTTGCATCTGAAAGCCAAATAATTTTCATGGAAATGTTTTTATTCGGTTTCAAACTCTAATTCCAGCGCTCTAAAGACCTCCTCACTGGGAACTCCTTTGCCTTCCTGTATCTCCTGCTCCGCCCTGTCAAGCATTGCATTAACCTCATCCATGGTATATGGTTTGAGTGGCGCCTCCTTTTTGTTTGCCTGCTCAATAAGGTGCTCACCCACCCAGCGCATATTACCTGGCGTGAGAGTGCCGTATAGGTAATCAAGTAATCCTTGTAATGCTGCTGTGCTCATATTGTTTGTAATAATGCTATTATGCATCAGACTACAAAAATACCTAATTTTAGGTATGTATCAAAAAAAAAGCCCCCGAATTTTGCATCGGAGGCGTTTTTTAACACTTTTTAAGCGCAGTGTGCTTTTTAAGCGGGATGCAGCTTACAGCTTTATAAGCTTGCTCTTTGCGGTTCTGCCGCCGGCGTATGTCACATTCATGATGTAAACGCCTGTCTCAAGATTAGAAACGTTAACCTGGTTCTGGGTTACCTGGAGTCTCTCGGACTGGCCGGCAAGGGTTACCACGTACGCCGATATGGCCTCCTCATCGCCCTCTATGGTTACCACATCACGGGCTGGGTTAGGATGGAACATGGCAAAGTTGTCAATAGAGCCTTCAGAAGCCTCCGCCACAGCCACAGCCACGGTCTGACAGTTAGTGCCCTCGCCAATGTAGATGACGTCATCCTGCCATGCAAGTTTTATGTATACGTCATAGCACCCCGATGTGTTACATGTCACCTCATAGCCAGAGTCAAAGCACTGGTATTTGCCGTACGGGTCTATCCTGCTAATGGTCCAGTCCACATTGTTCTCATTGTCAAAGCATGAGAGCTTGTCACCCTGGTTTATGTATACAGACGCCATGTACTGGTCTCTGCCCTGGAAATCCTTCTCGCCAGTGCCAACGGCGTCAAATTTTGTATTGTGGTTCAGTGTGACGCTGTACTTTGTATGGCCTGGTTCAGGTCCTGGTCCAGGCTCAGGTCCAGGTCCTGGTTCTGGTCCAGGTGGTACTGTGGTGTTAGTGTAGTATGCCCATCCGTCGCCGCTGCAGGCAAGGGTGAAGCCGCTTGGGGCTAACCAACCTGTTCCTATAAAGCAAACCAGCGTGCCTTTTGTTCCCTTGGTGGTGCATTTGTAGAATCTGTCGCAGGTCCCCTCGGTGGTGCATGAACTCTGGCTGTTTATGCCGCAGGCGTAACGTGCCGCAGCCATCTTCTTGATGTCATCTTTGCAGCGTACCCAGTGAGGATAGAACACACATGGAATACCTGGTGCGGAGATTATGTAGGCGTTTGCCTTGGTCCAGTCTCCGTTGTATCTGTTGTGGTCACGGAATGTGTCATGGTTGTCAACAAAGGTGGTGGCGTAGCGTTTCATCTCATCGGCGCCGGCTATTCCTATAGGTACTGCGTACCCCGATGCCATCCCCCTGTAGTTACCGTAAGTTAGAGCGTTGTTAAGCGCTTCATACTTCATGTGAAAGTCAAATACAGTGGATGTGTAGTTTGTTTCCTGTACCCAGTGTTTCAGAGCGTCATAACTGTTCTCCCAATACTCTCCCACAGAATAGTATGCTCCTGCAGCTTCATTGTACTCCTTATTGTACTTGCCTAAATAGCCCTTTACAAGGTCATAGCGCCAACCGTTGTAGCCCATCTCCCCCTTCATCCATTTCATGTAGGCTATGATGGCGCTGCGCAGGTAGGAATTGCTGTGGTCAAGGTCACGAGCGGCACAGTAACCGCCCCATGCGTCACACATATTCTCGTAGCCTGCGTCATTATTTCCACGGCAGTCATATCCGTTGCGGCTTGCCTCGTCATCACGGCATACATAATCACTATAGCCGTTCTGATGTAGGTTAAAATAGCCGTATGAGCCAAAATCCTCATCCATAAGGTCAAGCCAGCTTGTACCCGCCTTGTGGTTGATAACAATGTCTGCTATGGCATAGCAGTGTCCCGTAGGGTTTGACGCTCCTGCGTCTTTAAGTGCGCTGATGAGGCTTTTAAGTTCGCTCATGGAACCCCAGTAACTGTTCTGGTCACACCAGTGCTTGGGATGGTAACCTGTGGGAGAACCGCCCTCCGCCTGAGCAGAAGGTGGCAGCCAGACCATTGAGAATGTGGCTGCAATCTCTGCAGCCTGGCTTTTCAGAGCGTTCCAGTTGGTGGCTCCGTACTCACCGCTGCTAAACGAGTCCCAATAGAACCCTTGTAGCATGATGTCTGGCGCATTGGCCGGAGCCTGCGCACAGAGGTTAGCTGCAAATAGCAGCTGGAAAACAAAAGATGTTAATTTCTTTTTCATTTTAGCTTTTTAAATGTTAGTGTCTGTTAAAATTTCTCAGACACAAAGGTAACACCAAACATTCAAAAAACCGCATGAAAAAGCCCTGTGGTGCATTATTTAACACAACAGGGCTTAATAATAGGTTAATATTTGTTAATCAGATACTGAGATCCTTCACTACGTTCAGGATGACGGAAGTAGTTCGGGATGACGAATGCATTAGATTAGGTTCATTTCATGCAGAACATTGGTAGTCTTGCGTACAGCAGCCTCAGATGCGGCAAACTTGGCTTTCTCATCATCGTTGAGGTCAAGCTCCACAATCTTCTCAATACCGTTCTTGCCAACAATTACAGGAACACCTATCATAAGGTCCTTTACTCCGTACTCACCGTCAAGGTATGTAGAGCAAGGAATCATCTTCTTCTGGTCATTGATGATTGACTCAGCAAGGAATGAAATAGCTGCACCAGGAGCCATCCAAGCAGATGTGCCAAGCAGGCCTGTAAGTGTGGCGCCGCCCACCATAGTTGATTTAACAACCTCGTCAAGCTTCTCAGCGCTGAGGAGTGAGCTGGCAGGTACACCTTTATATGTAGCGTAGCGTGCAAGTGGAATCATGGTGGTATCGCCGTGGCCGCCTATAACCATACCCTCAACCTCGCCTGCATTGCACAGGAGAGCCTGAGAAAGGAAATATTTGAAACGGCTGCTGTCAAGTGCGCCGCCCATGCCTATCACACGGTTACGTGGAAGACCAAGGCTCTTAAGAGTAAGATATGCCATGGTGTCCATTGGGTTTGAAACTATTATGAATATACAGTTTGGAGAGTACTCAAGAGCGCACTTTGCCACTGCCTTAACTATGCCTGCGTTAACACCTATAAGGTCTTCACGAGTCATGCCTGGCTTACGTGGGATACCAGATGTAATAACCACCACGTCAGAGCCTGCGGTCTGTGAGTAGTCATTTGTCACACCCTTAACTACAGTATCAAAGCCTATTAGCTGGGCGGTCTGCATAATATCCATAGCCTTGCCCTCAGCAAGACCCTCTTTAATGTCTATTAATACAACCTCGCTTGCTACTTCATTGATAGCTAATACATTGGCGGCGGTAGCACCTACGTTACCTGCGCCCACAACTGTTACTTTTGACATAATTTTTATAATATTAATTGGTTAATTTCGTTTCTAAATTGCAAATATAGGTTTTTTTTGTCAAAAATTGCTACATTTGCACCCTAATTTTAAATGGGAAGAAAAATTTGCCTCATATCAAGGGTTGTGCGCTGCGGTTTGGTTGCCGCCGTGCTTGCAGTGCTGTGCTCCTGCTCAGTGCAGAAGAACAACTCCGTGACCCGTGGCTATCACCGCACCAAGGCAAAGTATAATGTGATGTTCAACGGCGATGAGGCGTTTAAGAAGGGTATGGAGAACATCCACAAGGCGTCAGTTCCCCTTGATAACTACAATGACATACTTCCCGTCTTTGAGTTCAGCAACACCGGCGCTTTAGGCGCAGCCAAGAGTGACATGGAGCGTGCTCTTGAGAAGAGCGAGAAGACCATAGCCCTTCACTCCATAGTAAAGAAGCCTAAAAAGGACCCTAAGAAGTCACGTGACCCTAAGTACAAGGCCTTCATGGCCAAGGAGGAGTACAACCCTATGGTGCAGAAGGCGTGGCTGCTGCGTGGAAAATCCCTCTACTGCCTGCAGGATTTGATAGCTGCTGAGGCAATATTCTCATACGTAATCAAGCATTTCAGGGATAACACCGATGTCTGCACCGAGGCAAGCCTTTGGGCTGCTGAAGGATATGCAGAGCAGGGCTGGTTCTATGAGGCAGAGGATATGCTTAACCGCCTGAGTGAGAAATCATTCTCCCCCAAGACATCAAAATTATATGTACTTGTAAAGGCTGACCTGCTGATTCGCCAGGGCATGCTTGAGGAGGCGTTGCCATTCCTTGACACCGCCATAGATGACAGCAAGGGGCAAGAGAAGAGCCGATACATGTTCATAAAGGCTCAGATTCTGGAGCGCAAGGAGAGGTTCAAAGAGGCCTTTGGCCTTTATGAGGAGGTGGCAGACCGCCGCACTGAGTATATTATGGAGTTCAACTCCGTGCTTGGAATGGCACGATGCTACCAAGGCAAGAGCATGGAGCCTATACTAAAGGAGACAGACCGCCTTATTAAGCGCGCCAGCAACGCAGACTATCTTGACCAGATATACTACACCCTTGGAATGTTATACCTGCATAACGGTATGCACGATACCGGGGTTGAATACCTGAAAAAGGCTATTGAGAGCAGCACACGTAACGGTATTGACAAGGCCTACGCTCTGCTTGCTCTTGGTCAGATGTACTACAATGATGAGATGTACTTAGAGGCTCAGCCGCTCTACGCTGAGGCTGTGAACATTATACCAAACACACACAAGGATTACAAGTGGCTGCATGAGCGCAGCGTTAACCTTGACTATGTGGCCAAGTACAGCGGCACTGTCACGCTGCAGGACAGCCTGCAGGCTCTGGCGGCGCTGCCTGAAAAGGAGCGTATAGCCAAGGTAAAGAATGTTATTGCGGAAAAGAAGGCTGCTGAGGCTGCCGAGCAGAAACGTCTTGAGGCTGAGGCTCGCCAGGCTGAGGAGCGTGAGCGTAGCGCCACCATGGCGGCTGCGGCAGGCCTTTCACTTGGAGAGAGCCTGAACTCAGCATGGTACTTCTATAACTCAACCCTCATAAGCCGTGGCAAGCTGGATTTCCAGAGAGAGTGGGGCGGACGTATACTTGAAGATGACTGGCGCCGTTCAACCAAACTTGCCACCACAATACTTGACCCTACCGTTGACACAGATAATGAGGAGACCGCACAGGCCGCAGACAGCATAAGCGGGCCTCGTGGCGTACAGTCAAATGATATTTTCACCTCCACCGGCGATGCCGAGCTTGACTCCTACCTGCTCACTCTGCCTCTCACAGATGATGCAAAACGAGCCTCTGACGCCGCCATTGAGGAGAGCCTCTATAACCTTTATTTGGTTTATGACAACCGCATAAAGAACAAACGCTTTGCGCTTGATACCTACGCTGAGCTTCAGCGCCGCTTCCCGCACACCCAGTACGGAAAGATTGACACAAGAGTGAATGATGTGGTGGAACTCAAGGCGGATTCTCTCTACCGCCTGGCCTACGCAGCCCTCAAATCTGCCGATGGAATGAGGGTAAAATCAATCTTGGCCGAGGCTGAGAAATGCTGCGGTGAATCATCACTTATGCCTAAGTTCTACTTCACTGAAGCCCTTGTTTCAGGCCGCTCAGACGGGCGTGAGAAGTTCAAAGAGAAGCTGCTTCATATAGTGGAGAAGTATCCGGAGAGTGAGGTGGTTCCGTACGCCCGTGACATGATAGCTCTTGTGGGCCAAGGCCGTGAGATTATCAGTGCAACGCCAGTTAGCTCTATAAATATGGAGCGCGAGGCGGTGATAGTATCGGAGGCTGAATTTGCTGAGGCTATAGAACGCGCCGGCTTTGAATACAACCCTGAGGATTCACACCTATTTATAATATCAATCAACGGCACCGAGCAGCAGAAGAACGCCGTGCTCTTTGCCATGGCTGAGTACAACTTCACCCGCTTCATGATTAAGGACTTTGACTTTAAGGTCAAGACCCTTGAAGATGACCTCTTTGCCATATCGGTGTTCCCGCTCTCCTCACTCAATGAGGCGGTATGGTATCAGAACTCAGTTCTTGCAGACCCGGGCGTGGCTGAGGCTCTTAAGGGTGTGAAGTACCATGCCTTTGTAATATCTTCTGATAACTTCATAAAGGTGTTTGACCGCGAGTCCATGCTCCGCTACATTGACTTCTACCTAGACCACAACCTGCAAGTCAAAGAGTCAGACGTAATCCAGCAGCTTGAAGAGAACAGCGGGTTTGTGAAATAGCAGTTTTTTATTACCTTTGCGTTGAGAATATTGAGTTATGCCAATAAAAACCAATATAACATACAAAACTGTTTTATGTTCAGCGTTAACAGCGGAACAGTTGCAGCAATGTTCCCAGTTGTTCTCCGAAAATTATGGCATATATAGCGGGAAGGATGACGAGAACAAGAAGGGAAAGAGGATTGTGCTAAAAGCCGGCTATTATGCAAGATTGGCTAGTAACAGAAACATGTGGGTGTCATTGGCATATAGTGATGATTTGTTGATAGGTCAGTGTTTCTTTCTGAGAAAGGAACTTGAAGATGGTAAGGTATGTACATGGGTGACTCAATTGTTGGTTCACAGATTTTACAGGGGCAGACATATCGCCACTAAATTGTTACAATCCGCTTGGGGCTTCTCTAACTATTATGCATGGGGACTTGCTACTGCAAATACAGTTACAATTAAAACTTTGGAGGCTGTAACATGGAGGCAGGTTTCTCCCGATGTTATAGCTGATAATATCGATGTGATTGAACGGCTTTGCGATGATATAGAGTTTGCAGATGCTAATCATATTGCATTAAGCAGTGCCCAGTCACAAATATTTACAAATTTCTATCCAGATCACGACAAACAGGATTATTCTGCAGAACAGTTAAATGAGGCCTATTCCAGAATGGATATGAAAAACCAACCATGGACAAGGCATACGGCAAAGGAAATTGATTACATAGAGAAGGCTTGTGGATTGCGTGGAGGTGAACGAGTTCTGGATGTAGGATGCGGTTTTGGACGTCATAGTATTGAACTGGCAAAAAGACAGTACAATGTTGTAGGCGTGGATTTATCAGAGGCTCTTATTACTCAGGCAAGGGCGAATGTTGGTGACTTGCCTGTTACTTTTGACATCAGAGACTGTAGGCACCTGAGTTATCGTGGCACCTTTGATGCTATAATATGCTTGTATGATGTTATAGGCTCATACAGAACTTACGAGGAGAATGAAAACATAGTCAAGAGCATTTATAAGAAGCTCAAGAGAGGGGGAAGGGCTGTGGTTTCTGTAATGAATATGGATCTAACCAAGAGTATCGCAATAGTAAAAGAGAATATTAGAAAAAATCCAGGAATTCTCTTGAAGCTGAAAGCCTCTAACATAATGCAGTCTACAGGAAATGTGTTCAATCCAGATTATTTTATCCTTGATGAAGACGAGCATCTAGTATATAGGAAA
>ONBO01000019.1 GCA_900316125.1 uncultured Bacteroidales bacterium | reverse complement strand
ATATTTTAAAAGGCGCTCAGGCTGCTCATCGCCGCCGTCAAGGCCAAGTTTCTTGCGCACACGGGCCTCAGACTGGGCTATGCGCTCCTTCTGCTCATCGTAGTAGCGGTATTTAAGATTAAACTGGCGTGGCTTGCGCTGTTTGAAAAAAGAAAATCCCATGAGGTCTTACTCTAAACTGTGATACTTCTTCACCTTCTTATATAGGTTAGAGGCAAATACAAGGTCTTCAAGGTCCTGATTACCAGATGTGAAAATAGTCTCCTTATCGCCTTCCCAGCCCTTGTAACCCTTATGGATGAAGATTACGTGATCACCTATCTCCATAACGGAGTTCATGTCATGGGTGTTCACTATTGTGGTTATATTGAACTCCTGAGTAATCTCATGGATCAGCTGGTCAATAGTCAGTGACGTGCGCGGGTCAAGACCTGAGTTAGGCTCGTCACAGAAGAGGTACTTAGGCTGAAGTACAATGGCGCGTGCTATGGCAGCACGCTTCTGCATACCACCACTTATCTCAGAAGGGAAAAGTTTGGCGGCATGGCTTAGCCCCACACGGCTCAGACAGAACTCCACACGCTCATCCCACTCCTTGCGAGTCTTGTCAGAGAACATCTCAAGCGGGAAGCGCACGTTCTGCTCCACAGTCATGGAGTCAAAAAGAGCGGAGCCTTGGAAAAGCATGCCCACCTCCTGGCGCAGCTTGGCCATCTCCTTCTTGCCCATGGCGGCGATATCGCGGCCGTCATATAGAATCTGACCCTTGTCAACCTGATGAATGCCAATAACACTCTTCATAAGCACAGTCTTGCCAGAGCCGCTCTGCCCAATGATAAGGTTAGTCTTACCTGATTCAAACACGGCGGAGATATCATGCAGCACCGTAAGGTCACCAAATGACTTTGTTACATTCTTTACCTCTATCATACAAGCAGGATGTTAGTTAATAGTACGTTGAACAGAAGAATAATGATGCTGCTCTTAACCACAGCGTTTGTACTTGCCTTACCCACGTCAAGCGCACCACCGTAGGCGTAGTAGCCGTAGTAAGATGACACCGATGATATAATAAAGGCAAAGAAAAGTGACTTGATTATGGAATAAGTTACGTAGTAGGGGTTAAACGCATATTGAATACCCATTACGTACTGCGCCGGCGATATAACACCTGTGGTGGCTATTATGTAACCGCCCAGCAGACCAAAGAACATACTGAATATTACCAGCACTGGAATGATGGTTACAAAACCAAGTATCTTTGGCAGAATGAGGTAGTTGGCTGCGTTCACGCCCATAATCTTTAGAGCGTCAATCTGCTCCGTTATACGCATGGTGCCTATCTCAGAGGCTATGTTAGAGCCCACCTTACCTGCCAGAATAAGGCCTAGGATGGTTGATGAGAACTCAAGTAGCAACGTTTCACGGGTGGTGAGACCTGTAACATATTTAGGTAGCAGAGGATTCTCAGTATTGAGCACCATCTGCATGGTTATGGCGGAGCCAATGAAAATGGAGATAATAATTGTAAGCAGAAGTGACTGTATGCCCTGCTTTTCCATCTCTATAAAATATTGTTTCCAGAGTAAGTTCCACCTCTGAGGCTTGGTGAATACACTTGCCATCAGGCGGCTGTAGCGGCCTACGTGTTCAAAAAAGTTCATATAGTTTCATGTTATCAAACTGCAAAGTTAGCAATTCTTTTTTAAAATGTGTAATATTACTTTATTTTACGCTCCGATGTTATGACGCTGTTAAAGAATGTTAAAAATAAGGCAAAAAAAACAATATCATAAAAATATAACTACCTTTGCGCCAGAAAATTCATTCAAAACCACTAAACACAATGAAGAAATTTGCATTTCTGGCTATCGTAGCCATGGCAAGCACAGCATTTGTAGCTTGCACAAACACCTCAAATGAGGGTGATGAGACACAGAACGCAGACAGCGTTGAAGTTTCTGCCGTAGAGGTAGTAGTAGAAGAGGCTGTTGAGCCTGCTACAGAAGCTGTAGAAGAGGCTGCTCAGGAAGTTAAGACTGAGGCTGTAAAAACAGTTAACAAGGCTGCTACAACCACAAAGAAGGCTGCTCAGGAAACAAAGCAGGCTGTAACTGAGGCTGCTCAGGAGACTGCAAACACAGTAACCGAAGCTGCTCAGGAGACAAAACAAGAGACAGTAGAGGCTGCTCAGGAAGTTAAAGAGGAGGCCGCTCAGGAGGTTGACCTTGAGAAGGCACGTTTGGAGAGAATAAGAAAAAAACATGCCGCTGAAATTGGACAGTAAATTTTCTAATTTATAACACTTTTAATTCTTTAGAACAATGAAAAAATTTTTCGCATTTGCTATCACTGCACTTGCCATGGTAGCAGTATTTTCTTCTTGCAAGAAAGACGAGATTACAGATGAGCAGTACGTTCAGAAAATCGTAGCCAACGCTACATACAAAGGCAAATACGTTGTAGGCGAGTTACAGAAAGATGAAGCCATTGTAGCTTTCTCAAAATCTCCTGCTACTGGTGTTCAAGAATTCGCTCTCACACTTGTTAGTGACGAACCAGATCCATCTGATCCTACATCAATCATGATGGTTGGCAAATGGTCAGTTTCTAACGGAAATCTTACCCTTAGCGCTACAGCTGTTTATGGTGATTCTAAGAAAACAGCTACTTGCAGCGGTGCAATTAAGGATGGCGGCGACAAGTTCACTCTTGAGCAGGCTAACTCCAATATTTCCTTCGTAGATATGAAGGTAACAAAAGCGAACAAGTAATTAACTAATTGTTTTAATGAAGAAACGGAACTCCACACGGGGTTCCGTTTCTTGTAACTAAATTTATTACATTATGAAACACTATCTTATTTTGGCTATAAGCCTGTTTGCACTGCTTACTGTGGCATCTTGCAAAAAGGAGAATGGAGATGAACCATCAAACAGCACCGAGGCAACCATTCTTAAAAATAAAACCTACAAAGGTGACTACTATGTTGGAGACAAAAAGGAAGATGTAATAACCATTACATTCACAAAGGCATCAAACGGCACTCTTGAGTTCAAGGCAACACTTGCAAAGGACGCTGCTGACAAAACCTACCTTGTAGGCACCTGGAAAGTTGATGGTGACCAGCTGTGGCTCACTGTTACCGCCACATACGGTGACACATCTGATACAAACATTGCAAGCGGTCCGGTTACAGACGGTGGCAATAAGTTCAACATCACCGGCCTTGGCAACAAGGCATTCAAAAATATGGTTAAAGCCTAAGGCCATTCACATTGAATTAAAAAAACGGAACTCCACACGGGGTTCCGTTTTTTGTAACATAAATTTAACAAAACACACCTTGTGTGTTAAAAATTTTAAGAAACAAGGCCTATTTATGTTAAATTCCTTTTGCAGGCTGACACATATCACTACTTTTGCGGCGCTAAGAAACAGAAGTAAATTGTAGTGTTATGACAAAGATTTCAATAATGCTTTTTTCTGGCGTGGTGTATCTGTTTGCTTTTATACCACACGTAATTTACCCCCTTGTACACAATTATCTCATCATGACAACTGTGTCAATGATACTTCTTTCTGTCATGGTGTGCCTGATAGCCCTCATACCACACGTTATATACTTTCTGGCATGGATGCTTGGCAAGTGCTGCAGAGGTAATGTTAAATATGCACCGTTTGGCTGGTGTGCCCTGGCGCTTGCTCTTATAGTGACTGTGGGCTTCTGCTATGGTAACATGGCTGGCCGCTGGCAGACTAAGCAGGAGCCGGTAGAGCTGTCTTTTGATAATCTGCCTAAATCATTTGACGGCTATAAAATAGTTCATATCAGTGATTTTCACCTTGCATCATTTATTGGGCATGAGGATATGCTGCAGCGTGTGGTTGATGAAATTAACGCCATCGATGCTGACATTGTGTGCTTCACAGGGGATTTGGTTACATTTTCAGCAAGTGAAGTGTCTCAGTTCACCCATATCCTTAAGAATATAAAAGCCAAGGACGGGGTTGTGAGCGTGCTCGGAAATCACGACTATTACCCAAGTGATACTGCCATGACTAACGCGCAGCGTGGCCTTGGCTGGCGTATGCTTAACAATGAGAATATGGTGGTGAAACGCGGCTCTGAAAAGATTCACATCTTGGGGGTTAAGAATGAGCACAGTTCCGGCGATGAAGACAACCCTGTGAAATATTGTGACCTTGAAGCCGCCAAGAAGGGTGTGAAAGGTTTTTGTGTGCTGCTTACTCACAACCCAGCCCACTGGCGTGCAGAGGTTGCAGGCAAGGAGGATATTCCTCTCACACTTAGCGGCCACACTCACGCCGCACAGCTCAAACTGTTTGAGATGACCCCGGCATCGTGGATGTTTACAGATGCTGAAGGGCTCTGCACTGAGCAAAAACAGCACTTGTACGTTAATACCGGCCTTGGATGTACTCTGCCTGTGCGCATAGGCGTACCACAGGAAATTACCGTAATAACACTGAAAAATGGATGACCATACAAAGATATCTGACCCCAACGTTATTGTGGCGCCAATTTCACACCGCTCTTTAATGGCGGTTATAGTAAGGCGTGAGAAAGCCAGAAATGCTTTGGATGAGCAAATGTATCTGTTAGACAAGGCAGACCAGACTGACAAGAGCACTGTGAGGATTACAGCGTTAGTATCTTTCCAACGTCTTGTGAAGGAGTACCGCATCTGCGGCATGCAGGTGTTTGAAGTGGCGCCAAAGGAACCATCCAAACCAATATTGCTATATCTGCACGGAGGTGCATATTCACATAACTTTTCTGAATCACAGTGGAATGCCATGGCGGAGTGGGCAAATACCACTGGCTGTGGCGTTATTGCTCCAAACTATCCGCTTCTGCATAAGCATACCGCATCTGAGGCTCACCCGCCAGTGATGGCCTTATATACAGATATCATTAAACGTTTCCCGGCAAATAAAATCTTTATTATGGGAGACTCCGCTGGTGGTGGGTTTACCCTGGCTCTGGCTCAGGAGATACGTGACGCCGGCCTAAATATGCCGTATAGGCTTGTGCTTATATCTCCGTGGGCGGACCTGAGCGGTGCTGATAAGAGCCTTGAGGCTTATGACAGATGGCAGTATGTGGATAGCCTGCGCAAGTATGGTGCAGACTGGGCCGGGGAACTTGACATGAAGAATCCAATGGTGTCACCGTTCTACGGCGATATGAAGGGTTTGCCACCCACCGATGTCTACACTGGCACGTGGGAGGTCTTCTATCCAGACATTGTCAGACTGTATGACAAAATGAAAGCTTCCGGGATTAATGTTCGCTTGCACATTGCTCCCAAATTAGGACATGAATATGTTCTATGGCCATGCCCTGAGGGTAAAGCTGCGCGGAAAGAGATATCTGATATTATAAATAACTATTTTTAACGTGTTAATTTAATAAATTTTACTAACTTTGCCACTTAAATTTTCAGAGCGGGGGAATTAGCTCATCTGGTAGAGCGTTTGGTTCGCAATCAAAAGGTGGTGGGTTCGAGTCCCATATTCTCCACTGGAACACTAGAGTTTATTAATTTAATACTGTTATCTAAATGAATGTAGTAACAAAGACCATCACACTGAGTGATGGAAGAACAATTACCCTGGAGACCGGCAAGCTTGCCAAGCAGGCTGACGGAGCCGTAATGGTTACAATGGGTAAGACAATGCTGCTGGCTACAGTTTGCTCAGCACAGGATGCGGTACCAGGCACAGACTTCATGCCACTTACCGTAGAGTATAAAGAGAAATTCGCATCTGCCGGACGCTTCCCGGGCGGTTTCACACGCCGTGAGGGAAAAGCCTCTGACTATGAGATTCTTACAGCCCGTTTGGTTGATAGAGCCCTGCGTCCTCTATTCCCAGACAATTACCACGCAGAGACATTTGTAAACGTGACCCTCTACAGTGCTGACGGCGAGGATATGCCAGACGCACTTGCAGGACTTGCAGCATCTGCCGCACTTGCAGTTAGTGACATACCTTTCGGCGGTCCTATCTCTGAGGTGCGCGTAGCAAGAATTAACGGAGAGTTTGTTGTAGACCCAACCTTCAAGCAGCTTGAGGAGGCAGACCTTGACATTATGGTGGCCGCCACACTTGACAACATTATGATGGTGGAGGGTGAGATGAAGGAGGTTTCTGAGGCTGATCTTCTTAATGCAATGAAGGTGGCTCATGAGGCTATCAAGGTTCACTGCCAGGCACAGCTTGAGCTTATGCAGGAGGCTGGCAAGACAGTTAAGCGCGAGTACTGCCATGAGGTTAATGATGAGGAGCTGCGTCAGGATTTGCATGACAAGACATACGCCAAGACCTACGAGCTTGCAAAATCTTGCAATACAGACAAGCACTCACGTGAGGCCAACTTCAAGGCTGTACGTGAAGAGTACAAAGCTCAGTTCACAGAGGAGGAGCTTGAAGAGAAGGCTCCGCTCATAGACCGCTACTACCACGATATTGAGCGCGAGGCTATGCGCCGCGCCGTGCTTGATGAGGGTATACGTCTTGACGGACGTAAGACCACTGAGATTCGCCCTATCTGGTGCGAGGCTGGTCCGCTTCCAGGCCCTCACGGCTCATCAATATTCACACGTGGTGAGACTCAGTCTCTCAGCACAGTGACCCTTGGCACCAAGGATGACGAGAAGATGATAGACGAGCCGCTTATCCAAGGCAATGACAGATTCCTTCTGCACTATAACTTCCCTCCATTCTCTACTGGTGAGGCTAAGGCCCAGCGTGGTGTAGGCCGTAGAGAGATTGGTCACGGAAACCTTGCATGCCGTGCGCTTAAGAACATGATACCAGAGAACTACCCTTACGTAGTACGCGTGGTTTCTGATATCCTTGAGTCTAACGGTTCTTCATCAATGGCAACTGTATGCGCAGGCACACTCGCCCTTATGGATGCTGGTGTTCCTATCAAGCGCCCTGTTTCAGGTATAGCAATGGGTCTTATCTCTGAGAACAAGGGTACAAACTACGCAGTGCTTTCTGACATCTTGGGAGATGAGGATCACCTCGGCGATATGGACTTCAAGGTTACAGGTACTGAGAAGGGTATCACAGCCACACAGATGGATATAAAGGTGGACGGACTCTCATACGAGATTCTGGAGAAGGCTCTCCAGCAGGCTCATGAAGGCAGAATGTACATTCTTGGCAAGATTAAGGAGACTCTTGCAGAGCCACGTCCTGACCTCAAGCCTCACGCTCCACGTATTGTGACCATGGATGTTCCTAAGGACATGATTGGCGCTATAATTGGCCCTGGAGGCAAGGTGATACAAGGTATGCAGGCTGAGACAGGCACTACAATATCTATAACAGAGGTTGAAGACAAGGGTGTGGTTGAAATTGCAGCCACAAACAAAGCCTCTATTGACGCTGCCGTTGCCAAGATTAAGGGTATAATTGCAGTTCCTGAGGTTGGCGAGGTTTACGAGTCAATAGTTAAGTCTATCATGCCTTACGGTGCTTTTGTAGAGTTCCTGCCTGGCAAGGAGGGTTTGCTTCACATATCTGAGATTAGCTGGAACCGCATTGAGGATATGGAACACGCCGGACTAAAGGAGGGTGACTCTATCAGCGTAAAACTTCTTGACATTGACAAGAAGAGCGGCAAGTTCAAACTTTCTCACAAGGTGCTTACTGAGCGCCCTGCCAGAGAGCCGAGAGAACCTAAGGCGCATAGAGCTCCAAAAGAGCCAAAAGATTCTCAAGAGAACAACTAAGAGATGAGCATAAACAGACGCATTCTGCTTCAATGTTCAATAATCTTTGCAGTCTTCTCCGTGTTGATTGTATTGATAATGAACAGATTTGCAACTGCTGCAGGTTATGACAGCGCATGCAAGTCAGCAGAGGCGTTGACAGATCTAATTCAGCTGTCGGATACGTTATACGTGTCCGACAGTACTGTTTTAGTAACAGCCGTTGGACTTGACGGTTGCGTATTAGAGGGGTTTGCTGAAGAGGATGAAATTGACGAAAGTCTATCCAGAGACCCTGAGATGATAATGGCTGACAAATACGGCAAAGGGCGTCACATAAGAAAGATTGGCGATGACCCATACCTGTTCTTTGTGAAGAAATACCCTGACCGTTACCTACGAGTGGCAAAGCCAGTGTCACAAATCTCCCACCTGCAGAGAAGTAGCATTGTACCTACAGTGGCTATAATCATACTGTTCCTTGCAGCATTCCTTTGCTTCTACGCAGTGGCCCGCAAGTTCGGCCATACCATAGCATCGCTGAAGACATTTATTGAACGTGTGGATTCAGGTGCAAGATACAACTTCCCAGAAGATGATTTACGTGAGATATGTGAGTACATTATCACCATGTACAAGCACCTTGACCATACCAAGAAGGCTCTAAACATGGAGCGTGAAAAGCTGATGGCTCACCTCAAACTTTCAAAGAGGGGGCTTGCAATTTTCTCTCCGCAAAGAAAAGAGATAATCTCAAACGAGCTTTTCATGCAGTACATCAACCTGATATCAGACAAACAGCGCCGCTACTCCGAGAACGCATTTGAGATACCTGAGCTATATGAGATAGTGGAGTTCCTTGATGACCGCCAGTTGAGCATAGAGAGCAGGATTGAGACCAAGACCATTCAGGTGAATAAGAATGACACCATTCTGCTTATTCACTGCATTGTGTTCCAGGACAAGAGCTTTGAGATAACCATTGATGACATTACCCAGAAGGAGGAGCAAGCTCTTATAAAGAAGCAGCTCACCCAGAATATATCACATGAGCTCAAAACCCCTGTGGCAAGCATACAGGGCTTTATGGAGACTATTCTGCTTAATCCTAACCTTGACGAGGAGAAGCGCACACAATACATTAAACGCTGCTATGAGCAGGCCAACCGCCTCACTAACCTACTGCAAGACATATCAACCCTTAACAAGCTTGATGAGGCCACAGATATGTTTGTGGGAGAGGAGGTCAACCTTACTAACATCATACACGGCGTTCTGGAGGACCTCTCTCTTAAGATAGAGGAGAAGGGCTTTAACGTGGAGCTTGACATTCCTAAAGACCTGATGATTGAGGGCAACTACTCACTGCTCTACTCCATCTTCCGTAACCTTATGGATAACGCCATAGCCTACGCCGGCGATAATGTGACCGTGCATATAAGCTGCTACCGCAATGACAAGGACTTCTACTACTTCTCTTTCTACGATACCGGAGTGGGTGTGGAGGAGCAGCACCTTGGCAGGCTGTTTGACCGCTTCTACCGCGTGGATAAGGGACGCTCACGCAAGTTAGGCGGAACAGGCTTGGGTCTTGCCATTGTGAAGAACGCAGTACTCTTCCACCACGGCAGAATATCAGCCAAGAACCACCAAGGCGGCGGACTTGAGTTCCTATTCACACTTAAAAAGACTATCTAAGACCTGGGCGGCCGCCCAGTATTGCGGAGATTTGACGACGCTGCTGGTTTAGCGTCTGAAGTTCTGTAAGCAGTTCATCCACCTTTTCATTGTCATCCACAGCAGTGGCTGCCTCTATCTGCTCCTTAACCACAGAGCAACGCCTCTTAATAATGGCAAAACGATACTCAAACATTACGGTCTGAACCTCTGATGAGAGACGTTCACGTTTTTCAGCGTCACTCTCCTGCCTCTGGTACATGGCACTCTTCTCATAGCGGTCTTCCACAAGAGAGAATACGTAGTTCTGAACCTCCACATCGGGGTGGTTGAGGAAATAGGTACGCAAATCTGTAGTGCATGACAGCGCCTCATCAAGTATCTGTATATGGAGCGGGTACTGGAAGGGTATGCCGTCTGCCTCAATACTACCGGCAATGTAGTCTATCACCGTGATTGGAATACGCTCTCCGTTTGAGTTTATCTCTATGATGTCATTACTGTGACGAAGGAGATACCTGAGCAGCTGACGCTCCTCCTTAAAGGTGTAGGGGCGTGCCTTGGCACCGCCTGTAGTCTCATGCTCTACTGCGGCGTTCTCCTGCACGGCTGTGGCCTGAGGGGCGTTTGCAGCATGGTTTTTCTGACGCTTGGCCACCTCCTTTATGAGCACCTCCTCACGTATGTCAAACTGACGCGCACAGTCTTTTATGTAGATTGCCTGCTTTATGGTGTCCTGAATCTTGGATATTGACTCCACGATATCACCTATCAGCGCGGCCTTCTTTATAGGGTCATTGCCCGCCTCACCAAGCAGAAGCTGGGTCTTGAAAAGTATGAAGTTGGTCTTGTGGCGGTTTATGTAATCTATGAACTGAGTTGAGTCCTGACTGCGTGAGAATGAGTCCGGATCCTCGCCGTCTGGCAGCAGCACTACCTCCACGTTCATACCCTCCTCAAGCAGCATGTCTATGCCACGGATAGAGGCCTTGATGCCCGCCGCATCGCCGTCATATAGAACCACAATGTTAGATGTGAAGCGGTGTATCAGCCTTATCTGCCCTGTGGTGAGTGATGTTCCTGATGAAGCCACCACGTTCTCCACGCCTGCCTGGTGCATTGAGATTACATCTGTGTAGCCCTCCACTAAATAACACACATCACTACGCTGAATGGCGTTTTTTGCAAAGTACAGACCGTATAGTTCGTTACTTTTATGATAGATTTCTGATTCTGGAGAGTTTACGTATTTGGCGGTGTTTTCTGTTTTTTTCAGCACTCTGCCTCCAAACGCCACCACCTGGCCTGACACTGTATGTACTGGGAAGATTACACGCCCACGGAAACGGTCTGTAAGGCCGCCTCGCTGGTTTTCTGTGCAGAGCCCGGTATCTATAAGGGTCTGACGGCTGAAACCCTCCTTGAGGGCCTCAACGCTCACGGCTTCAAACCTGTCCGGGCAGTAGCCAAGCTGGAACTTCTTAATGGTATCATCACGGAAGCCACGCTCACGGAAATAGCCTATACCTATGCTCTTTCCCTCCTCAGTATTATGCAGTGTGTCTGAGAAATATTTCAGGGCGAAGGCATTGAGGGCGAACATATTCTCACGGCTGCTGCGGCGGGCTATCTCCTCTGCCGTCTCCTCCTTCTCCACTATCTCTATGCCATATTTTTTGGCCAGATAACGCAGTGCGTCCACGTAGCTCAGGCTCTCATGCTCCATTATGAAGTTTACCGGTCCGCCTCCCTTGCCGCAACCAAAACAGTGACAGATGTTCTTGGCGGGGCTCACTGTGAATGACGGGGTCTTCTCATTGTGGAACGGGCACAGACCTATAAGGTTCACGCCTCTGCGCCGCAGTGACACAAAATCCCCTACCACCTCCTCTATGTGGGCGGCGTCAAGGATTTTCTGTACTGTGTTGTGGTCAATCATAAAAGTTGATAGTTGACAGTTGACAGTTAAGAGTTAACAGTTAAAGCATTTCCTCTCAGGAAATCTGAAATGGCCATTGGTCTCTTGCCGGCGGGCTGGATTTTAAGTATATGCAGCCAGCCTCCTGCGGCGGCTACCTTCAAATATGTTTTGCCGTCTGACGCCACTGTGCCTGGGGCTGCATTATGCTCGGCCTCCTCAGCCTTTGATTCAAAGACCTTTACTCTCAACTCCTCACCATTAGCGGTTTTAAGATTTGTATATGCCACCGGATATGGGGAGAGTCCGCGCACAAAATTATGCAGGTACTGCACTGGCTTGGTCCAGTCTATAAGGCAGTCCTCCTTAAATATCTTGGGGGCTGGTCTTAGGTCTGCGCTCTCAATCTGCGCCGTGGTCTTTACATTCCCCGATGCTATCATATCCACGGTCTCACACACCACCCCTGCGCCAATCTCCATAAGGCGGTCATACAGAGTGCCTATGTTATCCTCTGGCAGAATTGGAGTGCGACGCTGCATTATAATATTACCAGTGTCAATGGTGTGGTTCAAAAAGAATGTGGTTACACCAGTCTCCGCATCGCCGTTGATAATGGCCCAGTTTATAGGGGCTGCGCCACGATACTGAGGCAGCAGGGAGGCATGGAGATTAAAGGTGCCCATCGGGGGCATGTTCCAAACCACTTCTGGCAGCATTCTAAAGGCCACCACCACCTGCAGGTCAGCCTTGTATGACTTCAGCTCCTCAAGGAACTGAGGGTCTTTCAGGCTTACAGGCTGGAGCACCGGCAGGCCATGCTCCAAGGCAAACTGCTTTACAGGCGACGCCTGCAGTTTCATGCCACGCTGCGCTGGCTTATCTGCAACAGTAATAGTGGCTACAACATTGTAGCCACCATCAACTAAAGCTTTTAAGGGTGCCACAGCAAACTCTGGCGTACCCATGTAGATTATTCTAAGGTCCTTGCCCATTATTTCTTATTAAGCAAATCCACTATGTCATTTGTTATGTCATAACCACTGTTACCATAGAGAATGTTAGTGTTAGCTGTATTGCTAAAGATAAAGTGGTAGTTCTTCTCAGCGTTATACTCCTTAACGGTGGTTTGTATAATTGTGAAGAGTGAATCTGTCATGTGAGCCTGCTTGGCCATAAGCTCCTGGCTGTAACGCTCCTGAAGTTGCTCCAACTCCTGCTGCTTGCGGAGAAGACGCTCCTGCTCACTGCGGGCACGCTCCTCTGAAAGGAATGCACGGTTCTCAAGCTTGTTCTGGAAATCCTGCATCTCACTCTGGAGAGCCTTAGCCTTCTGGTTAAGTGTGGCGCGTGAACGCTCCTGCTGGCCCATAAGCTCATCCTGCATCTGGTTGTAAAGGTCATATTTTACGAGCAGTGAGTCCATGTTTACAAACGCTATAGGGAGCTGCTCCTCAGAAGAGACAGGCACATCAGTTGATGCGGCGTTACTGCTCTGAGACTTAAAGAATAATACGTAAAGTACTATCACTGCTACGGCAAGTATGCACATAAAGATACATGACAGGCACTTGCATGAGCACTTACACTTGCTATCACATTTACAGCTTTCCTGATTCTCGGTCATTTTAACTTCATTTTCCATTTTTTACTCTATTTTTTACGTGCCGCACGGTCTTGTGAGCGGACACAGGTTATACCTTTTTCTCTGAGTGCCTTATTGCCCTCCACATGTGTGTTTGGAAACTTGCCGTCCTTAGTGAAGAACACCTTGAACCCCATAAGGAGCACCGCCACAAGTATCAGCGCAAAACATATAAGGAACAATTTCAGCATCTCTTTCTAATTTGCCACAAATGTAGTTAAAAATTTAATAACTCACAAATTAGAGACGCTATTGACTAACTTTGCTTTTTATGAGTCTTTACTGCCAGAAAACCGAAGAACAGTGTCATAACAGACAACTGCGCAAACTGAGGCCACAGCTCAATGAAGTTTGAGCCTCTCAGATATACTGAGCGCATTATGCGGATAAAGTACCCTGGCGGAAAGAGTTTTGATATATACCGCACTGGCACAGGCATAGATTCAATGGGAGTGAGCAGACCTGACAAAAGCATGAATATCAGCAAGAAGAAGAACATCATGAATATGGTCTGCTGCAATGTATCAGAGATATTGGCAAGAAACACTGAGAATGCAGACATTACCATAATGAACAGCACAGCTCCAAGTAATATCACCCATAGATGACCCACAGGCACAAGCCCATATACAAGCCACGCAAGAAGCACACAAACGGAGAATATAAAAAATCCCATAACCCAGTATGGTATTAGTTTGGCAAGTATGAACTTTCCCGCACTTACAGGCATTACATTCAT
The DNA here is from genome assembly GCA_900316125.1 of uncultured Bacteroidales bacterium. GTDB lineage: Bacteria > Bacteroidota > Bacteroidia > Bacteroidales > Paludibacteraceae > Enterocola. Next base: position 15,123 of record ONBO01000019.1, on the reverse strand, counting down.
CTGCTCCATGGTGCCCGCCTCTTTTTCAGAGACAATGTTAAGCGCAGGGAGGAAGCCGCAAATGAGAAGTATCACTATTATCATAATGGCTGGCGTCATATAGTGGCGGGCGTTCTGTGTTGGATTATAACGGTTCTCTATTGAGAGCAGCGATGCCGAGGTTTTGTCAGCCTCCAGTCCGGAAGGCATATATGACTTTAACTGGGCGGCTATGACCTGCATGGAGTACTGAGTACCCAATCCACCCTTCATGGCGTTCACACCGTTTGCCTCAATGGCTATAGGCTTGCTCAACGCTCCATTCACAAGGTTCTTCTCCAAATTTTCCGGAATCTGAACTATAACATCCACATCGCCGCCGTCCATGGCATGCACGGCAGCGGTATAATCTGCGTACCCTTCAACCCATGTGAAATATGACGTAGCCCTAAGATGGCTGACTATATGGCGGCTTAGTGACGAGTGGTCATTATCTATTACTGTGAGTTTCACCCCGCTAATATCCATACGCATAAGCCAGGGCATTATAAGCATCACCAGCACAGGAAATGCAAACATCAGCTTTGGCAGGAAAGAGTTCCGCCAAAACTGAATTATCTCCTTTTTAAGCAATACACGCAGCATCTTATTCTAACCTGTCATTAAATTTCCTGAGCGATACTACAAGCAACAGCACCGCCATTCCAGTAAGTATGCTCAACTCTTTTACCACCATATTGAACCCAACCCCCTCTATCATAAGTTTCTTTATGGCATCTATGTACCATCTGGCAGGTACAATGTATGTCATCGGTTTGAGTATCCATGGAATATTCTCTAACGGATATAGCATTCCGCTAAACATCATTATCGGCAGCAGCATAACCATAGCGCTTATAAGAAGCGCCACTATCTGTTTGTTTACCAACGCCGATACAAGGACTCCAAGCGAAAGAGCAAGAATAATATAGACTAATGACACTACTATGATGCTTCCAACGCTCTTCATAGGCACTCCCATTGCATAATGTACCAAAAGCAGCACACTGGCGACATTTACACATGACACCGTAAAAAACGGCATAATCTTGGCGGCTATGATAGTAGTGCCACGGATGGGGGATACAAGCAGCACCTCCATGGTGCCTGTCTCCTTCTCACGCACTATGCTTGTTGATGTCATTATGGCGCATATAAGGATGAACACCAGCCCCATGATACCTGGAATGTAGTTATACGCAGAGAGCATCTGCGGATTATGGCGTAATGTGGTCTGGAAGAGCGCTCCCCCAAGTTCATCACTTGGCTGCAACGCACTTGATATATAGGCTGTACGAGTGGCTGTCATATTGGCATCGGCGGCATCTATCACTAACTGATAATTTCCGTCAGTGTCATATACAATGACCACGCATGCCGTTCCGCTCCGTAGCACTTCATCAAGACTGGCTGCATCAGTAAGCCCTTTGTAATTAAATATGGGGTTTGCGTCAATGGAGTTAAGCTGGCGGCTGATGGATGTATTCAGTTTAGGCACTATGGCCATAACATTCAGGTTTTTTATCTCTGTGGATATGGCGTACCCGAATATAAATATGAGCAGCACTGGCGTGACAAGCGTTATAAGCATTGTCCTCCAGTCTCGTAGCAGATGGATAAACTCCTTACGGGTGAAAGCAAAAAACATTTTCATAGTGTGTCACTCGCTCCTTTCCGCCCTGCGGGCCAGTATGAAGAACACCTGTTCCATTGTTTTAGCATTATATCTCCGCTTCAGCGATGCAGGGCTGTCAAGCGCACATATCCTCCCGTCAACCATCATACTTACGCGGTTACAGTACTCTGCTTCATCCATATAGTGTGTAGTTACAAAGATAGTCACACCCTCAGCCGCTGCGTCACGAATCATATCCCAGAACTGCCTTCTTGTTATTGGGTCAACACCTCCTGTGGGCTCATCAAGGAACACCAGCTGCGGCCTGTGAACCGTGGCCACCATGAAGGCCAGTTTCTGTTTCCACCCAAGCGGCAGCGATGCCACCATAGTGCTCCTTTGGTCGGCAAAATGCAATTTTTCAAGAAGTTCCGAAATCCTATCGTTGAGCGCAGCTCCACGCATACCGTATATACCGCCAAAAAACTCCATATTCTCACCCACCGTAAGGTCTTCATAGAGCGCAAAACGCTGGCTCATATAACCTATATGCTTCTTAATCTCCTCTCCCTGGGTCATAACATCGTAGCCCAACACATGACCATTCCCTTCCGTAGGATAACTTAACCCGCAAAGCATACGCATAGCAGTGGTCTTACCGGCTCCGTTAGCGCCAAGAAACCCGAATATCTCCCCTCTCTCCACTTGGAATGTTATGCCATCCACAGCGGTGAATGTACCAAACCGCTTTGTGAGATTATCTACTGATATGATTGGCTCACCTTTACTCATTGCTCATTAGTTTAATAAAGGCATCCTCCATGCTTGAAGCACCCGTTTTGGATATTATCTGCTGCGGGGAGCCTATCTCCAGTATTCCGCCCGTGTGAATCATTGCAATACGCTCGCATCGCTGTGCCTCCTCCATATACGGAGTGCTGACTAAAATGGTTATTCCCTGTGATTTGAGATTCTGTAACATATCCCAGAACTCTATACGGCTCACTACATCAACGCCCGTGGTAGGCTCATCAAGAAAGAGCACCTTGGGTTTATGTATCAGAGCGCAGCAAAGCGCCAGTTTCTGCTTCATTCCGCCTGAAAGCTTTCCTGCACGACGGGTTCTGAACGGCTCTATCTGACGGTATATGGGAGCCACCAAATCATAGTTCTGCTCTATGGTACTGCCAAAAAGACTTGCAAAGAACTGGAGATTCTCCTCTACACTCAAGTCTGGATAGAGGGAAAACCTGCCAGGCATGTACCCCACTAAATTGCGTATCTGCTTGTAATCTTTCACTATATCAAGACCGCAAACAGTGGCACAGCCGATGTCTGGTTTGAGCAGTGTGGTCAGGAGCCTGAACAGCGTGGTTTTACCCGCTCCGTCAGGACCTATAAGCCCAAAGAGCTCTCCTTCCGTTACAGACAGACTGACGTTGCGCAGGGCATGCACATCGCCGTAACTTTTACTTATATTTTTAACCTCAATGGCGGTCATTTCTTTTTGAGTTCAGCTTAACCTCTCCAAACAAACCTACCTTTAGCCGTCCGTCATTCTTTACAGCAATTTTAATGGCATAAACAAGATTGGCACGGTCTCCGCGAGTCTGTATGCCTTTGGGCGTGAACTCACTCTCCTGAGCTATCCAGACAATGGTTCCAGGATACTCTATCTGCTTGTCTCCGCCAAAATCCGCTATCACAGTCACCTCATCTCCCAGCGATATGTCAGAGAGCTGCTCACTGGTAAAATAGGCGCGCAGGTACATGTGGTCAAGGTCTGCAACCTTCATAAGAGGTCTGCCAGCTGCTGCCATCTCACCTGCATTAAGATACTTTACCATAACGGTACCGCTGATTGGGGATGATATGGTTGCCTTGCTTATACTGTAGTCAAGCTGGCGAATCTGCAGCTCCATAGCGGAAACATTGTTATTCAAACTTGACACACTGGCGTTGAGGCTTTGCAATGTGGCGTCAAGTTGTGAGCGTAGCACACTGAGCTGCGCCTCCACATCATCCACCTGCTTGCCTGTGGCGGCTCCTCCCGCCTGCATTCTCTTCAGCCTCTTCAGCTCTGTCTCTGCCGTGGCAATCTGTCCTCGCAGTGCGGCAACTTGTTTCTCTACATTTGGTTTTCCTGCTATCAACGCCGCCTGCTGTTTTTGTAGCATCTCACGCTGGAGCAGCATCTGCTCACAATCTATGCGGCCAAGGCTGTCTCCTGCATTTACAGTACTACCCTCCTCAATATGAAAATCCAGTATTTTACCATTAGCCTCAGCGCCAATGGTAATCTCTGTGGCCTCAAATGTGCCTGTGGCGTCAAAATCATTCTGATTATTGCAACTTGCAAATGCTATTGGCAGGGTAATGGAAAGAAGATATAAAATATTAGGTCTCATACTCTATTTCAGTTTGTTCAATTCATATTGTGTTTTAAGCAGCTCTATTCTATGAGCAGACTGAGCTGATACCGCTAGGCTCTCATCTGTAATTTTTTGCAAAAGCTCAGTTGTGGTTATGGCTCCGTTATCATGCTTTACCTCCGCTGCACTGCGCACTCTGCGGCGTAGCTCAACTATGCGGGCGTCATCCTCCAGCGCACGCCTGAGACGGGTTATCTCAGCATCCTCCTGAGCGGTCTGCATCCGGCGGTTCCACTCAAATATATCTTTTTGCACACGCACCTGCTCTTGGTTCACCCTTAGTGATTTAAGTCTGTTCCCTTGTGTGTAGTACGCGCCTATGTTCCACTGCATACGCACACCAACCACCGCATTCAGCCCCCACTCTGCAGAAAGCATTGACGCAAACATATCCAGTTTTGGATAGCCGTACCATCCCTGCGCAAAGGCATAGAACTGCGGCATGGAATAGCTTTTAACGGTTTTCTCCTGTGCCAAAAGGTAGTCAATTTTTGCATCAAGAAGCCTTAGCTCCGCACGCTGCTCCTCCCCTGCTTTCTCAGCCGGTTCTTCCGGAACTTGCAGAGTGTCAGCCATAAGATTACGCCCTGTAATCAGACATAACATTCTGCGGTAGGCGTCTCTTGAGTAGCTTACAGCGTCTATCTTCTGCCCTAATGTAAGAATCTCCACCTCCATGGCGTCAAGGTCACTCTGGAGAATGACATCGTTGTTATAGAGCGTGCGCATACGCTCCATATTCTTCTGCAGCAGGGAGTCTGTTTGCAACAACTGTTCTTGCTGCAAATCCAGCAACAAAATGCCAAAATAGAGATTGTCCACACGGCTTTCCAGCTGGTCAAAATCCACATCCGCCTGAGCCTTCTGCTGGCGTGCGTCAGCCTGTGCTGTTTGTTTTCCCGCCACAGACATTCCGCCGTCCCAGATTGTCTGCTGCACGTCTAACTGCACCTTGCCCTGAAACTTGCGGAGGTACAAATCAGGAATATCCTTGCCAAGTGTTTTGAACATATCGGTCAGCCCGAGCGCCTCCCAGACCTCAGACATATTGGCCTGGTCACTGTAATATAACGCCTGCGCTGATAACGCCACCTGCGGTATCCAGCTGCGGGCGGCATTGCTAACGCTGTACTTCTCGCTCTTGCTGATTAGCTCATACTGACGTATGGCGGGGTAGTTCCTCTGCGCCCAGATGCGGCAGGAGTCTAATGTAACCTCCCCTGCATGCATCGATGCACAGATACAAACTATCACCAATAAACCTAATGCTCTTTTCATGGTTTTCTACTTCTTACGAATCCATTTTTGGGTGCGTCCTAATATCATCAGCTTGTCAAGTGCGCCTCGCAGCATAAGGCAGCCGTCATCAGAGAGCCATATCTTGGCGTAGTACCAGTTGCCGTCATCAGGGTTGAACGCTTTGCCATTCACCAGCATACCATCCTTATACTCAAAGCCGCTGAAAACCACAAAGCCTACCACCGGCTTGCCCTTATGAGCACCGTGCTTTATGGTCTTATTCTTATCTTCAGGGCGGAACATCTCCACCACCTTTCCATAATATTTGCCGTCAGTAGCCTTAAAGAAGTGCATCACAGAGAGGCGCTCCCCTGTCTTATCATCAACAGTGCACCAGTCTCCCAGCAGCTCCGCCTGCGCCATGAGCACCACAGAGCACAGCAGTGCAAATAGAGTTAATATGTGTTTTTTCATAGTGGTAAATTACTTTATACCAATAAAGTCTGATAGAGGGCGAATCTTTGCCACACTTGTGTAAATCCTTTGGTGTAAATTAACATTCTGGTCATAAGGAACTGCGTGAGATGTATCAAACCTCAGCACTGCATAATATGGAGCATGCTCCGCAGTGAATCCTTTTTCACGAAGAGCTTCCGCAGTCCAAATCTGGAAGCCTTTTTTTGTGAGCCTATATAACTGAGGATTTTCTCCATTGGTATGCAAACAAACATATCCAAGCCTTTCAAAGCCTTGCTGCACCAGCAGTGAACCCTTTGAATCTCCTGCTCTTAGGTAAGTGACACCCAACTGCATGGCATTGTTGCGATCCGCCTCTCTCATGTGGTTAACAAGAACTGTCACCTCCTGAGGGTTCTCTCGCATTTTATCAAATAATTTCTTGCGCTCAGCCTCATTATTCAAAGCGATCCTACGGCATAAAGCCAACTCACAGAATTTCTTATCTTGCTCGATTCCAATATACCTACGGCCAAGAAGATTTGCTACAATTCCAGTTGTACCAGAGCCGCTGAATGGGTCTAAAACAGTATCACCAACATTAGTGGATGCCAATATAATCCTGTAAAGAAGACGAAGTGGCTTTTGCGTTGGATGTTTGCCTTGCTGTTTCTCCCACAATCCAACTGCGGGAATTTTCCATACATCTGTCATTTGACAGCCTCCATTCAACTGCTTCATTGTTTCATAGTTGAACTTGTGTGATCTCTTCTCATGCTTACGGGCCCAGATAATTAGTTCAGTAGAGAAATTAAAGTATTTGCATGAAAGATTTGGTGGAGGGTCTGACTTCTGCCATGTAATAGTATTGAGAACTTTATATCCCAATTCTTGCAAACAGCGCATTACTACATGGATGTTATGGTGTGTACCACTAATCCATATAGTTCCATCATCTTTAAGTTTTGAACGACATATAGACAACCACTTACGGTTAAACTCGTAAACATACTCCGGTGTACCTCCCTTGTCCCAGTCTCCCTTATCCACACACACTGGCTTCCCGCTATGAACACTAATGCCTCCATTGCTTAGAAAATATGGAGGGTCTGCAAAAATAGTGTCGATAGAATTATCATCTATCTCTTGCAACCGTTCCATGCAATTTCCTTGCAGGATAGTGAAATCGGGGAATGTAAGATTCTCGGATGTCATAATTTTTTCATCAACATTTCATATTCTTTCCATGACATAGACCGTCCTGCTCCATCAGGATAATTAACATCCTCCTGCCCCCATATCCATTTATATGCTTTTATCAATTCTTCGGAGCATTCTCCTTTGTGAAAAGACAATGCACGTATCTCATCAATAAAGTCATTCGGTTCCTCTCCATCATAGACCCTCTTTAATAATGATAAAAGCTTTCTCCCCTCGGAAGGATTATCCGTACATTTATCAGTAACGTCTTCTAATATCTGTTTATGAGAAATTTGCCAAAGAGAATTATCTTTAGGATCAAATATAAACACTAACATATCCTCTTTTTTAGAATGTCCAAACACTCTTTTCCCTCCAGGTTTTGTTATAACAATTTTACGACCGTCTGCACATTGTTCCACTTCATAACCACGATATTCAATAGCAATAATTTGCTTTGCAAAGTCCTCTCTGGGCGCATTCCTAATATCTAAAGTCTTTAAGTCAATGGTATGTTTATAGATGTTTTTTGCCATGTCTAAACTGATTGTTTTATCCTATTTATGAAATCTTTAATTGTAGTCAAATTGTAAATACTCGGTATAGCGGCAAAAGCCTCTTCAAGCTTATTACTAGCACTGTTCCAGCCAATGCCGTCAGTAATCCAAACAAACTCAAATCCGTCTACCCCATTTACTTTTGGAGCCACATCTGTGTAAGAACGAGCAACTTCATTTAGTTTTGAACCGCCACCAGAATAGAAATTGACCTCTATCAAATAGGTTTTACTATCCGTCTTAATAACAAAATCAAAGACTTTTTGATCTGCACCTAAAACGGCAGATATTTTCGGGAACTCTTTAGATGAAACCTGTTCACGATATGAAACACCCGCATGGCCAAATATACGACCAACAAGTTTTTCTGTTATTTTACCACTTCTGTTCTTACGAGCATTAGTATCCAATCCAGTCTCTACGCCAAACACATAATCAACCAAATCTTTAATCTCTTTGTTTTTGAAAACTCTATCAAGGCCCGTCCCTTCAATAAACTTCATCACACCATCAACAGAGTCAAACAATGAATGAACTGAATGCATAGAGCCTTCATTATCAATAAACTTCTTGTCATCTTTCTTTCTGGTGGCAATAAGAATATCCATTACGTCAAACACTCTTCTATCTCTACTCCACAACGCCTCTACCGCATCGCGCAAATTATCCTTCCCAATAAGAAAGTTCAGCGTGTTAAGGCTAATCTCAACATCGGCGACATTCTTTTTAATTTTTGGAAAGTCACAATAAAAATCAAGCGTTGCATTTGTCTCCTTCAATTGAGACATAAACAATTTAAATTCCTCTTTTGTATGTGCTGCCATTATACTGCTAACTCTAAATATTTTCTAGTTTCTATGTAATTATGCACAAGTATCTCTTGAAGTTTTCCTCGCTTTGCCGGATTTGCATTTACACTACGAGAAGCCCAAACCCTGTCAATATAATAATCCAGATACAAGTCCTCAAAGAATCTGTCCTTGAGCGGAGTGTTAAAGCAATCAGAGTTACTTAGCATAAATTTGTAGCCAGCCTGCTCCACCTGATCACAAAACTCTTTAAGGCGTCGCTGTGCAAGGTCATTAAAAGCCTCCTTAGCGTAATCATTAAAACTGCTTGTATTACTTAACGGACGATACGGAGGATCAAAATAGAATAACGTGTTTCCACGTGCATGCCCAAGGGTCTGCTGGTAATCACCTGTCAAAATCTCTACATTTTGCAGCAATTCACTATCGGCGTAAATAGTGTTTGCATCACAAATCATTGGAGTTTCATACCTGCCAAACGGCACATTAAACAAACCTGCCTTATTCACTCTGTACAAGCCATTAAAGCATGTTCTATTGAGGAAGAAGAACAATGTTGTATTGCGTATGGGGTCTAACATTTTAGTGTTAAACTCATCGCGATGTTGAATAAAGAACTGTTTACGATCCTCTTCAGAACGCAAGGCGTAATAATCTCGCTGTATAGATTTTAACGCAAATATCAACTCTGACGGATTGTCGCGTACCACCCTGTAACAAGTGGTCAGATCTCCGTTAATGTCATTAACAATAGCTGATTTAATATTGGAGTGTGTCTGCAACATATAGAAGAGCATGGCTCCTCCACCCACAAAGGGTTCAATGTAAGTGACATTCTCCCAAGTATCAAAGTCAGCAGGAAGCAAGGCTTCAAGTTGTTCAATGAGTTGTGTTTTACCACCAACCCATTTGATAAATGGTTTCGCTTTCATTGATGTCAAATATTATTTTCTGCGAAGATAATAAAAATTTACATGAAAATAACATTACATCGCTGAGAAAAACGTCACAAAAAACGTCACAAAAAACGTCACAGAAAACGTCACAGAAAATCATAGAACAAATACTCAAAAACAAGATGGTGACCATAGACGAATTAGCAGAGGAATGTGGCATCACTGTGGCTGGTGTAAAATGGCAATTACAACAAATGCAGCAGAAAAATCTTATCCGCCGTGTTGGGTCAAAGAAAGGTGGGTACTGGGAGATTACTAATACGTAATGGACAAAAAACTATACAAAAAACTATACAAAAAACTATACAAAAAACTACCCAGAAACCACGCTACGGCAGAAAATCCTCCATAATAGATTTGCCAAAGGGGAACAACGCCAGATACGCCATTCTGAAATGCATATTTCCAAAGCTGAAACCAATAATGGTCAAGTAGAATAAGATGCCTATAGTAACATGCATGATGGCCAGTTCCACTCCAAAACAGCAAATCCACAGAAGATTCAAAATAACACTTAGGCAGCCGCCGTCAGCACTGATATCATCATAAATCCTGTACCCATACGGATGCAGCATATAAGCGCCAATCTTAAACAACTGAACACCAAAGGGAATACCAATTATGGTGATACAATATGCCAGCCCAGCTATAAAATAGCCCACAGCGAACAGCAGCCCGCCAAATATAAGCCATAAGATATTTGCAAGAGTGTTACTCATGATTAGGGGATATGATGATTTCAGTTACAGCACAAAAAACCTGAGCAAATCTAATAAAAATATTTAGCACCATCACCACCAACAATCAACCTTTTAATCTTAATTAACATTTCAACGAAGACACTGGTGATGCTTGATACTGCGCTACCTACCATACACTACTAAGCCTTAATAAGACCTACTATGACAAATCAGTCCCGACCAAAGCCGAGACTGATTGAAATTTTATTATATACGTGGTTTAGCGTAAGCTTCGGTTACTTCACCATAACCTTCACAGCCTCATCACCCACTTTAACCACGTATACACCAGACGCAGGCACTGGATTGCTAACCTGCTTACCAGCGGTGTTGTAGATGCTGTAGTCATCTGCGCTGAGACCCTCAACCATTACGTTCTTATCCTGAACGTAAACCTTATCCTTAAACTCAGGCTCAGCGCTCTGCTCGTCAACAGATACAGGCTCCCTTGTTGTTGTAAATGAGCCAGACTTAAGGCTTAAAGTTCTTTCACTGGCATCTAACGCTGTTATTGTATAGTTATATTGTGTTTCTGGTGTTAAACTGGCTATACTGAACTGGTATCCGTAAGCTGCAGATGCGTCACGAGCCTCAGCCATTCGCTCTGATGCAGAAGAGTACTCTATGCTTAGCAGCTGACCTTTGTTATTGAACGTAACCACACAGAATGTTTTACCACCCGTCTTTATCTCTATTACATAACTTTCAGCATTATCTACAACAGGCCATGCAACCACAACCTTTGTATTTGACGGTGTTATCACAACATCATCAAGAGGCTCGTCAATATGCTTTGCCTCAATGCACTCTTTGTTCTTAAACTTTCTCCAACCAGTTTCTACCTTGTAAATGTCCAATACGTCACACGGCACATACAGCTTACAATTTTTATAATCCAAATTCTCATCAAAGAACTTAGTCGCGTCACTTGGATCTTCAATCATGCTAACTACAGACTTTAAGCCTGTGCATCCTCGAAAGGCACCATCTCCTATTGACATATCATTACTAAGTATCTCTATTGATGTAAGTCCAGTGCAATAATAAAAGGCTTCACTACCAATGGACTTAACACTGCTAGGTATTGTTATATATGTTAGCCCTGTACATCCACAAAAGGCAAAATATTCTATTGACGTGACACCACCCGATATCTCTATCGAAGTGAGACTAGTGCATCCTTCAAAGGCATAACCATAGATTGATGTGACACTGCTCGGAATTGTTATTGATGTGAGACCAGTGCATCCTTCAAAGGCAGAACTACCTATTGAAGTTACGCCGCTCGGGAGTCCTATTGAAGTGAGTCCGGTGCATCCATCGAAGGCAGAACTACCTATTGACGTTATGCTATTAGGGATCATTGTGTTATTGCATCCTCGAAGCAATGTATTTGTTGCGGTCTCTACAATTGCATTACAGTTATCTCTAGAATCATACACCTTATTGTTCTCGTCAACTATTATAGACGTGAGTCCGGTGCATCCTGAAAAGGCATCTCTACCTATTGATGTGACACTGCCTGGTATCTCTATAAAGGCCAGCCCGGAGCATCCATAAAAGGCACCATATCCTATTGACGCTATGCTATTAGGGATCATTGTGTTATTACATCCTAAAAGCAATGTATTTGTTGCGGTCTCTACAATTGCATTACAGTTATTTCTGGAATCATACACCTTATTATTTTTATCAACTATTATAGACGTAAATCCGGTGCATCTTGAAAAGGCAGAAGGATCAATTGACGTGACGCTGCTTGGTATCTCTATTGAAGTGAGACTAGTGCATCCTGAAAAGGCACCATAAATTATTGATGTAATACTGTTCGGTATTGTTATTGATGTGAGACCAGTGCATCTTTCAAAGGTATAACTTTCTATTGACGTGACGCTACTCGGTATTGTTATAGATGTCAGCCCTGTGCATCCTTCAAAGGCAAAACTACCTATTGACGTGACGCCACTCGGTATTGTTATAGATGTTAGCCCTGTGCATCCTTCAAAGGCAGAACTACCTATTGACCTAACACTATAATTTTCAGAATCATACACCACCGTACTTGGAATTACGACATCGCCAGTAACACCTTTATTTATACCAACTGATACATAGTTTTTATAATATTCCCTCCTATATGTAATATCCTTGTAAACAAAAGTTGAGTTTGCCAAAATTTCCTACGATACAAAAAGTAGCATCGCTACAAAAAATAGTAAAAACTTTTTCATAATTGTAAATTTTTATTGTTAACATTAAATTATTTGCCACGTCCAGCCAGCACTTATACTAAAACCAATCATATCAAGAACTTTGGCTCTCGGATATAACAAATTAGTCACCTTACCACTAAAGTCAATAACCCTAATCTTAGTATTAGTGTCAATGTCTATGTTAATATTAACACTTGCGTCAATATCATTGCCTGTGGCTACGTCAGGAGCAATATTGGCGACTTTGTTTGTGTTAACGTAAAAATGAGGCTTGCTGTGAAAATCTTGAATTTTACTTAATACATCCTGGTTCAACTGACTTAATCCTATTTTTACAACTTTACGAAAATATCTGTCAAGAGCTGGGACGCACCCTAATGTTCCTAACATTATTTTTGTTACCAATGTTGGAGTCGCTGACACTCCAACTTTAACGCTTTTGACAGAAATATCTCCTATTATTTTACTTAGGTCTTTATATATTTCGATTATACGTTTTGATTTTACTATATCAGGAGCACCTGATGCATCAAGCCCCAAATCCAACTCCCAGTCATCAGGATTTTTAAGTGTTGACAAATAGGTTACCACGTCTTCCATCACTTTCATACTGCAATCACTCAGCAATTTACTGCTCCCCCTTAACATTCCCCAGCTTGCAAGATACGACCACAAGTGCAAGCAAGATCTTTCCATATCAACCGTTAAACTGCCGCGATGTGTCTGAAAGTATCCATAGCATAAATCAAAAGATGCAAAGCGACACCGAGGGTCTGATAGTCTATAGGTACCGTCTGGATTTACTGATAATTTAATAACTCCCATTTCAAATAATATTTTAATTAACTACATTTTAATGCTTTAGTCAAAAACACTTCGGACCATCATCGGTAAATGCAAGCAATCCACAGCCACCGCCTATAGGGAATATCTCTTTAAAAACAGGTGCGTTATAATCGTTTTTATCAACTATTGCTGCTACACCTATTTTAGTTTCTGCAAAATGCATCATCCACTCTTCTGTCACATCCAAGTAGTCACCCTTTAAACACGCTCTAATAAGCGCATTAATAATATCTCTATGTTTAGACTCTGGAACTTCCGTTGCGTGATCAATAATTAAAATTCCATCCTGTATTGCATTTAACATTCTACGAAAATCATTTTTATCATACAACGTCCTTGCATCTATTACTGTAACAGAAGACACGCCATTCTCTAATAGAACAGATTTTATCTCTGAAACTAAACCACCTGTTGTCTTATCTACAATGGTAACTCTATTAGATTTACGTACCACAAGTTCTATACTTTCTTTTAACGTCATCATATTAAAATATATTATTTAGCCTACTCTTCTTAGGATTTTCGGCATATTCCCATTGTTATTTATAGTCCGCTTCCATATCATTTATGATAAGCATTTCGCAAATTTAGTAAATCGTTTTTAATTATCATATATGACAATTGAATTTTTAACATTTGTTAGTGCCAATTTTGTGTTTACAAAGATATTTTAACTGGAAACGCAAAGCAAAGTACTTGTTAGTGCTTATTTCAGGACATAGATGTGGTATTTTATGTAAAAGTCACTATTTTTGTAATTTGAAAAGCGTAAGAAAATCAGACTATGAGCACATCAGGAGTTCCAGAGCAGAGCAAGCCTCAGGAGAGCCGCGGCTTTACGGACTATTCTGTCATTTATGAATCTGGGAATGGCTACAGCATTCTATACAAGGTTCAGAAAAATGGCAAATGGTTTGCGCTTAAAGGGGTGAAGAATGAGCCTGGTGCTAAGGCTAAGTATGAGAGCATACTGCGCCGTGAGTTTGACCTGCATAAGAATGTTACAAGCATCTACTGCGCTGAGTGCTACGAGCTGATCAATGACCCAAACGTTGGGCTCTGCATTGTGATGCAGTATGTTGACGGCATTACGCTTAATGAATGGTTAAAGCAGAGGCCTTCCGCCACTGAGAAATCCAGAGTCTTGAACGAGCTGCTGGAGGCTATAGGTGAGCTGCACCTTAAGCAGATTATACACCAGGACATCAAGCCGTCAAACATCATTATCACCAATAACGGCCACCATGTAAAACTTATAGACTACGGCCTTTCAGACAACGATGCCTACATACAGAAAGGGCGCGGCTGCACTAACAAATACGCATCGCCGGAGTTGATTAACGGAGGACCTGTTACATTTGCCAGTGACATCTGGTCTCTTGGGTGTGTGATAAATGAGATTTTTCCTCACAGATACAGATGTGTAAAGGCACGATGTCAGAAAAAAGAGCCGTCAAAGAGATACTCATCTGTAGGTGAGCTGAGCAAGGCACTAAGAAGGAGTGATGCAGCAAGAAAGGCATTTGCATGGGCGGCGCTAATAATGGTGGCGGCTGGTGCGCTGGTGTATTCAATGATTCCACACCCCACAGCAAAGGAGATTACATTTGGAAGCCTAATGCAAGAAACTCACCAAAAATACGACAGCTGCTACAATGTTTGCGTTGCCACACTTGACACTTGTCAATATGAAGAGTTCTGCATCATATACATAAACAATCTCTATTATTCCATTGACAGCATCCGCCAAGCTATGCAACCTAAAGACTCTATTGAAAACAAAATTTTCAACGATGCCTATTTAGAATATTTCACAAAAACATTAGTACCACTACAGGATAAGCAAAAAAGTAAATCATCAATACACTCCATGCCTCCTGAGCAAGAGAGGCTATTGGTTGAAAGGTGGAATAGAATGTTTGATGAACAAATGAAGAAAATCAGCAACAAGCACTAACAAGCACTTTGCAGGTAAAACAATCAAGCACTACTTTTGCATGGAAAATGAAGGCGCAATAAAGCAGATGAAATCATCAGTTGAA
>ONBO01000040.1 GCA_900316125.1 uncultured Bacteroidales bacterium | reverse complement strand
ACATAATGTGGCGGCTTTCTAACGTTTTAGAAAAATTTTTATTATCTTTGCAAAGTCTAACTTTATTTTTATTAACTAATATTTTACAAGTATGAAGACATTTACAAAAACTTTGGCTGCACTTGTTGCAGTATCATTGGCTGCTCTTGCTCTCTCTTCTTGCAAGAAAATTCAGCCTACTGAGTTAACCGAGGCATCTACAAATGCAACTGTGATTAAGGGCTCTGTAGTTTATCAAAAGACAACTGCTCAAGGTGATCCTGCAACTGACTACACCACTATTGCTGATGACGCTTTTGTTACTATCACTACCAAAATTAAGACTGGTAACTTTACAGAGAACGAAAAAGGTGAGAAGGTAGAGGAGACAGTAGCTTCTGTTCAGAAGGTTGCTATTGTTGATAAGGTTTTCCAGGCTAATCTTCCTGTAGCTGCTGGTGAAAAATATGATGTGGAGGTTAGATGTGAGTTTGAGACTTCTGGTTTTAAGAAGATAGATACCGCAGTGGCTTCTGGCATTTGCAAGTACAAGGGCGTTGAAAATGTTAAAGTAGCATACGGTCAGGTGTTTGTATGCAACGTTACAGCTGCTCTTGACGGTTTTGAGGCTACAAGCACAAAAGGTAAAGGCTCTAATTCAGCTAGCGCAGAATAGTAGTATTGTTTAACGAACTAAAGACTTTAGATTATGAAAAGATATATAACAAAGGCTTTGGCGTTGGCACTTGCTATGGCTGCAGCAACTACACTGTTTGCACAGGAGGAGTCAACATCAAAGAAAGACTGGTCAAAGAACGTGCCAGAGGCAGGTTCTGTGTCCTTAGGTCTTGAATTCAACCCTGTTGCCGCTGCTAAGGGCGGTAGCGCAAGCGCGCTTTCAAGCGTAGGTAGCTTTATATACAAAGATCAGGTTGACACATGCTTGAAATATCCAAGCCAGATGTTCTTCCTTGCCCAGCGCCCTATGGTGGCTATAGCTGTGAAGTATAAAATTTCTAAGAGCATGACATTTAAGGCTTCTGTTGGTTTCAGCGGCGGCTACACAGCTTATCGTGAATATGTTAAGGATGATCTTGCTGTAGCTCTCAACCCACTTTCTGAGCAGAAGGTTTGGGACGAGATGGATCTTAGCTATGCCGGTGGTAACATTACCGCAGGTATGGAGTGGAATGCAGGCAAGGGCTCTCTCAAGTTTGTGGGCGGCTTTGGTCTTATGTACGCATTTGGCGGCGGTTCTGCAAAGATGAAATATGGTAATACCATTACATCTGCTAACCAGCAGCCTACTTGCATGGATAAGATTGAGGACCACAACAACTTTGACCCATCAGCTGTAGTTCAAATGGACTATGCTCGTCCTGTTAAGCAGTACAATGTAGGTGTTAACCAGGGCATAGGTCTTTATGCACAGGTTGGTATCGAGTGGTTCTTTATTCCACGCGTTTCTCTTGGCGCTACTCTTGATATCACCCCTCTTATGGTTGCATGGCAGCCACAGACATACGTTCAGTATGAGGGCTTCAACAAGTTCAGCGGTGCTGTAGAGAACTACAACCAGCTTATCAGCCCGGGTAGTATGTACCTGCTCTATGGTACAGAGAACCTCAGTTGCACCATCTCTCTTAACTACTACTTCTAATTAGTACAGGAGTTAACGGATAACGTCATTCTGAGCGTAGCGAAGAAACTCGCACTCAGGATGACGTTCTTTTTACCTAAACTCAACTATTGTTATTCCAGCCCCGCCAAGCTGAATGTGCTCATCGCGGTATGAGCGTACCATGCTTACTGTGTCAAGGTACTCACGTATATACTGCTTGAGGGCTCCTGTGCCAGTGCCGTGCAGTATGCGCACCTGGCTTGCCCCCACTATTATGGCATCATCTATGTAGTAGGCTATGGTCTCCACTGCCTCCTGCGCACGCATTCCACGCACGTCTATGTCACTCTTGAAGTTCAGTTTGCGCTGGCGTATGTTATCTGCGGTCTCCTTGCTTATGTAGGTTGAGCTCGCACTCTTAACGCTCTCTTTGAACTGCTTGCGAGAAGCCCTTTCCACCTTGTCAGCCTCTACGGTTGCCTCCATCTGGCCAATGGCAATTATGAGTCTCTTGCCTTTTACCTCAATAACCTGGCCTATGCTGCTGCCATACTTAACATAATCTCCCGCAACGTATCTCTCCTCTGTGCTTTTGGGTGTTGCAGACTTGAGTTTTACACCTTTGATGCGTATGGTCTCTGTATCCTCCTTCTTGAGCTCTTTCTGCTGCTCATTGAATTCACGGCGTATTTCACGTGTGCGCTCTTTCTCCGCCTTGGCCTCCTTGATTTCTCGGATGGTGTTCTCTATGGTGGCATTGGTCTGGCTTAACAGCTCCTTCGCCTCCTCTCTGGCTCGGCGCAGAATCTCCTTGCGCTCAGCGTTGATGCCCTCAAGCTGTTTTTGCAGCTGCTGCATGGTCTCCTCTGTCTTCTTCTCCTTTATGCGTATCTGCTCACGCTTGCTCTCCCAGTAGCGTTTGTCACGGGCTGCGTCCTGAAGGTTCTTATCGTAGTCAATATGCTCTGCGCCCACCTTGCGTGTGGCGTTCTCTATTATCTCTGCCGGCAGGCCTATCTTCTTGGCTATCTCTATAGCAAACGAGCTGCCCGGACTGCCTATCTCAAGCTGGAAGAGAGGCTCCATGCGGTGCCGGTCATAAAGCATGGCGCCGTTCACAAGCCCCGGTGTCTGCCCTGCAAGGTGCTTAAGGTTTGTGTAGTGGGTGGTTATTACTCCGTAGCTCCTTTTTGAGTTGAGCACTTCAAGCTCCGCCTCCGCTATGGCTCCTCCTATGTTTGGCTCTGTGCCGGTGCCGAACTCATCTATAAGTATGAGCGAGCGCTCCCCGGAATATTTCAGGAAGAACTTCATGTTAGTGAGGTGGGAGCTGTATGTGCTGAGGTCATTCTCTATTGACTGCTCATCGCCGATGTCAATGAATATGCTCTCAAAAATTCCTGTGCGGCTGCCGTCCTGCATTATCACAGGCATTCCGCACTGAATCATATACTGCACAAGCCCCACGGTCTTCAGACATACGGATTTTCCGCCTGCGTTAGGCCCTGAGATAATCAGAATGCGGTTCTCCTCAGTAAGCTTGATATTGAGTGGAACCACATCCTTCTTCTGCGCCTTGAGTTGTAACAATAACAATGGATGCACGGCATTGTACCACTCCATCAGCGGCTTGTCTGAAGGTATGTGGCACTGTGCGCCTATCTCAGAAGCCATGCGGCTTTTGGCCTGTATAAAGTCAATGATGCCAAGGAAACGATATGACTTTTCAAGCTGAGGTATGCTTGGACGTATGAAGTCAGAGCAGTTTTTTAATATGCGCATAACCTCATGTTGTTCCTCAATCTCCAGTTCCCTTATGCGGTTGTTGGCCTCCACTACCTGTGTTGGCTCTATATAGACTGTCTTCCCCGATGCAGACTCATCATGCACTATTCCGCCTATCTTACGCTTGAAGGCCGGTGACACAGGGATAACAAGACGTCCTTCACGCAAGGTAGGAGTAACATCCTTCTCCACGTAGGCGTTCTCTTTGGCTGAGGCAAGTATCTGGTTGAGCAGTTTTGAGGCCGCCGATGTCTCACTTGCCTTGCTACGGCGTATGCGCAGAAGTTCTGATGTGGCGTCATCTTTTATGCGGCCGAATTTGTTCAGTATAGTGTCAATATGGCGGCATATCGGCTCTGACGGCTCCACTCTTTCTGCCAAGGCTTTCAGGTGAGGGTAGTCATCAGCACTCTTAACGCTCATGAATGTTACTATGGCGGCTATGGCGCCAAGGGAACGGCGTATCTCAAACAGCTCGCTTTCAGTAAGGAATGTGCCTTCAGGGGTTATGCGGCGCAGGTACTCACGGGTGTCAAACCAGTAGTCTCGTGGAAAGTTGTCACTCTCCTCCATAAGGCGCATGAACTCACGCACCTGGCTCAGACGTTTCACTATGTCTGCCCTGGATGTGGAGAACTGCATGGCGTCAACTATGCTGCGCCCAAGTGTGCTGAGGCAGTTCTGTTTCAGCAGCTCCCTAATCTGCGTGAAGCCGAGCTTCTGCTCTATTGAATTTATCGGGTATAACATATTAATTTTCAACTTTCAACTTTCAATTTTCCTACAGACGACAACCCTTTTAGAATATTCCATCAGCGTGGTCGCAAACAGATAGATGTCTCCCCCATCCTTAACACCTATGTTCTTGCGTATCTCCGCCACTGAGGTGGGGAAGTTACGGACAGTAAGGTTTGCCTTGTCTATATCCTTGAATTGGGGCTTATGTACTTTTCTTATATCTGTTATCTCAAATGTGCGGCCAGGGAAACCCTCAACCAGAGTCTCTGATGTGTAGAGGTGGCTGCTTGGATGGAGTTTGCTAAGGCCGTATCTTGCGCAGACGCTCTTAAATGCTCCAGACTTCATAATTACTGCCGACGGCTCATAAAGGTAACGCTGCGGCATTGAAAACCTTACTGTGGCGTTCTGCTCATCTGATATGGTGAATGAGAAAGGCTGCACGCCCTCTAAAGGAAGGCTGATACAGTGTATTGGCACATTCTCTGCATTAGTGTTGCCGTCACGGCTTAGCAGTGCGAAAAGCTCTTTGCACTCGCCTCCAAGCCCTATGACATATAGCTTCTGCACATGGCGCAGCTCTTTAAGCGCTACGCTGATGTCAAGCATAGGGGAGAGTTTTACTCCCATAAGGGTGCATTTGCATAGAAGGGAGTCAATGTGCGGCAGCAGGTCAGGCTCGCAGTCTGATATGCTCACAAGCTTGCGGCCTGTGGTGCTGCGGCGTGCCGGGTCAGCATATATGAAATCAAAGTGCTCTGCATTTGAGAGGTGCTCCACGCTGTCAGCGTTTACTACTGTTATGCGGCAGTCATCACCGCATACGCGGCTGAAGTTGCGCTCAGCTAGTAGGCAAAGCTCACGGTTGCGCTCTATGTACGTAACGCTGCGTCGTCCGTAGTCACTGAGTAGCAGAGTGTCAATGCCCATGCCGCCGGTCATATCGGCGGAGGTGAAGTCTTGGCCTAAAACCTTCTCTATCTCCAAGGCTCTGAACTGGGCCACCTGATGGCTTGAGGCCTGCTCCACAGATAGTTTTGGAGGCAGCTCAAACTTGTCTGATATGTGTTCTACTTTTTCCAGAACGCCGGCGTGAATATCATAAATACCGTAAAGAGTTCCAGACGGCCGGCAAGCATCATAAATGACATGTACCACTTGCACGCGTCAGGCATTGACGAGAAGTTGTCCATAGGGCCGTATGAACCTATGCCAGGGCCTACGTTACTCAATGATGATATGGCTGCACCCAGGGCGTTGTCAAGAGTAAGGCCGCAAGAGGTGAAAAAGAGCAGACTTATGATAACTATGACCAGATAGAGGAATACAAAAGCCTGAACATTGTCAATCAGCTTAGGCTTTATAACCTGTCCGTTGAACCTTACAGGCACCACTGCGTTAGGGTGGATGAGCCTGCGGAACTCATAGTAGGTGTTCTTAAGAAGCAGTGATGTTCTTACAGTTTTCATACCACCCGATGTTGAGCCTGCGCAGGAGCCAAAGGCCATAAGCATAAGCAGAATGGTCCATACAAAAGGAGTCCAGGTGGTGTAGTCACTGTTTGCATATCCGGTGGTGGTTATAAGCGCTACCACGTTAAACAGTGAGTAGCGGAACGCCTCCTCCGTATCCATAATGTTGTTGTGGTGTATTAGAAGACTTGTCATCACCGCAATGGTGAACATGGCTATGAAGGCAAAGTAGAACTTAAGCTCTTCATTGCTTCTCACCTTGTCAAAACGTCCTTTGATAATATGGTAATATAGTGTGAAATTTATACCTGACATAAGCATAAACACTATAATAACATACTCCATAAGCGGTGAGTCCCAGAATGTTATACTGGCTCCCTTTGTGGAGAAACCACCAGATGCCATTGTGGTGAATGAGTGGCAGATAGCGTCAAAGTAGTCCATGCCTAACAGCCAGAGCAGAAGGCTTTCAAAAAGCGTAATGGCTGTATATATGCCCCACAGAATCATGGCTGTGGTGCTTATCTTGGCGTGAATCTTGTCTTTTGTAGGACCTGGCACCTCAGCGGCAAACAGCGATGCGCCGCTCACTCCAAGGAGCGGCAGTATTGACATTGAGAGCACAATTATACCCATACCTCCCAGCCACTGTGTGAGGCTGCGCCAGAATAACATTCCCGCAGGCATGTTGTCTATGTCTGTGAGTATTGTGGCACCCGTGGTGGTGAAACCGCTCATGGTCTCAAAAAAGGCGTCAACAAAATTGGGGATGCTACCGCTCAGGTAGAAAGGCATCATACCAAAGAAAGTGAAGATTATCCATATAAGAGAGACAATGAGGAATCCCTCACGCTTGCCCATGCCAGCCTTGATGCCTCGTGTGAATATCACTCCAGGGATGCTCACCACCAGTATTGCAGCGGCTGATATTAGGAAGTAGATGTATTCCTTCTCCCCATAGAGAAGAGAGATTCCCATTGACAAAAGCAGGAAAAACGCCTCAAAGTGGAGCAGTATGCTGAACACCCTTATAAGTATTTTTATCTCAACCTTTTTCACTGGAAAGTATCTTATTTAAATAGATTTTCAAGTTGCGCAAGAGACTCTTTGCGGCAGAATACCGTAACATTGTCGCCTGGTTGTATCACTGTGCTACCCACAGCTACCATGCCCACGCCGTCTCTCACAATACCGCCTATTATGGTGCTCTTAGGCAGTCTCAGCGTGTAGAGAGGGCCCTTGGTTATAGGGGAGTCACTCTCCGCCTTGAGCTCCACCACGTCAACATCAGCAAAGGTAAGCATCTTGACTGACACATCGCCGCCTAAGATAAGCTGGTAGATATGGCTGGCGGCAATAATCTTCTTATTAATGATGGCGCCTATGCCCATCTGCTCCGCCATGTGTATGTAGTCCATATTCTCCACCTCCGCCACAGTACGGTTCACTCCCATACCCTTTGCAACCAAACATGCCATGATGTTAGTCTCAGCGCTGCCGGAGAGAGCCACAAAGGCGTCGTATGACTCTATGCCCTCATCCTTGAGCAGTGCGGTATCTCTTCCGTCACCGTTAATAACAAGCACGTTGTCTGTCTGCTCTATAATGCGGTATGTCTTTTCAAGATCCTGCTCTATAACTTTTATATCCTTGCTGCGGGGCAGGCTCTGTATTGTCTTGATACATATACGGCTTGCGCCTAGGAACATAATGTTGTTAATGTCATAGTTCTCCTTGCCGGACTGTATGCGTACGTCCTCAACGCCGTCACGTGTGGTTATGAAGTATACTATGTCGCCGTCCAGCACTCTGTCTTTACCGGAAGGGATTATGGTTGTGTCATTTCTTTTTATCACCACGATACGAATCTTGCCATTACCGGCAAACGCCTTCTCAAGCGGAACGTCACAGAGTGGTGATGATGTGCGTATCTTGGTGGCTATTACGGTGAGCGCCCCGCCGGACAGTTCCACATACTGGCGCACCCAGCCCTTCTTCAGGTTGTTTACAATCTCCTCAGCGGCAAGCTTTTCAGGGTAGATTAGGGAGTCAATACCCATGCTCTTGAAGAACTCTCTATTCTTTGGAAGCAGATACTCCTGGTTGTCAATTCTGGCAAGAGTCTTCTGCGCACCAAGGTTGGTGGCGAGCATGCATGCTGTAATGTTTGTACTCTCAATAGGCGTAACGGCCACAAACAAGTCAGCCGTGGAGACCTGCGCCTCCATAAGGTCCTTAAGTGATGTGGGGCTTCCCACCACACTCAGAATGTCATAGTTGGCTTCAAGAGCCTTAATCTTCTCAGTCTTCTGATCAAGAAGGATAATGGTGTGGTTCTCCTTTGACAGCATCTTGGCCAAATGGGTCCCAACATCGCCGGCACCTGCTATTACTATTTTCATCTATTAAAAGTTTTTACGGGCTCTGTCCATTGAACGCCTGTCCTCAGCATCCTTTATTGACTGACGCTTGTCAAACTCTTTCTTGCCTTTTGCAAGCGCGATGTCAACCTTGGCGAGGCCTCGGTCATTAATGAATATAGCCGTGGGTATTATAGAAAATCCTGGTTCCTTGACCTTCTGCTGCAGTTTGCGCAGCTCCTTCTTTGTGAGCAGCAGCTTGCGGTCTCGCAGTGGGGCGTGGTTGCTGTATGTGCCGTAGAAATAGGCCGGAATGTTCATGCTTTTAATCCACAACTCCCCTCCGATAAAGTAGCAGAAGGCGTCTACGAGCGATGCACGCCCGCCGCGCAAAGATTTTATCTCTGTGCCAGTGAGTACAATGCCTGCCGTGTATTTGTCAAGCAAAGCATAGTCAAATGACGCTTTCTTGTTCTTTATGTATACGTTAGTCTGCATAATTCTATTTTAATCCGGGCATAGTCACAAACAGCAGCCCTCTTAATATAACCGGCCAGCCAATTATGGCTCCTGACGCTAAAAATATGAATAAGTTCTTTTTGTCAGACGGAACATCTTTCATTCCAAGGAATATGTTGCACCCTTCATACACCAAATAGAAGGTGTAGAGGTAGAATGCGCTGATAAAGAACATATCCTCCACAAGCTCATCCAAGATGATTACCGCTATGACCCCTGAATAGGAGAATATGGTGAATATTAGCGTGCGAGTAAAGTCAGGCTTGGTCTTGAAAAGGTTCCTGTATGATATGCGTATACAGAAATCTGCAAGATATATCCCCATGAACAGCGATATGAACATTACAATGAACCTCCATACTGCTGTGACCCATTGCACATCGTCACTCGCAATGAAGGTGCCGGCAAAAGCGCATGATGAGGCTATCAGGATGAGTGGCAGCGCATAGCGCATGAGCACCGCTCTCTTTGACGTAATTTTGGCGGCGTGCTCCCATCCCTTCTCAGGTGTGGCTAATATGCTCGGAAATATTGATAACATTTTGTGTTAGGCAATAGCAAGCAAAGGTACGGATTTTTGAGAAGATTGAAAAGTGAAAAATAAGAAATTTAAAAAAAGGGGATTTTTAATTGGAAACTTTTGATAAAGTTATTAATTTTGTGGTTCGTTACACTCGTAGAGCTATGATATATTTCATCACTGTAATTATCCTGTTGCTGTCTCTGTACATATATTTCCCTATAGCAAGGAAGTATAGTCTTCTGGCAGGTGTTAATAATCGTAGTTCACACAAAAAACCTGTAATAACCGCTGCAGGATTCATATTCTATCTCTCATACATTATATACATGATAGACTGCTTTGTCTATGGTAAAGAGATAATGTGGTTCTGGTTCATAGGGCTTACTATGCTCGCCGTGGTCAGTTTTATTGATGATCTTAAGGATGTATGGTTTCTTATAAGGCTTGTGGCTCAGACAGTTGCGGCTTCTTTCCTCCTTCTGCAGATAGGACATGACACTGGAATAATAATGACAGCCTCTGTAAGTCAGTGGGCGGCTGCGGTAATGATGCTTATAGTGGCGGTAGGGCTCTTTAATCTGTATAATTTCATGGATGGCCTTAACGGTATGCTCGGCGGTCTTGCTCTCAGCATGTCTGTGCCGCTGCTCCTTATAGACCTCTATGTTTTTGACGCCAGAAATTTTGTGGACCCTGAGCTTATTGGTCTCACCATAGCGGCCACAATGGTGTTTCTCTTCTTTAATTTCCGCGCCCAGCCTAAATGTTTCTCCGGCGATGTGGGCTCCATAGTTCTTGGTTACATGATGACGTACTTTGTCTTCTCCCTTGTGGTAAAGACCGGTAACGTGGCATACTTCCTGCTATTCAGCGCAGTGCTCATAGAGGCTGGCCTCACAGTGATGCAGCGTCTTTTTGCAGGTGACAACATATTTGCGCCACACAGAATACATCTCTTCCAGCTCTTCTGCAATGAGTTCTACAAGTCCCACAGGCTTGTGAGCAGTATTTATGCAGGCATACAGTTAGGGTTTGGTATGGTTCTGTTTGTCATGAATATTTATGAGATGCCTATATGGCTGCAGAACTGCATATTATGGCCTGTTTTTGCTGTTCTGTGTGTAACGTATCTGCTTATTAAACGGAGAAAGATGGGCGGGCACCTGCTCAGCTATCGTGGGGAGAACAGCACCACAGTGAAGACTGTGCTGACGGGGAAGAAGAAAAAGAAAAAAATGAAAATTGACTAAAAATATATTCATCTAAAAAACATTAAAATTATGATTCCAGAACAAATTGAACATCTTGGTATCGCAGTACCAAGCATCGAGGCGGCTCTTCCTTATTATGAGGGCGTATTAGGTATGAAATGTTACAAGATTGAGGAGGTTGCAGACCAGAAGGTTAAGACAGCGTTCCTTAAGGTTGGAGAGGTTAAGATTGAGCTCCTTGAGCCTACATGCCCTGAGAGCACAGTGGCTAAGTTCATTGAGAAGAACGGTGGCCGTGGCGGTATCCACCACATTGCATACAAGGTTGCTAACATTGAGGAGAAACTTGCTGAGGTTGAGGCAAAGGGCGTACAGCTTATTGACAAGGCTCCACGTGCTGGTGCTGATGGTATGACCATTGCATTCCTTCACCCAAAATCAACAGCAGGCGTTCTTACTGAATTCTGCGAGAAGAAATAATAAAAACACTAAATTTTATTTGAAATGAGTCAGTCTGATAATATTAAGAAACTCCACGAGCTCAGAGACAAAGCAAGGCTCGGCGGAGGTCAGAAGAGAATAGACGCCCAGCACAGCAAGGGTAAATACACCGCTCGTGAGCGCATTGACATGCTGCTTGACGAGGGTAGCTTTGAGGAGTTGGATATGTTTGTAACACATCGCTGTGTTAACTTTGGCATGGATAAGGAGCACCCTCTCGGAGACGGCGTTGTAGTTGGACAGGGTACAATAAACGGACGTCTTGTTTATGTGTTCGCTCAGGATTTCACTGTTTACGGCGGCGCGCTTTCTGAGACAATGTCACAGAAAATATGCCACGTAATGGATTTGGCCATGAAGATGGGTGCACCTATCATTGGTATCAATGATTCAGGTGGCGCACGTATTCAGGAGGGCCCTAACGCACTTGCAGGCTACGCTGAAATTTTTGAGCGTAACATTTTGGCATCGGGCGTGGTGCCACAGATTTCACTTATATATGGCCCTTGTGCCGGTGGTGCTGTGTATTCTCCAGCTCTTACAGACTTTATCCTTATGACAGAGCAGAACAGCTATATGTTCATTACTGGTCCTAAGGTGGTTAAATCTGTTACAGGTGAGGATGTGTCAGTTGACCAGCTTGGCGGTGCAGGTGTCCACTCTACAAAATCAGGTGTTACACACTTTGCCTGCGCTGATGAGCAGGAGGGTATTGACACCATAAAGAAACTTATCTCTTATATTCCTCAAAACAATATGGAGGATGTTCCTGCAGTGGAGTGTACAGACCCTGTGAACCGTGTGGACGAGGCTCTTAAGGATATTGTTCCTGATAATCCTAACAAGCCATACGACATGAAGGAGATTATAACCCGTATTGTTGATGACGGTGAGATTCTGGAGATTCAGCCAAATTATGCTAAGAACATTATCTGCTGCTTTGCTCGCTTCAACGGCAAATCAACTGGTATTATAGCTAACCAGCCAAGCTATCTTGCTGGCGTACTTGATTGTGACGCTTCTCGTAAGGCTGCACGTTTTGTCCGCTTCTGCGATGCGTTCAATATTCCTATTCTTACTCTTGTTGACGTTCCAGGATTCCTGCCTGGTACAGGTCAGGAGTATGCCGGTATCATTGTTCACGGTGCTAAACTTATGTTTGCTTACGGTGAGGCTACAGTGCCTAAGGTTACTGTCACTATACGTAAGTCTTACGGTGGTTCTCATATAGTTATGAGCTGCAAGCAGCTGCGTGGCGACTTCAACTACGCTTGGCCTTCAGCTGAGATAGCTGTAATGGGTGCATCGGGTGCGATTGAGGTTCTTGAGGCTAAGGCTCTTAAGGAATTTACAGACAAGGAGGAGAAGCAGAAGTTCATAGATGAGAAGACCGCCGCATACAGCGAGGCGTTCTCTAATCCGTACAAGGCTGCCTCTATGGGTTACATCGATGATGTAATAGACCCACGTAACACCCGTTTCCGTATTATCAGAGCATTTGAGAGCCTTGCAACCAAGAAACTTGCAAATCCTTTGAAGAAACACTCTAACATTCCTCTTTAAAACATGAAACTACTATGATAGGATTAATAAATTGGAGTAACGCCCTTATTGTCACCTTGCTTGGTTTCTTGTTGGTTTTCTGCCTGCTGGTTCTGCTGGTGTTCATTCTAATGCTTTTTGGCGTTATTATGAAGGCTAAGAAAGAGCCTGAGAAGAGTGCTGAGAAGTCTCAGACTTCTGCGGTGGAGACAGCTCCTATAGAGGAGGCTTCAGAGGCAGAAATGGCTGCTATTGCAATGGCTATCAGGCTGCTGTATGCTGATGGACTTGATGAAACCGAGACTGCTGGCAAACTTACATTTAAGGGCAGACCAACAGCTTGGAACTCCAAAATTTACGGTATTAACAATTTAGACAGATAACAATGAAAGAATTTAAATTTTCAATAGAAGGTAAGTCATACGAGGTTTCCATAGAGGAGACTGGTAAGAATATGGCAACCGTTGATGTTAATGGGAAGAAGTATGCCGTTAATATCGAGAAGAAGGAGAAACCTACATTTATAGCTGCTGCTCCTCGTCCTGCTACATCTGCTGCGGCTGCCGCTCCTGTGTCAAAATCTGTGCCAGGTACTGTTTCATCTCCGCTTCCAGGCAGCATTATCAAGATAATGGTTTCTGTAGGCCAGGCTGTTAAGCGTGGTGACACACTGCTCACCATGGAGTCTATGAAGATGGAGAACAACATTCAGGCTGAGCGTGACGGCGTGGTTAAGGCTATTCTTGTTCAGCAGGGACAGAGTGTTATGCAGGGTGACGCACTTGTTGACCTTGAGTCAGTAGGTGAGCCTGAACCTGAAGCCGCTCCAGCTCCAAAGGCTGCAGAGAAGAAGGCTGAGGCTCCAAAGGCCGCTCCTGCTCCAAAGCCAGCACCAAAACCTGCCGGCGCCGCATCAGTTGCCGCTCCGCTTCCAGGTAGCATTATTAAGATTCTTGTAAAGGCTGGCGCTGCTGTAAAGCGTGGCGATACAGTGCTTACTATGGAGTCAATGAAGATGGAGAACAATATTATGGCAGAGCGTGACGGTGTGGTTAAGACTATCCATGTTCAGCCAGGTCAGAGCGTTATGCAGGGTGACCCTTTGTTTGACTTAGAATAATAGCACGTATCATGAAAAGAGTTAAATATCTTATTCTTGCTTTTGCAGCCGCACTGAGTGTGTCTGCCTTTGCGCAGGATTCCAATGATGAGAGCGTTATCCTTATTGTGGAGGAGAGCGCCGTTATTGAGGCTCCTGCTGTGGAGGAGGCTGCTGAGGCTGACCTTGAGATAGGCTCAAGCATTGAGGAGTTTGTAAGCTCAATGGGCATTGTAAAGCTGTTCCAAGGCGACGGATGGAAGAATCTGGTTATGATAGCCATAGGCTGTCTGCTGCTCTATCTTGCCATTGTCAAGAAGTATGAGCCTCTTCTGCTCCTGCCTATAGCTTTTGGTATGATTCTCACTAATCTGCCGGGCGCAGGGCTCTATAACGCAGACCTCTTTGCTGACGGCCATGTACACTGGGCTGAGTTCAAGAACGGCGCAGGCCTGCTTGACTACCTCTACCTTGGTGTGAAGTTAGGTATCTATCCTTGCCTTATCTTTGTGGGCGTAGGCGCCATGACAGACTTTGGTCCGCTAATCGCCAACCCTAAGAGCCTTCTCTTGGGTGCCGCCGCACAGATAGGTATCTTTGCCACATATCTTACCACCATAGCCCTTGGGTTCACTCCTCAAGAGGCTGCTTCAATAGGTATCATAGGTGGTGCTGACGGTCCTACAGCCATATTCCTTACATCAAGGCTCGCACCTCACCTTCTTGGCCCTATAGCCGTGGCTGCATACTCATACATGGCTCTGGTTCC
>ONBO01000032.1 GCA_900316125.1 uncultured Bacteroidales bacterium | reverse complement strand
TGTAGTAGCCTTGCAGGTAGCCGTTCATGTCAACTACAGTCTCGTTGCCCTGGAATTTGGTGTTGAACATCTCCACACCCTTGAGGTTAACGATACGCAGGTCATGCTCGTTGCTCTCAGAGTTCTCGATGGTCACCGTTGTGGTTGTTATTACAGGGTTAGGATATGCATGTACTGTAACAACTGGCGGTTTGTCTGCGCCATAGAGAGTCTCCATATCAGTCTGGCCGCAGGTGTACGTGTGTTCGCCGTTCATCTTGGCACTAACAAAGTACTGACCTGTCAGCTTGCCGTTAACACGGTGGTAGAAGCCTGTAGCACCCTCTATCGGATTCCAAGGTTCGCCGTCGTTAGCACGGTAGTACCACTGAATGTCTGTGAAGCAATTGCAGGTGTCAACCAGTGCAATAATGTTCTCAAACAACGGAGTTACGTAGGTCTCCGGAATGTTGACGTGGAATGTAACTGTAAGAGCACGGCTCTCAAGCCATGGGAAGCGGCTGTCACGGAAGTAAACGGTCATAGAGTAGTCACCTGTAGGCACATCCTCAGGAATATCTATCTCTATGGTTCCATCCTTACCAGCGTTCACCAGGTCAGTCCAGTCCACATTGTAGAAACGGCTGTCAGCAAAGTCAATCTTATACTGGTCTGGGTTACCGCTGTTCAAGTGATACTTGAGGCTGTAGCCGTTGCCGTCGCAATATCCGTACGCATAAACGTCAATACCTTCTTCAACCTCTACTTGCTCGCCCTCTTCCGGTTGATGGTCATCATCTGGGATGAACGGCTCTATAATCACACCTTCAGTAGTGAATACCTCCGATGTAGGCTGCAGGTCGTAGTTGTTAATCAGTGCAGCGTCGCCTGTCAGCTCATAGAACAGGGTGATTGTCAGGTGCTCGCTTACGCTTGCTGAACTGAATGTGGCCGTAGTTACGTGATCAACAGGGTCATTAAGCTTGATGCCGTTGAGTATGCCTTTATTCAGAACAACTGCACTTGCGTGGCCGTCTGCAAACTTGGCAATCTGTGCCTCGGCACCGCTTATAAAGACGTGAGCTTTGTTTACGGTCAGTGTGCCGTTTACAAATGTAATATCATAGTTCATTGCGGTAGCGCTGTTAGGCTCTATAGCGTAAGTTCCTATATATGAACCAGGAGCATAAGAGCATGTATAAGCCAGACCGCTTACTACTGATTCGTCATCTTGGTTCTTCCATCCGCTATAGCTTGCGGTGAACTCAGGATGCTCGTCGCCGTAGGTCATAGTCTTGTCATCAGCAGTAATGGTGAGGGCAGCCTTGTTGACAGTTACCTTACCGTTTGTGTAACTGATGACGTAGTTAGTTGCGGTAGCACCACTTGGAACTATTGGGTACTCACCTACGTTGCTTGTAGGAGTGTATTCGCAAGTGAAGGTCAGACCGCTGAGAACCTCCTCGCCGTCATTGTTCTTCCAGCCTTCGTATGATGGGGTGTACTCAGGAACAGCGTCGCCGTAGATTACGGTCTTGTCATCTGCTGTAATCATAAGCGGAGCCTGGTTAACCTTAAGTGTGCCGTTTACAAAGCTGATAGAGTAGTTCATTGCGGTAGCGTCACTCGGTATGATTGTGTAATCACCTACGTTGCTTGTAACAAGGTAGTCACAAGTGTATTTCAGACCGCTTACAACCGATGCGTCATCGCCGTTCTTCCAGCCTTCATAGCTTGCTGTGAACTCAGGAGCCTGCTCGCCGTATTCAACCTCTTTGTCATCAGCTGTGATGGTAAGAGCTGCCTGGTTGACGGTAACCTTACCGTTAGTGTAGCTAATATTGTAGTTCAGTGCAGTAGCACCGCTTGGAACTATTGTATATTCACCTACATTGCTTGTAGGAGCATATTCACAGGTGTAGGTCAGACCACTTACTACAGATTCGTTATCTTGGTTCTTCCATCCTTCATACGTAGCCGTATAAGTTGGGATAGCATCGCCGTAGGTAACGGTCTTATCCTCTGCTGTAATCATAAGCGGAGCTTGGTTTGCTGTTACCTTACCGTTTACAAACGTGATAGAGTAGTTGGCGGCATCTACACCACTTGGAACAATAGTGTAGTCACCTACACTGCTTGTTGGAGCGTACTCGCAAGCAAAGGTAATCTTTCCAGTAAGTACGTTGGCATCGTCAGCACCTTGCCAACCTGCGTATGTAACGGTGTACTCAGGAACTGCATCGCCGTAGGTCACTGTCTTGTCATCGGCAGTAGCGGTGAGTTCAGCCTTGGCTATAGCTACCGCAACAGGGTTTGGAGCAATGGAGTCAAGGTGGTTTGCATCACCTATAACACGGAATGATACGGCGTAGCCGCCAGCGTTGAGACCTTGTGGCAGAGCTGGTTTCCAGCTGTCCTCTGCTTGAGGATCCAGACTGTACTCAAATGTACCATCATTTGTTTTACCAGCCTCAATCAGGGTCTGTGCAGCAGCATTATAAACAAGAGTGTCGTATGCGGCTGGAGCTACGTAGCTTACAGGAGCCTTGGCAATGTTAACCGGTATTATTACAGGAGCTATATAATCAGGTTTGCCATCGCGTACAAGTTTATATTGTACCAAATATTCGCCGGCATTGGTAGCCTGTGGTAGGGCAGCGCTCCATGCACCATCTTCTCCAATACGGTACTCCAGGTGACCAGTCTCGGTCTCGCCAGCCTTAATCAGAGTCTGTGCTAAGCCGTTATACATAAGGGTATCAAATGCAACTGGGTCCACAGTGATAAGTGAACGGTAGATAGCCTGCAGGTGCAAACCAGCTGCCATTGGAGTAGGAAGAACCTCCCAGTGGTCAAATGCAAAGCCGTTCACTTCAGGAGCGCCGTTTGGCAGTTTGGTCAGTGCTATGGTCTCCTCGTACAGCACACTCTGGCTCTTGCCTAAGAACTGTACGTTGTACTCAATCTTCGCTGCAAGTGCTGCATAAGCAGTCTCTGCATCGGTTAGCTTCTTCAACTCTTCTGTAGGTACCATTGTTTTCTGCTCATCGTCCAAAGCATTGTACGTAGCGCGTGCATCTTCAATAGCCTCTTTGCAGTCAGTGTTATAAGCTATAGTTGAAGGAATAGCATCAATCTTACCTATAGCAAAATCTACACCGTCTTGCTTAGCAGTCTTCTGATAAGCAGCTTCAGCCGCAGTCAATGTGCTGTAGTTGGTTACTAGTGCTTTGTCAGCGTCGCTCAACGCATCGTAGGCGGCACGTGCCGCTTCTATGGCGTTTTTGCATGCGTCGGTCTTCTCAATCGTAGCAGGGATAGCGTCAATGAGATTCATAACGGCTTCATAAGCTGGAACAGGAGCAGCGGTCACCAGACGAACGGAGCGACCGTCTGAGCGATTGTATTCGGTTATACCAATAGATGTTTCATAGAAATAGAAGTAGTACGCCTTGCCTCCATCTTCATCGTTCGGCGTAGAAGCCCAATACCAACCGTAGCCATAGAGATATACCGATGCTTTGGTTCGATCGCCTCCGACAGGCAAGAATACAGCGCCGGCATTCTCCATCGCGTCCCAATCGGTACCTTCATATTGGTTTGTGGTATAATTATTGGTGCTGTTTGTAAAGCTCAAACCGCTCGGGAGAGTCCATGTGTCCGGCAACAGCACATAGCCTTGCACGCCGTTCACCGTTGCCTGACTTCGTTTTTGGTACGCATTCTTTCGGTCATAAATAATATAACGCCATTCTGCCCTACTCAGCGTACGCCACTCTCCGGTCATGGTATTGCCCCAATCGACGAAGTCACCGGAATAATCGGCATTGCTATTACTATTGTGAATACCATAGTAGGTAGCAGCGGTACTCCAACCGAAGAGATCTACCGTACCATTCGTAGAAACGGTCTTGTTACCGTTGAGTGAAGTGTTGGCTACTGCGTCGCCTATAAAACTCCATTGGTTAGGAGCAAAATTCCAAGTCCAGTTAGCACCAAGGTCGGTGGTTGTTGCCTGTAAGTTACCTCTGGAGAACACAATTTTGTCTCCGCTCGTATTGATAGTAAATACTCCCGGCAACTCAGGATCTTTGGCATTTATTCCTACGCTTGCCACTATGGCAAGGAGGAGTATATAAAATCTTTTTATCATAGTGTATATTATTTACAGGTTATTGAAGAATATACTCATTATTATTGCTTGGGCGGACAAGCGTGTAGTCTCCTACAGTCACTTGTGCCGGAGCATTCTCATTGTTGCTCTTATAGATGGCCTGCAACTTGATGCCGTCAGCTAAGAGTCCGCCTACAAAATCCCAGCGGATGAAGGTGAATCCTTCAATAACAGGAGCATCGTGGTTTTCCAATTCCGCTATCTCATGGTCATACTGCCCGCCATGTTCACCACCCAGGTAGTTCACCATGATTGTAGGTTTGCCTAACTCATCTATGTCAGCAGGCATTACAGGTTGGATGTAGTTAAGGTTAGGCAGTTGCATTATTGCCATAGCAGGACTAGCTGTATTGCCTTCTGCGTCAATCTGAATTACTGCCAGAGTGTTGAAGTAAACGTCTCCACCTATAGCAGGGTAGGTGTCAGCCTCATTATTGTCAATGAGACCGCCAGTCATCCAGAATCCTTCTGTCTCTGTGTTCTCCTTCTTGTTAAATACGCCAGCACCAGCGTTTGCACGGTTGCCGGTTATCTCACCGCCGTAGAGTGTCAGTGTACCTGCGTTGTAGATACCGCCACCATAGCCGGTGGTGTTACCGCCAGTTATCTTGCCGCTCTCGTCACCCATGATAGCCAGTGTGCCTTCATTGATAATTACGCTACCGTTCTCAGCCGGAGCATTCAGTGCACGGTTGATTGTATGTCCGTTAAGCTCAAGCACTACGGTCTTGCCTGCCGGAACAACTAGTGCCTGGTCACTGCTTCCTGCCACGTAGTCTTGTGTTAACTTGATTACGCCGCCGTTGCTCATTGCTGTGCGCAGTGAAGCCCAGTCAGTGAGTGGGGTGTCACTCTCTTTCACCATTTCTATGCCTGCGTTCTCACTTGCCAGACCGGTGATCTGACCGTCCTTGATAGTAACTTGTACAGTCTCAGTCTCCAGACCTGTTGCAGGTGGTACATTGGCCACCATTGTGTATGTGAATGACTCGTCTGGATTAGCCACTTTGCTGATAGATACAACATCGCCGAACGGCAAATCTACAGAGTAGGTTCCACCCATAAATACGGCTTTGAACTCATTTGGCTCTGAGCCGCGGCTGTAACTGATTACACCAGTTGCAGTACCGTAACCTGTCCATACCTCATCACCGAGTGCCTCGTGCAACTCAGCCAACAGGGCGAACTTAACAGGATCCATCATTACTGGCTGGATGTAATCATATTTTTTCAGACCTGCTATAGCAGTCTTGGCGCTCAGCTGCTTACCCATGGCGTCAACTTGTACAACCACCAAGGTGTTGAAGCTTACCTGGCCACCTATAGCCGGATAATTGATTGCAGTGTTGTCTGCAATAAGACCGCCGGTCATCCAGAATCCTTCTGTTGCCGTATTCTCCTTATTATTATATATACCGCCGCCTAAGCCTTTGGCCTTGTTGCCGGTTATCTTACCGCCATATAGAGTTATGTTACCGTTGTTAAGGATACCACCACCGTTGCCGGTTGTATTACCGCCCTTTATCTGACCGTCTTCCATAATAGCGAGTGTACCGTTGTTGATGATGACGCTTCCGTCCTCTGCTGGAGCAGCCAATGCACGGTTGATAATATGGCCGTTAAGCTCAAGCACAACGGTCTTGCCTTCTGGAATGTTAAGGGCTGCTTCGTTGCTTGCTGCTGTAACATCGGCAGCCAACTTAATTACACCGCCAGCGTTCATTGCCTCTTGCAGTGCCTCCCAGCCGGATACCTCGCTCTCCTTACTCATCTCTATACCTGCGTTCTGGCTATCCAAATCGGTGATTTTACCATCTTTCATAGTCACATACAGGGTCTCTGTCTCCATGCCTGTTACCGGCGGCAGATTAGCTACCAGCTTGTAGGTTGCCGAACCGTCAGGGTTCTCTGTTTTCTCCGCCGATGTGAAGGCATCAAACGGCAGGTCAATCTTGAATGTGCCGCCCATAAACTCAGCACCGAATGTTTCAGGTTGAGAACCGCGGCTGTAGCTTACTACACCAGTTGCAGCTCCATAACCGGTCCAAACATCTGAACCTATGGCGTTATACAGATCTATTAAGTTTGCCAAGCGTGTGTTGTACACCCAGTTGGCAGTGTAATTCTTATTCCCTGTAGAACCTTTGGCAATGGTTACCACCTCTTGCGGTGTAGAACCGTTAGAGCCAGTCCAGCCTGTGAATATCCAAAGATACCTGGTAGGGTTATTTAGAGTGAAACTCTCTGTTTCAATAGTGTATTTTGTTGGGTTGTCCTTAGCTACTGTGCCACCCTGTAAATCGTAACCTATAGTATAGGTGTTGATATTCCACTTTGCATAGAGTGTGGCGTTGGAAGCTTTGTTCCAAGTTCTGGCACTTGAACCGTTAGCATTGTAGTACTTGGTTCCGCTACCGTTCTGCCCGTCAAAATAACCGTCAAAGGTATAGCCAGTGCGTGTAGGAACGGTGATGGCAGGCATGGCGGCATCGTAGGTGGCGGTCACGCTGGTAGAACCTGTTGTTCCGCCCTTACGGTCCAAGGTAACTGTATATTTGTTCGCATTCCAGCGGGCAAACAGAGTTACATTACCCTTGCTGCCAGAGTTGGCTGTTATTGTACCTTGGTTGTCGTATGCCTTGCCGCCAGTTGAAGATGTAGCCCAGCCGTCGAATGTGTAGCCTGTGCGGCTGAAAGCGTTATTGCTCAACTTGCCGCTGTTCTCAATAGTCTGTGTGCCCATTGAACCGCTTGTGGAGCCGTTTCCGTTGAAGCTCACGTACTTGTAGTAGTAGGTGGTCCACGTTGCTCCGGTACTCAGGAATGCACCCCATTCGTGCAAATCAGACATCGGGTCAGCGCTACTTGCCACATGCGTCAGCAGCAGACACCATGATTTTGTGGCTGTACCACTACCGTTACGGTTGTCAAAATCAAAGGTCTTGGTGTACTCGTCGGTGTAACTCTTAGTAAAAGAGGTGTTACGGATTCGAGCCAACAAGTTATTAGAACCTGACTGGTTATTATACTCCTCCGTAAAATCCACCGTAAGGGCATTTATACCCTGCCAACCACTTTGGAGAGCATAAAGACACGTGTTGGAATAGTGCTTTGTGCCCTTGGAACCCAATTTGAACTTCCATGTTAAGCGCTTGCGCGTATAAGATGGCAAGCTTTGGTCAATGTAATACGTGGAGAAAACACCATTCTTACTTTGTGTGGAACTGGAACCTTTGACTGTATAACCTATACCATCGCCATCGTTCCAGAAGTTGATGGTTCCCCAGTGGGAGTTGTTAAGACCATTGAACGAAATAGCAAGGTTCTGCGTGCGGTCACAGCATCCGGATCGCATGTCCAACCAGGTCCATGGGCCTTCCATCTCTCCCGATTGCCCCCACAGATTTGAGGCAATAAGCATAGCCCCAAATAGTGCAAAAAGTTTGAGTTTTTTCATAGTAATTTTATTTAGGTTTGTTAAAATAGTTGCCTGACTGGCTATAGTGATTTGCTTGGGAATCGTGTGAAATTACAAACAAAAATGCACGTACGCAATACGCACGTGCATTATACATATATATATTTACGCAAACTAAAAGATTTAGTTCGCTTTTTTACTTAAACTAAAAAATTATTTGTTCTTACTCCACTCTCGTGGACTCATTCCTGTCTCTTTTGAGAAGGCTTGTGTGAATACACTCTGTGAGGAGAACCCACTTTGTGCGGCAATATCTGCCATCTTCATTTCCGGTTGTTCGGTCATGAGCCGCTTTGCCTCTTCTATGCGGTATTTGTTGACGAACTGGTAGAATGTGCAGCCAAACTCGTCACGTATGAAGTGGCTCAAATATGTTCTGTTCATAGGCAACACCTGCCACAAGTCCATGAGCTGGAACTCAGGATTGAGATATGGCTTGGCCTCCTGCATCCACTGCAACACTTCTTTGGCCTTGTCTGTGGCTACAGGTTCTATATTAGGTTTGGTATTGTTAGTGTTAACTTCCTTGCTATTGCTGTTGCTTAGGCCATTCATCTTCCACGGGTCTTTACGGAACAGAATCTGCTCGATGCTATATATCATCATAAATACAATAAACCACTGTTGCGTAAAACCACGGGTGTGGCCGTGAGAATAGCACATATATACGTAGTTGAATCCTACCAGAAACAGCATAATACAATACCTGATGAGCCAGCGCACGTCAATGTCATCAAGAGTGGAGTAGTTATCCTCACACCATATTCTATAATTGCGCATGTGTGTAAAAAGTAATGCAAGCAATACGTAAGGATACAGCGCAATAACGGCACTTAGGTTTACAGGCACCAGATAATCCAGTGCCACCAAACAGCACATGGGCAGTAGCTGCCATAAAGCTGTTTTCCATGTCAGCCATCCCGGCCTTAACGCCTCTGTGGGGTAGAGCAACATAACCCACCCAAGCAGGTTCCCTAAAAGAAGCTCGTGGACTGACAGCTCGTAAGCTCCCATATTCATCACCTGCATAGGTGCTACTGACCAGCATATCAGATAGACTAAATCGCCTACTCCCCATGTTATTAGTGCGTATGCAAAGTACCTGCGCACACGCATCCCATTGGAGTGGCGTAACAGTATCCATGCACCTGTAAAAGCCACAGTGAACGTACATGCGTTTAGTACAGGCGTAATTACATTATCAAACATGTTTTCTGGAATATACAGTGCCAGCCATGTGCTCAATGCCACTACGGCCGCCTGCACTACAAAGAACAGGCTCTCTGCCTTGTACTCTTTCCACAATTCGCTAATTGATATGTTGAAGCTCGCTTTCATTTTCTGACGTTTAGTATTTCACATTCTCTAAAAACAGTGCTTTGGCGGGGGCTGATGAGCCGGCGTAGCGGCGGTCTTTCTTCTCTATGATTTCAGCAAACTGTTCTTCTGTGATTTTTCCTGCGCCCACCTCAAGCAGTGTGCCCACAATGGCGCGCACCATGTTGCGCAGGAAACGGTCTGCTGTTATGGTGAATGTCCAGTGTGTCTCCGATGTCTGGTCCCAGTGAGCCTCTGTTACACGGCAGTTGTTTGTCTTGACATCGGTGTGAAGTTTGCTGAAACTTGTGAAGTCTATGAAACGGAACAGATGCTCTGCGGCGCGGTTCATGGCGGCAAAGTTTGTATCGGGGCTCACTTTCATGCGGTAAATGCCCTCAAACGGGTCTTTCTGAGTGGTGACGTAGTAGCGATATGTGCGGCTTTTGGCACTGAAACGGGCGTGCATGTCTGGCTCCACCTCATACACTGAGAATATGACAATATCCTTGGGCAGATAGGCGTTAAGACGCTCTGTAAGCCACTGCGTATCCACCGCCTCATCTATATTGAAATGGGCGTACATACTGCGGGCGTGAACACCGGAGTCTGTGCGTCCTGCGCCTGTAATGGAGATTTTCTCCTTTTTGAGTATCAGGCTTAAGGCACGCTCCACCGCCTCCTGAACGGTTATTGCGTTAGGTTGGTTCTGCCAGCCGTGATACTCGGCTCCGTTATATGCTAAATGTATGAAATAGCGCATTATATCAAGTCCCTCCTTACCGGGTAGTTGTTACGGAACCATTCAAATTTTTCTGGTGCAGCCTTCAGTGCGTCACTTTCAGCCTTAATATTGTATGATTTGCTAAAATCTTTTGGTGGCAGGCCAAGCATGTCCACGCTGAATTTGGCGCCCCATCCAAAGAACTCCGATGTGGCGTTGAGCGCGGCCACGGTGCCATTTGCCTTGCCATCAATGCTGTAGCCAGCTATGTGCGGAGTGGCAAGAATGGCCTTGCTAAGGAGCTCACGGTTGATGTCTGGCTCACCCTCCCAGCAGTCAATGATAAAGCGTTGGGTGGCCTGAAGAGCATCAGCGGTGTCAAGTACAGCCCCCCTTGCAGCATTGATAATAATAGCGTCAGGTTTGCACATTCCAAACAGGCGGCTGCAAGCCATGTGGCGTGTGGTGCTATCAAGTGGCACATGAAATGTTATTATGTCAGCTTCATGAGCTATTTCATCTAATGATGTAAATGAAAGTCCGCTACCGCCAGCCGCTTCAAGCGGAGGGTCTGAGAGCAGGGTATTCATGCCTAAGTCTAAGGCACGCTTGTAAACTCTTGAACCCACATTGCCTACACCCACAATGCCAATTGTTTTCCCTTCAAGGTTATCTATAGAGTAGTGTAAGGCTGCGTCAATGTAGTTGAGCACAGAGTCTGCGTTGCAGCCTGGGGCATTGCACCAAGCAATTCCAGCCTTATGGCAGTATTCTGTATCTATGTGGTCAAAACCAATGGTGGCTGAGGCTATGAACTTAACAGAGGAGCCGGCAAGCAGGGCGGAGTTGCACTTAACTCTTGTGCGCACAATGAGAGCATCGGCGGTGGCCACTGTGTCAGGGGTGAACTCATCGGGTGCCAGATAACTGACTTCACAGTACGGCTCCGCCAGCCCCTTTATCAGTGGAATATATTTGTCAATCAGTAGTTTCACCTAACCTCCTTAATGGCAAATTGTTTCTCAACCTCACCCATCTTAAACTCCTTTACCAGGTAGTCCGCCTTTGAATAGTTTTTAAGAATGAAGATGACGTACCTCATGTCCAGCACCACTAATCTCTGGTATTCAGGGCTGTAAATGAATTTGTTGTTGTCAGCCTCACCATTGCCGCCAATAACCATACCTATAAGGTCTCCGTTGTGGTCATATACGCCGTATCCGGTGCGTCCAGTGGCCATATCGCAGTCTGTAAGGAATGTTATGTTGAGGTTCTTTGCCTCTTCATTTGTGTGGCTCAGCACAGTAAGCAGTGAGTCCGCCTTGGCCTCCTTCTTCATGTAGCTGTGGTTGAACATTCCGTCAAGAGTTGATACTGCGCTTATAGTGGTTACATCGTCCGGCTTGTAGTTCTTGATGCTGCCGTAACTCATACGCAGGGAGTAGTTGGCGTCAGGTCTGAACTTAAGCGTTGAAGAGCGTTTGCCCTCACCTTCAGTGTATAGATAGCTTAGACCTTTTATCTTGTCATTGTTCTCATGCGCCTTTATAAACATCATCTGGCGGGCCTTCTCTATCTTGTCATAAAGCTGTACCAGCATATCCTCACGGAGGACTTGGTCTGTAGGGTTGTCAAGGAACTTTACAAAACGCTTCTCATCTGTTATGAGTGATTTGTTGAACAACTCATTGATGTACTTCTGTCTGTCACCCTTGAACTTTGTACGCTCAGTTTCAAATACAGGTGCAATAAAAGCTGAGTCAAACTCCGCCTCCAGGAAGTCAAGCGTGCGGTACATCATCCTGCGCTCCTTGTAGGTGTCAAAGTGTACAAAGTAGTTGTTTATCCAGTTGAATGTATCCTCCTCATTCTCCCCGATGATAGCATCGTACATCTCTACAAAGTGTAGTGGAGCCACAGTGTGTATCAGTTCATTAAGGTAATGCTCCTTAACAAGATACTGGCTGCGCTCAGAGTAGAGTTTGTTTATGAAAGGAATCACATTGCCGTAGCGCAGGCAGGTCTCAAAGTCAGGGTGGTTGGCCGCCCATACTATAAACTCAACCTCATCAGCCGCCCTTTTCTCTATGACTCCTGTGCTTTCAATGTTCTCAATAGATTTATTTATTTCGGCTATGTCGCTCTTCTTGTCTGCGTATGACATGCTGTCAGCCATCTCATAAATCTTTAGCT
Source organism: uncultured Bacteroidales bacterium (assembly GCA_900316125.1). Lineage (GTDB taxonomy): Bacteria > Bacteroidota > Bacteroidia > Bacteroidales > Paludibacteraceae > Enterocola. The sequence continues at coordinate 5,770 of ONBO01000032.1, read as the reverse complement.
GTGCCTTCTTGACCGTTATGAAATACTCTGTCAGATCAGCGCTCAGAGCCTTGCGGTTAGTTTTGTTAGGGTAGCCCAATGTCATGGTGAAATCATCTTCAGAGTACTTGTTCCTTGATATGGATGCACTCTTGCAATCATAAGGCTTGTTGTTGATATCATACTGTGCAGCATCATTATCCCTGTCAGAATAGAGTCTTATAAGCACAAAGTGCGCACTGTGGCGGTCTTTTGCAAGCTCGTCACTTGCAATACTTGCAGGTGGCATGTATGCAAGCCTCAAATCACTGAAACGCTTGTATGTGTAGAGGAAATACTTGCCTGTGCTGGTGCTTGCAACAGTGGCTATGTAGTTTGAAGGAACCACCTCAGAGTTACGTATAATCTGGGTTATCTGATTAATCTTTTCCTGACGCTCATTGTTGTCTGTTATGCCCTCCACTAGCTGAGTCACCCTGTAGGTTACATCCTGTGTGCTCTGCAGCACCCATGCGTTCATGCTGCCAAGAGGGATCTCCTTAAAAATAGAAGGACTTGTGTAGCCGTTCTCTACGCTCACAGAGTCTGGAAGATACAGTTTAATGGCCTCGTATGGAGCAATCATAAGCCCCTTCTCAGAAATTATGGTGGCAGTGTATCCGTTTGAGAGATAAACTGTTACATCCTTCAAGCTGCTTTTCTTCTCACTATATATGTAGTCCGAACTAAACTCCATGCCTGCGTCCTCCATGTTTGTAAGCACAGTGTCAGGGACGTTTGGCATAATCCACATACCCTCGGAGGCGGAGCAGTTGAGAGTTGAGAGTTGAGAGTTGAGAATTAAAAAAATCAGACAACTGATAAACTGCAGTTTTGATAGGATGTTCGGTTTATGTGATGCCATACGGTATAAAGTGTTTCTTTTGTTACAAACTGCAAAGATACAATTTTTTGAATTAATGCATACGGGTTACTGCTAACATAATCTACAGAGTATGCTTTTACCAGTATCTCCAACGATAATATAGATTCTACCATTGATTAGAACCTTTTTTGCTACAGGCTCATGGCTGTGAGTCGCAGCTTCTTCAACTGCCACAGGCTCCTTCTCTTCAACGGTAAGCTGCTTATAGTCATACTTGTAAACTTGTGCGGCTATAGTTTCATCCTTCCCAATGAAACGGATGCTGTCGCCCCAAAAATCCACACGGAGCAAATTCTCCACTTCATACTCGCTCTCTGTATCTTCTATAGACTCCAATATGATTAAATTTTCTGCATATATATTTGAGAGTGTGAAACTGAGGGTAGAGAGCAGCATGGCTGCAAAAAAGTTTTTTGTCATCTGTTCTATTTTTGATCAAAGGTACAAAACTACAAAAAAACTTGTTTTTCAAATAGATTTTAACAAATAAAATTTTGTATCTTTGTTCCTTATAAGACACTTTTTAGCAGCTATGGCAAAGAAAAAAGAAACAGTGGCTGAGCCTTTGGAAAAACAGTTGTGGAAGGCGGCTGACAAGCTACGTAAAAACATTGATGCAGCAGAGTATAAACATGTGGTACTTGGGCTGATATTCTTAAAATATATATCTGTTTCATTTGAGCAGTTGTATAAAAAACTTACTGATGAGATGGCAGATGGAGCAGACCCAGAGGATAAGGAGGAGTATAAGGCAGAGAATGTCTTTTTTGTGCCAGCCAATGCCCGTTGGAACCACCTTGTGTCACAAGCAAAAGACCCTCTTATAGGTAAATTTATAGATGATGCCATGGACTCTATTGAGCATGAAAACTCATCACTTAAAGGAGTGCTTCCTAAAGTTTATTCCCGTCCAAACCTTGACCCTACAAGTCTTGGTGAACTTATAGACCTGATTGGGAATAGTACTTTGTCAAATGTATGTACTGGTAGCGCAGATTTGCTCGGCCATGTGTTTGAGTATTTTTTAGGTGAGTTCGCATTAGCAGAGGGTAAGAAGGGCGGGCAATTCTACACGCCACGTAGCGTAGTAGAATTGCTTGTAAATATGCTTGAACCATATAAAGGCAGAGTTATGGATCCATGCTGCGGTTCTGGTGGAATGTTTGTACAAAGTGAGAAGTTTGTAAAAGAACATCAGGGCAGGATAGATAATATCTCCATATATGGACAGGAGAGCAACCAGACTACATGGAGGCTATGTAAAATGAACCTGGCAATTCGTGGAATAGATGCCACAAATGTTAAGTGGAATACAGAAGGCTCTTTTCTTAACGATGCCCACCAAGATGTAAAAGTTGATTATGTTTTAGCCAATCCACCATTCAATGATAGTGATTGGAGTGGTGACCAATTGCGCGGCGATGCCCGCTGGCAATACGGTGTGCCACCTACGGGCAATGCTAATTTTGCTTGGATTCAGCATTTCATATACCATTTGGCACCGTCAGGTCAGGCAGGCTTTGTTCTTGCTAAGGGTTCGCTGACTTCCAAGACAGGCGGTGAGGGTGACATCCGTAAAGCGTTAATAGATAATGGACTTGTAGCCTGTGTAGTAAACTTGCCAGCCAAACTGTTTTTGAACACCCAAATTCCGGCATGTTTGTGGTTTGTAACCCGTAACAGGATAAGTAGGGCTGGAGAGATTCTTTTTATAGACGCCCGTAATAAAGGACATCTGATAAACCGTCGTACACGTGAACTTACGGCAGAAGATATAAATGAGATAGCCCAAATATACCACTTGTGGCGTGATGAGTCAGAACAATATCAAGATGTAGCTGGCTTTTGCGCTTCCGTGCCAATAAGCAAAGTTGCAGAACTTGATTACGTGCTTACTCCAGGACGTTACGTAGGTTTGCCAGAAGAGGAAGATGATTTTAATTTTGAGGAGCGCTTTGACGCATTAAAGGCAGAGCTTGAAGAGCAGTTGAAGGAAGAAGAAAGGTTGAATAAACTGATATTGGAGAATCTGGCAAAAATAAAAAGAAATGAAAAAGAAAATGAGGAAAGAAAATTGTAAGTGCTTGGCAATCAATGCGTGTTTCTTTTTCATTTTAATTTAGTTAAAAAAAGAAAGTCTATGAGCGGGTGGAAAGAAAAGTAAAAATAAAATGAAATTATTTTCTGAGCGATATAAAATTATAAATCCTTCTGATGTAATAATTAGAGGGAAGATTACTCCAGAAATTCAGAATGCAATATGTTCATGTTATGATAGGCTAAAAATCGAATCTTCTAGATGTGGAGTGTATAACATGTATGTCCTTATGGAAAAATATTTGTGGACCTGTTTTTTGAATAAACGGGAGGGAATTTTTAATTCAAAATTTCATACTGTTGCCATACATTTTTTAGAGAATTATGATAACGACTGGTTCAGAAAACTTGATATGGTGGAATTATCCGTTAAATATCTATATAGTTTTGCAGAGGAGGACACTGTTTATAAATCTGTTTTCGATTATTTTGTAGAACAACTAAATTTTGAATTTGAACGACTGAATTTTGCATACAGAGTTGTTAATACAGAGATTGTAGAAATTACTTCAAAAGAAGAAATCACAGCAGTGGAGTCTGCTATTAAAGATTCTACGGAGAATATAAAAACTCATTTGAACAAGGCGTTAGAATTGTATTCTCAACGCCCCAATGCAGATTATAGGAATTCTATTAAAGAGTCTATCTCTGCGGTTGAAGTTTTTTGTCGTGATATTACAGGAGAGAACTCTTTAGGTAGAGCGCTTAATAAGTTGAATGATAATGGACTTGTGATACCACCAATATTGAAAACCGCATTTGAAAAGTTGTATGCTTATACCAACCAACCTGAAACAGGAATCCGACATGCGCTGATGGACGAAGACGGTACATATACGCCTGCTTCTGAAGAAGCGTTGTTTATGTTAGTTTCGTGTAGTTCATTTATTAATTACTTAAATAGCAAGAAAAACAAAGGATAATATGAGCGAGTGGAAAGAATATAAGTTGGGTGAATTGATAGAAACCAATGTCAAATCCATTGACAAGAATTATCCATACTCAAAAATCTTGTATTTGGATACGGGCTCTATTACGTGTAACCGTGTCGAATCATATCAAGAGTTCGAAATTGATAAAGCACCCAGTAGGGCTAAAAGATTGGTGAAACAAGATGATATAATCTATTCATCAGTTCGTCCAAATCAGTTGCATTATGGTTACATTACAAATCCACAAGATAATTTGGTTGTTTCTACTGGATTTGTTACTATTTCATGTAACAAAGAAAAACTACATCCGAAATTCTTATACTATTATCTAACTCAATCATATATTACTGAATATCTTCATTCTGTTGCGGAAGCATCAACTTCAGCCTATCCGTCTTTAAAACCAAGTGATATTGAGGCACTTGATATTGAAATACCGATTCATGACGACCAGTGTCGCATTGCTTCAATTCTTACTTCCTTGGACGACAAGATAGACCTTTTACGCTGCGAAAACGCCACACTTGAAGCCATGGCGGAGACGCTGTTCAGGCAGTGGTTTGTTGAGGATGCAAAGAAGGAGTGGGAGGAAGGAAAAGTTGCAGATTTTAGTAAACATATTAAGGATTCCATTAATCCGCAGAGGTATCCGAATACCGTTTTTCAACATTTTAGTATTCCTGCTTATGATGACGGGAAAAAGCCAATAATTGAAACTGGAGGAGACATTCAGAGTAATAAGTATGTGATTCCACAGAATTGTATATTATTTTCCAAACTCAATCCGCATAAGGACAAACGAGTTTGGCTAATACTTGATGATGTACCTGATAATGCGATATGTTCAACTGAATTTCAAATAGTTAAGCCAATAAATGTATATTATCTGTTTTTTTTATATGGTTGGTTGACGTATAAAGACAACTATGAGGATATAGCATCAGGTGTTGGTGGAACTAGTGGAAGCCACCAAAGAATAGATCCTAAATCCATTTTTTCATATGCATGTCCAAATGTTGACAATGAGACTATCCGTAACTATAGTGAAGATGTTGAACCTTTATTCAAAAAGCAAATAAACAATCAAAAACAAATCCAAACCCTCATTCAAACTCGTGATATGTTGCTGCCGAGGCTGATGAGTGGGGAAATAAAGATATAATATGGGAAAAACAAAAAAGAATGAAGTTGTAGAGTATTGGCGAAATGAATATTGGACACAATTACAAAAAGCTACGGATGACTCTGAAACCAAGTTAGAAAAGTATGTTTTTGCTGTTAGTACGGGAGCCGTTGGTCTTTTGATGGGGATAATTGGTCTTCAGTCTGATTATGTCGGTAGGGGATTTGCTATTGCATCATTAATTTGTTTTTCAATTTCAATGTTGTTGTGCATATTTTACCATGTTAAGGCTAAAGGTTATCATGATAAACAATCTAAAATGATTGAGGCATTTATTGCTCATCCTGAAAAAGGGGATAATGAGTTAAGGAGAAAAATTGATAATTCCAATAAAAGGTTGATGTCATTTTCGAAAGTTTCAGCTTGGTTTATTTTGATAGGGGTTATTATGTTTATTGTTTCTGTTATAATTAGATGAATAATATGAAGGAAAGAAGTCAGTATCAAGAGAATAGTATGTCACCACGTCCTAAACCTGTGCTTGATAGTAAAATAGGCGGACAATCGCCTCGTCCTAAGCCACAGTTGCCTGGGACGGGAAAGCCTATACGAACTTAGGAACTGTGTTGTGCTAAAATCAAGATTCAGTAGATGCAGCCTACTAAATTGATTTGTTCTTTCATAATGGCGTGGCAAAAAATGGCATTATGAAAA
>ONBO01000069.1 GCA_900316125.1 uncultured Bacteroidales bacterium | reverse complement strand
AATGTGGTATCCTTGTCAACCACTATGTATGATCTGCCTCCTGGGTAAGATTTGCCCTTAAATTCATACATCTCCCCCTCACAAACCTTATCATCCATCAGCATAAAATACTTGTCATCACCGTATTTCAAGCCATTTGGAGTCATCTGGTATGCCATATAGCCGTACTTAACATTATGCTCCAAATTCTTTACGCCTATATGGTTCAAGATGCTGTCTGTAGTGCTAACCTTTGTCCAGAGTGAAGTATTCTCACCTTTACCCCAGGCTATGCCACGGTAAGCACGGTTATGTGCATAAACAGAGGCGTCAAGCATAACCTCAGACTCACCAGTAAGTTCCACACCGCAGGTCTCCGTGTTATATATGCTCTGCTGGTGTATTACGTTTCCACTATTAGTATTATATGTATCAAGCTGATACTTATTGCCTAAAAGCAGTAGCGCACCATTTGTACCCTTAAAGAAAGCTGCCGGGTATCTGCTGCCACTCTGATTAAAATCAGTGGTTGTATTAAGAGTGTTTACAGAGAAGTTGGATAATCTTGGAGCTGAAAAATCCGCACTTTTGGCTATGGCAAAACTTGGATTAAGCCCCCCTGGATATTCATCCATATAGCCCATTGAGTAGCAGTTTCTTATGGTAGTGTATGATGCGCACGCAATAATACCGCCATTGTAATTATTGGCATCAGCAGTAGTACCTATAGGCTGGCACGTTGTAATACGGCCCATATTGTAACAGTAGTGAAGATTGTTCTCATTTAATATGTCGGTTGTCAATGACCACCCCACTATACCAGCACGGCAGAAAAGTCCTCTGACATCTCCTACGTTATAGCACATATCAACATTGGAGTTCTTAATGCTACCTATCACACCGCCAATGTCACGATGTGTACCCTCCGTCATATTAACAGCATTATAGCAATAGCTGACATCAGTATCCTCCAACCGTCCAAAAACGCCACCTATAATTGTATAGTGATAGTTGTAAGGGCTGCACTCGTCTCCTGGATCATTAATTACATTGGTCTTACCCGTGGCGTAGCAATAATCCAGCGAACCTGAGTTTACCACATACGCTGCCACCGCACCCACTGAAATGTGACTTCTTGAGGCATGGTCATGCACCTCTATATGGCAGTTCTCCACAGCAATACTACCCAAACCACCGTCTTTAATATAACCAAAGAGGCCTACAAAATCATTAACATCATCATTCATGTAGAGATTGTAGACTATATGGTGCGCACCGTCAAATTTGCCACTGAAAGGAGTGCTAGCGGTGCCTATAGGAGTCCACTGATAGCCGCACAGGTCAATATCCACGGTCATTTTGAAGTATTTGCCGCTGTAAGTGTTCCCTGCGTTAACCTGCTGCGCCAGATATGCCAGATGCTCAGCTTTCTCAATTAAGTATGGGCTTGAAGAAGTACCGTTACCATTAGTCCATACTGATGCACTAGTACCGTTCCAGCTACTGAACGCCATAGCCACCAGCGGCATAACCGTCAGCAGCATAACACCTAACATCTTCTTAAACCAGTGCATATCTTTGAAAAACATAAACTTCACAAAAATAGGCAAAATTTCCCAAATCACCAAAACCACCCCGATGTCACCATTACATCCGCCCCATTTAAAACACCACGGCCCACCACATAAAGTGGTGAGCCGCTGATGCTTCCAATGTGTGACAACCTTAATTGTTATTCTCCATGATAGCCGCCGCCAGCATCTGCGCCAGGATCAAGTGGTGCGTAACTATGCCCACCCGCACTTGCGGCTATAGGAGCCTCAACTTCAATCGTCACACGCTCCATTACTGGAGCTACATAATTTACTTTTTTCATTTTCTACTTTTTAGGTTAATTACTTTACAACCTTAGCAGTAGCTGTGCCAACGCGTACTACGTATACGCCGCTTGCAAGACCTGCAACAGGAACAGCCTGTACAGCCTCACCACTAGCAGCTGCTGTAGCAACCACAACACCACTTAGATTGATAATCTCTATGTTAGCCTCTGCAGCATTGTTTGCTACAAAGATTGCACCATCATTAGCCCAAACCTTAACTGCTTCTGCATTAGCCTCCTCAGCTGAAACCTGGCTCTTGCCAAAGCGGAAGCGCTTAACGGTTGTGTTCTCATCAACAGTAAAGGTGTAAACCTTGTCTTCTGCAACCTCAACCTCTGTTCCTGTTACAATATCCGTAAGACTGATTTCATAGCCTTCTGATATGTTGCTGAATGAGAGTTTGTACTCGCCAGCCTGCTTTGTCTCAATGTAAAGCTCTACGCCCTCAGCATCATCAGTTGCTACAGATGCGTAATCCTCACCATTCTGCTTTGCAAATATCTTAATGAAGCCGTGGTTCATCTGCTTGATGTCATAGCCTCTATCAATTGATGTAGAAGAGAATTGTTCGCCCTCATAAATCTTGAAGTCGTCAGCCTCACCGTTTGCTGTTACTGTAAATGTGGCCTTATTATAACTGCTTGCATCCGCACCACGTGTATTCTGACCAAGAACAGCCTCATTATATGAGAGCTCGATATTGTCAGCGGAGTTGCTTTCATGCAGAATGAAGAATGCCTGCATAGAGGCAAGGGAATCCTTCTCGCTGGTGTCTGCCCCGTATGAATCAAATTTGGCTATTCCAGTGCTTATAGCTTTAGCAGCTGAATAAACCCATACCGCACCGTCTGTGCAAGCATCAATAGCCAAAGCACCATCTATAATGCTCTTTAGGTTTACAGGAGCGGTGTAGCTGTTTGCAAATGCATTGTAGCCATATTTGTCAAGTGTAAGTGTGGCGTCCTCATTGCCTACAAGTTGACCACCAAATGTAATAATTTGACCAGGCTCATCGCTGTTAACAGCCAAATTGCGACCTATCCAAGGCTCTGTCAGAGTTGAGGAACCGCCATCCCAGATCCAACCTTTCTTAACGTCCCAGTTGTTGAATGAAGCCTGCACGTTTTTCTCAATTGATGGGATTGACTGTGTTGGTATTCCAAAATGTTGCCATATATGGTTGCCGCCTTCAATGTTCTTTGATGAAACAGATATATGGAGGATTTTTATTCAACTTGTGAAAGGTCTT
>ONBO01000008.1 GCA_900316125.1 uncultured Bacteroidales bacterium | reverse complement strand
CTAAAAGCATGAATGGAGTGGTGGGGAGGCCAGGAACCACTACTCCAATGGCTCCGAGCCCCACACACGTTAATCCTGAAATAATGAATAGGCTTCTCTTAAACATAACACCTGCAAAGTTAGTTATGTTTGCAGAATAAAATCTTAAGATTATCTTAAGATTAATGTGAGGCGTGCCGCGCAGCGAATAAAAAAAGGATTATCTCCACTAAAAAAGGGAACTATTCGTTTCTCATGGTTTAATGCAGAGCTTGCTCTGCAAGCACGCGTCAGCGTGCCGTGCGAAGCACGAAAAATTAACGGAAATAATCTCCACTAAGAAGGGGAACCAAGTGGTTCCCCTTCTTAGTGGAGATTACCGGACTCGAACCGGTCACCTCAACACTGCCAGTGTTGCGCTCTAGCCAGATGAGCTAAACCCCCATTTTGCTTTTGCGGTGCAAAGATAATACAAATTCAGACTCGCAGCAAAATAAATGCACTTTTTTTACTTCTTCTCGCTCTTAGCATTCAGCTCTTTGAACTTCTCTCTCTTGAATTTTGCCTGAGCGTCCTGTATTTTAAGAATCTGCTTGTTGGTCATAAAGCCTTGAAGCTTTTCAATGTACTCTTTGTTGAGGTTGGCTCTCTGTATTGTTTTTTGTACAAAGGCGTCTACGTTTGCCTTAGCCTGCTGCTCAGTAACCTCCTCGCCGTCCTGCGGTCTCATTATTGCGTTCTCCTGGCGTATCTTCTTAAGACCTTCACGATACTCAGTGTATGCCTCTGAGAACTTAGCGAACTGCTCAGAAGATAGAATGTTTTTGCTCTCAATATAGTTAAGCTCCTCCTGACGGAATTTCTGACGGTTCCCGGCCTTGCTGTCTGCATCATCCTGTGCAAACACTGATACGGCGCACAATAGGGAAATAATTATTGAAATATATTTTTTCATGGTCTAAGTATTATGTTTTATAGATTATGTATAACTCTCAATTATTCACTTCGTTCATCAACACGTCTCAACTCTCAATTATTACTCGTAAGGTAATCTATCATGCTGTCATCATCATCCAGATCCTCTACAAAGTACTGATAGAAATCCTCATACTCACGTGCCATCTTGTTTATGGAATCCTGCTCGGCTGCTTTTGCTTCCTGAATAGCGGCCTGGCGTACCTTGGGCTGCACAATTATGTATGTGGCGGCATAGAGTGCAATTATGCACGCTGCCACATAGAGCAGAGGCTTGAGTGTAAGCCAGATTCCGTGCTTCTTAGACTCTGATGAAGGCTCAGCTGCAGGGGCTTCCATCTTAACGCCCTTACCGCCTTCAGCCTCCAGAGCGTCAATGCGGGCGTTAAGCCTTGCCTCAAAATCCTCAAAGTAACCTTCAGGAACCTTGAACGGTTCTTTCTTGGCTTTGTTCTTTGCTAATATGTCTTCAATATTCTCCATTTATGGTTATTTTTTTGTATTTTTGCCTGCGGTTTAACTAACCACTTTTATGACGGAGCAGTGGCGGTAGGGTTTAAACGGCAAGCACTAATTCCTCTAATTTTTTTACTGCGTGATGGTATGAGGCCTTGAGAGCTCCCTCTGAAGTGCCCAATATCTCAGACATTTGCTGGTACGGCATCTCATCATAGTAACGGAGATTAAACACCAGCCTCTGTTTTTCAGGCAGTTGCATAATGGCTTTTTGGAGCTTGCGTTGCGCCTCATCGCCGTCAAAGTAGACATCGCCGTGCACCTCAGTGGCAAGCACATCATTTACATCAGTGTTCTGAGCGGAGTGGCGGCTATGTGCTGACGATAGGAAATCAAGAGTCTCATTGGTGGCAATGCGGTAGAGCCATGTCATAAGGCTTGACTCACCACGGAACTTGTCAATGTTGCACCAGGCCTTGATAAAGGCGTTTTGAAGGATGTCATCAGTGTCATCATGGCTTGCAACCATCTTCCTGATTTGCCAGTATAGACGCTTCTGATAGAGTTTCACTATCTTGTTAAAGGCGTCACGACGGGTCTTCTCATCTTGCAGAAGCCTGACTAGTTCTTTTTCATCTATTTCTGTCTGTGGCATTTGATTAGTTAGTTAACAAGAAGCAAAGATACAAAAGTTTTACATACAATGGAAACTGTTTACACTAAAAACATTATTGAGTTTGTTACCGTGGCTTTGGAGTACTGTGCGTATCTGGAACAGTGTGAGAGCAAAAGGTTTCAGGATTTTGTGCCGGTGATGCAGAAAGTGCTCTCTCTGCTGTATCTGAAGGCTGCCATTGTAGAAAAGCCTGTTCCGCTCGGCGATATGGATGTTCCGCAGAGTGTTACGGAGGCTGACTACAACGCCATAGAGAAGAAGGTGGCGGACCTGATGGGGGAGTATGACAGCTATTTTGACGGCGATGAGGCCTCAAGCGTGTCAGAGAACCTTGCTGACATATATCAGGAACTCAAGGATTTTATCATGAACTATAAGAAGGGAGACCAGGCTGTGAGCAATGATTCTCTATACTCCTGCCTTGACACTTTTGAAAACTACTGGGGCCTGAGGCTGCTTAACTGCGTGAAGGCGCTTCATAATATTGCCTACAGTATTAAGCCGGACGATGATGACATACAAGGAGACGATAACCAAGGAGGAAATTGATGCTTTGCCGCTCTTAGAGTACCCCGATGGGGAGATTCGTGTGGTTGACACTATCTTGGGTGCGCAGAAGGCGTGCGCCGAGCTCAGCGCCGCCACACTGCTTGGCTTTGACACTGAGACTCGCCCATCATTCCAGAAGGGTATAAGCTACAAGATAGCGCTTATGCAGCTCTCTATGGGGAATGTGTGTTATCTTTTCAGATTGAACATCTTGGGCATACCAAAGTGTCTGGCGCAGGTGCTTGCTAATGACAAGATTACCAAAGTGGGGCTCTCTCTGCGTGATGATTTTCACCAGATAATGAAGCGTGACAAGATTGCCTTAAACGGTTTTGTGGACTTGCAGAAGATAGTGCCGCAGTTTGGCATACAGGAGCTGAGCCTTAAGAAGATATACGCCATTGTTTTTGGTAAGAAAATTTCCAAGGCGCAGCAGCTCACAAACTGGGAGGCTCCTGTGCTTACAGATAAACAGCAGATGTACGCCGCCATAGATGCGTGGGCGTGTGTGGACTTGTATAAAAAGTTGGAACAATGATTAAAGTTTTTTTAAGAAAAGGAAAGGAGGCATCGCTTGAGAGATTTCACCCATGGGTGTTCTCTGGCGCTGTGGCTAAGATGACTGGAGAGCCGGAGGAGGGTGAAGTGGTGGAGGTTTACACCGCATCGGGTGAGTTTATAGCCATAGGACATTATCAGATTGGCTCCATTGCGGTGCGTGTGCTTTCATTTGAAAAACGTGCCATTGACAAGGCTTTTATAGTAGAGAGGCTCACCGCTGCCTACAATATGCGCAAGGCTATGAACCTTGACTTTTCTGAGCGCAATAACACTTTCCGCCTTGTTCACGGTGAGGGGGATTTTCTGCCTGGCCTCATTATTGACATCTACGGTAGCACTGCGGTGATGCAGGCTCACTCTGTGGGTATGCACCTTATGCGTAATCTTATAGCTGAGAGTGTCATAGAAGTTTTTGAAGGCAAAGTGAACTGTGTGTTCTATAAGAGTGAGACCACGCTGCCTTACAAGGCTGACACTGGTGCTGAAGATGGTTACCTGATAGGGGAGGACAAGGTTGCTCTTGCCACAGAGAACGGACTTAAATTTCTTATTGACTGGGAGAAAGGGCAGAAGACAGGTTTCTTTATAGACCAGCGTGAAAACCGTGCGCTTGTGGAGCGTTACGCCCACGGCCGCAAGGTGCTGAACATGTTCTGCTATACAGGTGGTTTTTCTTGCTACGCTATGCGCGGCGATGCTAAACTTGTCCACTCTGTTGACAGCTCCGCCAAAGCTATTGCCCTCACAGATAAGAACATTGAAAATAACTTTGGAGCAGACAGCCGCCACAAGAGTTTTGCGGTGGACGCATTCAAGTTTTTAGACGATATGAAGCAGGGCGAATATGATTTAATAATTCTTGACCCTCCAGCGTTCGCAAAGCATAGAGACGCATTACACAATGCGCTGCAAGGTTACAAGCGTCTTAATGCTAAAGCCTTTGAAAAAATAGCAAAAGGAGGTATTTTGTTCACCTTCTCCTGCTCGCAGGTTGTTGACAAGGAGCAGTTCCGCTTGGCGGTTTTCTCTGCCGCCGCCATGAGCCGTCGCAAGGTGCGTATTCTTAATTTCCTGACCCAGGGTGCAGACCATCCAATAAACATCTACCACCCGGAAGGGGAGTACCTCAAGGGGTTAGTACTCTACGTGGAGTAGTTGAAGTTTGTAGTTAATAATTTTCAACTTTCAATTTTCAACTTTCAATTGATATGTCTCACCCCAAAGGCCTATATTTACTTTTTACTGTTGAGATGTGGGAGCGTTTCAGCTACTACGGTATGCGTGCGCTTCTGGTTCTCTATCTGACAGCTCAGTTTCTAAGCGGAGGCCTCGGCTTTTCTGCTCAGAGCGCATCGCTGGTATATGGAGTCTTTACGGGGCTGGTCTATTTTACTCCGCTAATTGGCGGTTATATTGCTGATAACTACATAGGCCAGCGTAAATCAATAGTTATAGGTTCTCTGCTTATGATTGCAGGGCACCTCTCGCTTGCGTCTGTGCAGGCATTGCCAGCGCTATATATAGGGCTTGCACTACTTATTTTGGGTAACGGAATGTTCAAGCCAAACATCTCTGTTATGGTGGGCGGTCTCTATCCAGATGGCGACAGCCGCCGTGACAGCGCATTCACCATATTCTACATGGGCATTAATCTTGGGTCATTCTTTGCTCCGCTGCTTACTGGTTGGCTTGCTGTAAACTATGGGTACAGATACGGGTTCCTTGCAGCCGCAACAGGGCTTGCTATAGGTCTTGTGTGCTACCTGAGCCTTGGCAAACGTCTGCTTGGCAATGTGGGAATGGTGGCATCGGGGAAGGCTGGAACGGCAGAGCAGGAGTCGCATGATAACAAGCTCTCACCCGATGAGAAAAACCGCATAAAGGCTATTGTTATTCTTACTATGTTTGCGGTGGTTTTCTTTGCCGGGTATGAACAGGCGGGTTGCTCTATGACACTTTTCACAGAACACTATCTGGAACGCAATGTTAATGGTTTTGAAGTGCCAACTGCTTGGTTCCAAAGCCTTAATCCGTTTATGATTCTTGCACTGGCTCCGCTTATCACTATGTTCTGGGGCTGGCTTGACCGCAAGGGCTTGGGCATATCCATTCCACGTAAAATGGGGCATGGTCTTATACTTTTAGGGCTGGGATTCAATGTGCTTATCTTTGCTCTCCTGAGCCGCGGCGGCGATGTGAATGACCTGCCAGACACGTCTGTGAAATCTCCCATGTGGTTTATGATTGCCGCCTATTTTCTGCATACGGTGGGTGAATTGTGCCTCTCCCCAATAGGCCTTTCAATGGTGAGCCGCCTGGCGCCTGTCAAGTACGCATCTCTCTTTATGGGTGTGTGGCTTGCCAGCAGTGCTGTGGCAAACTTTTTTGCAGGTTATTTATCATCGCTGACCGATGCATACGGCTTCCTTGAAATCTACTTTCTCCTCTCTCAAGTGAGCATCCTGCTTGGCGTGGTGCTTGCCGTGCTCAACAAACCACTCCTAAAACTCGGCGGCGGAAAACTGTAATGGTTATAGTTTGGCGGGTAGGGGAGTTGAAATGTGTGAAAAAACAAGAGCATAACATCCAACAGCAACCAGATTCACTGCGATTACCCAGGGAAAGACGGACTGCCGTTTCATATTCCTTCACAACTCGGTTGTGTTTGCCCCTAAGAAAGCAGAAATACTCAGGGATTTGCTATGGCATGATTACGCCTAATGCTTCTTCCAGTGGCGCAAGCACATCTTGCCGTTTATTACGGATGGCACTCATATCAAGGGCATTGATGAGTTCCTTGGTCTCATACCCCTTCTTATAGGTTTTACGTGCCTTATTATACAAATCCAACAATTTCTGATACCCGTTTATCCCCTTCAACGATGAAGGAACTTGCTTTAATCGAAGGAAGTTACAAATGCCATGCACGTCATCGAGAATCCAGTCTTCAATGGAACTCTTGACACCGACACGTATAAATTCATCAATCCCCATACGCTTGACGCTTTTGCCGATGGCATCCCATTTTACTATTTGCGGTTGCTTGACCTCGAAGACATCAGTATCGTATGAGCAACATACCGTCTTTATTTTGTAACAACCCGCTTTGGCTGTAGGCAAGTATTCGTTTTTCAATTTTGCCAATAGTTTGCTGGAGTATCTTGTTACCCCCTTTAGGTTACATACATCATAAGGCAACAACTTATTGCTGCTGACGGATGCATAATAATCTATGAGGGCTTTGAAGAACACCTCATCCGTATCTCCTTCTACAAATATCAATACATGCGAAGGATTCATCAGTTTCTTTTTCGCCATCGCCATGTTTTATTTGAAGAAAGATGTTAGCTTCTCGCTGTCATTCTCCATGTCGAGCATGAAGTCAAACATGAATTCTCCAAAGGTCAGTTCCATGTCGCCAGCATATTTGTACAGATATTTCAGTTTAGATGGATTAACCTTCGCAAAATGAGCAAGTCCGTCATGCCTGGGAAGACCGAAATACATTTGCTCTGGCTGCATATAGCGCATCAGATAGGGCGAGTGGCTCGTCATCAGTATTTTGGTATTTGATGCGTATGCCTGTATGGTAAGAAGAAGATTCTCCATCAGCTTGGGATGTACAGAGTTTTCTGGTTCCTCGACCATAATCATTGGTATGTCCTGCTTCTGAGCAGCCATACACAATGTGAATAAGAAGATCATACGCTTGCTACCGCTTGACAACAACCGAATACTGGTGGGCTGTGAATTAAATTTCTCTTGTATTCTTATATCATAGACTTTGCTGCGTCCGTCACTCAATGTTATTTCATCTGGTTCGAATGACACTACGCCAGAAATTAGCTGTTTAATACCATCTGACAAGATGCTGAAACTATCAGCATCCGTCTCCTTCATCCGATAGATATATTCGCTTAGAGTCATGCCACCGAGCATGGTGATTCCGTTGCCCCCGTCTATGGAGAAGTATGATTCGGGGTTATCCAAGGTCTGCAAGTTCGGGATGCTTATGCTACATATTTCCTTGGCTAAGTCCGACAGGAACAATCCACCGTTGGCTATCATTGGCAAGGATAGTTGTTTAGGGGTGGCGGCAAAAGGTTTGTTACAACGACCCATGGCCGACGGAACAATCATAGAGTAGTAGCCGTCCTGTCTCTTTATCATTTGTCGATAGCGTTGCTCGCCCTCTGTCTTAATCTTTAACCACTCCGAAAGCACATAGCCAGGAATAGCACCCTCTGCCCATTGACATTCATAGCCATACTGCACGAGTTCTGTACGTCCATCACGCAGTAATCTGCCAAGGATCTCAAAGTGGAACTTCTTTTCCTTTATGGAGACATTAATGGGGAGAAAGCGGCTTCGAAGCATCTGACCTTTTGTTTCTTCATTAGCATTCAGATACATCAAACCAAAACTGATGGCACTGAGAACGTTACTCTTGCCATAACCGTTAGGGGCGATGAGGGCGTTTATCTCTCCTACATCTAAACGTATATGCTCAATATTGGCAAATCCCTCAATGATAAAACTGTCTATAATCATAACTCATGCAAATATTTTTGCGCCAGTATTACTTAAACACTGCTGCAAATATACCAAATAATAGTAACTCATGCAAATATTTTTGCGTGAGTTGGGCCAATTTTTAATTGTTTTTATCGCTATATACCCAAAATCTGACCTTCACTAAAAGAAGTTGACACATTTGAGGAGATTAAACTAATGGTTATAGTTTGGCGGGTAGGGGAGTTAAAATATGTGAAGAATGCGAGGCTTTTCAGGGACTATAATTTAGAAACTTGTGATTTAGGCTCACGCCTTGTATCCCAAATGGCGGCGATTTACACTGCGGTATGTTTTGCTGTGCTTTGAGAAGAGTGGGTCTATCTTCCCGTATTCAGGAGTTCCTAAAAATATTTGTAGATGATTGCGTATTTCTTGATTATATGCTAACTGAGTTCTTTTTCCAAATTTTACAAGAATGTAGTTTTCAATTTCCTGTAAATCTTTAAATGCCTTCTTGCTCCATTCAATTCTCATGATTCTGCAACTTTTGAAAGATACTCCATTACTTCCTCGTTAGTAACATAGTCTCCATTTGCAAAATCATTTTCTGCGGCTATAAGCATTTCATCAATCTCTTCCATAGTGTATGGTTTTAGAGATTCTTCTTTGTCAGCACATTCAATGAGATGTTCTCCAATCCATCTCATGTTGCTTGGTGATAATGTCCCTTGAAGATAGTTTAGCAAATTTGTCAGAACCGCTTGTGTCATACCTTTTGTAGTTTTATGATTATGCTACAAAATTATAATTTTGATTTGTATTTTGCAAATCAGTTAAATTTTTCTTGTGCAAAGTTACGGATAAACAAAAAGTTAATCAATAGACAATGAATGATTTATGAATTATTAACGCCAAATGTTAACGCACTGTAACTGCCAGTTACAATCCTTAAACTAAAAGTTACAATTTGGTCGGTATGGGTGTTAAAATCTGTAAAAATATAGAGACGTGATTTATAGTTTGCTGAGAGACTAAATAAATCTTACACCTTTGTCAAGGCCAATACGTGCGGCTCCAGTTTCGGCGCCGTTACGTATGATTTTTCCTATATATAGCACTTCACCCTCAACAATATATTTTGCGGTGATTGTGTCACCAACAATTAAAGTGTGAGAATTTTCAACTTCAAGCACCTCCCATTCTCCTGCATCAGGTTTCATCAGGCGTAGTTTGCAAACTCTGTCTGGAATCCATGCCAGAGTAATAACGGCATTCTCGCAAAAATCTGATGTCTGCAGAACCTTCTGACCATCTGTGGGTTCAGAAGAATCTGAGTCATGCCTAATTGAAGCACTATAATCCGTCCAATCTGAGAATCCCAGATATCGGGACAGAATATTAAGGGTTGAGATTCTTACAGTGCCGTAGGCATCGTGCCTTTTGTTCCATAAACGGCGTAATGTGTCTACGTGAAAACTGTCATGCGTAACCTCCGTTATGTTATCGCATAATACCTCAAAATCTCTCAGGGTCTCAATGGCGTGCCCCTCCTTGTTCTCAATGTCTTTCTTAATCTGGTAGAATACGGGGTGTAGTGTTGATACAGAAGTTTTCATCTTGGTCTCTTTTCTTTGATTGCAAAATTAGCCAAAAATTCTGTAATTTTGCAAACAGCATGGATAACATATCGTCTGAAATAATATCGCAGGTAAACACCTCCATAGGTGAAATCCCCTCAGACAGCCTTGCCCTAATCTCTGATGTGGGGCATAACAACGTCTATCGCCTTACCCAAGGCGGGCGTGTGTTTGCTGTAAAAACAATTAAACCGGACGATGCCAACGCCGCACTCCAACTCCAGTTCCTGCAACGTGAGTACCAGTTGCTAAGTTCACTTCAATCACCATACATAGTGTCTGTGTGGCAGATGACTACGCACAAACAATTAGGCGAGTGCCTTATAATGGAGTTTGTTGACGGCCGTACTCTTGACAAGTTCCTGCAGGAGAAAGTCTCTGACAAACAACGCCATGCAGTGCTTGATGAGCTGTTGCAAGCCGTGGAGTATATGCACCAGAAACAGATAGTGCATGCAGACCTTAAACCACAGAATATACTTATAACACATAATGGCAACCATGTTAAACTAATTGACCTGGGCTTGTCAGACAGCAGTTCATGGAGAACATACAATATAGGTAACACGCGCCAGTATGCCGCCCCTGAGCAGCAGAACGCCAATAATACGCTTGACCAGCGTACAGACATATACGCATTAGGGCATTTGTTAAAGCTGCTGTTTCCTCATCGCTACGGCAGCATTGCAAAAAAATGCCTGCAACCCAACCCCAAGGATAGGTACGCCTCCGTAGCGGCACTGCGCAGTGCAATAAACAGTTATCCGTATAAAATTGTATTCTATTTGCTATTGGTAACAACTGTATGTGCTCTTGCTTGGTTTATTTATGCTAATAGGCAAGTTGCAGAGCCTGAGCCGCCAATTGAACCAGTACAGACCGCTGTGTTGGATACCATAGCGGCTGCTGACACTATAGCCATTGTTCAGCAGGAGAAAGAGACGCCTAAGCAAGATAGTGCCAAGGTTAAGCCATTGCCTGTTAAAAAGCCCAAGTCTAAGACTGCAAAACCCATTGAACCAGCACCTAAACAGGAAGAATCTGAATTTGAACTATTCCCTGCTAATGATGATGACTTTTACTCTCAGATTGAGTTGACACCAGAAGAACATGATGCTCTGGTGGAACAGTATCAGGAGTCACCAGAAGATGATGAGCTTGATGAAAAAACATCTGAGCCCAAGATTCTTGTAAAAATAAAGCATAAGTCAGACAGTCTCCACACAGTTTGGTATAACAAGTGCGTTGAGGAGATAGCAAACATACCATTGCCATATAATGAGTTTGCAAATGCTCATTTTGAGAAGTACAGGCGTTTGAGCATGATGTATATGATGAGAGACATACGAGCTCACATTAAATATGAATTTGACATTGCCGCCATCTACAACAATAGTGATGAGGAAATTCTTTCTAAGGCACTAAAAGAGGTGAATAAGTATGCCAGCCTATATGATATGTGCGGTCCAAGCAGTAATTCAACCACCAAGTGTGACAGCCTGCTTAACTTTCTCCATAACTACACTAACAAGGTAAAGTATGGCAGCAAATAAGCCCCAATAAGCCCTTTGCGGCTTTGTGAGGGTTGTAGTAAATTTGCAGAAACAAATTTATTATTAACCCTTAAATCACTACTATTATTATGGCTTTAGTTAAATGTCCGGAATGCGGAAAGGAAGTTAGTTCAAATGCCGCAACATGTCCAAATTGTGGAACACCAATCAAAGGAGCAAATGTCATTAGAGTGCAATTCCCTAAGACAGACACCATTCTTGGTTGCTACGTGTATGACTCAAAAGGAAACACTTTGGCTAAATGTAATGTTGGAGAGATAGCGTCGTTTGAGAGCGCACAACCAATTAACATCAAGGTAAAAATGAAAGGTCTCTTTGGCTCTGCTGAAATCACGGCTAAGCCAGGTGGCAGGTATGCTGTTAGTACAAAATGGTTTGGTGGAATCAGCATTAAAGAGGTTGATAGCCTGACAGGAGGTGAGTCCACCAACAACTGGGGGTAAGTAACCCATACATATTTTTTTTTTACAATAACATCGCACTCTGTACGCATATTACAAAATAATTTGTATATTTGCATTGAGAGATATAAACTCTCACTCGGTTAGCGTACTGAATTTTAATATTCTATAAGCATTTTGCTTGATTTCTTCTGTCCGATAAAATTTGGCGATTTTAACACTGCGGAAGAACAAGGAAAAATGCCTATGCTTTGTAGCGTGGGCTTAACTTGTTTTCGTGCGGTGTGGGTTACGCCAAATACCTTCGGACAGCGGGAATCTGTTAAGATTCACGCTATTTTTTTTGTTTGCTCACGACAATACTTTACACCGAACTTTAAGTAAAAAAAGATTGTTGCAAATATGTAAATTATTAAAGATCTTACAAATAAAACACCTCTAAGTATTAAATGATTATGAAACATTACACATTATTTTTCGCTGCATTGATATTGACATTCACATCATGCGGCAATTCGAGTGAAACCCCAAGTGATAATATTGAACAGAAGGCTCCAAAAATTAAAACTTCAACTTGCAAAAAGAATGGAAGATACTGGTCGACGACACGTTATTATTACTATAGTAATCTGGATAAACTAAGTGAAACAGAAGAGCAACAAAAAGATGGTACCACGTTACGCACCACATACGAGTATGACGAGAATGGATTCCTAATTAAAAAAGAAGAGTTTAGACAAGAACGCCGAGGCTCTCAAAAAAAGACTGCCTCATATGAGTACCAATATGACAACAAGGGTAATGTAAGTATTGAAACTATACGAAAATCAGGCTATGAACCAGTAAAGAAGGAATATTCCTACTCCAAGAACAAACTTGAAAAAATTGAAGAGTTCATTCTCAATCAAACAGAAAACAAATGGAATAAAAATGGAGAGACAACCGTACATAGAGGTGAGAATTCTTATATAACTCACGAATATGAATGCTTAGAAAACTATGAAACATACTTATACAGTGAGAATGGAAACCTGCTCATGCATGATTTTGGTGAGTATACGGAAGGCTTGTTTAGTACCACAGAATACTATTCTTATGGATTTGCAGGAAATAACGTCTTGAGAGATAAAATTGAAGTCACAAGTGGTATGTGGACAGATGGAGCTATATTACGCGACAATGATGATCCATATCTTGAAGATTATGGTGGAAGACAATACAACATCTACACATATAGCTACCAGTTCTATGACGAATAAATTTTTATCATCAAACAAAAACATTAATTTATTTAAGTGAAACACATAATAGGGATAATGATGTCTCCCATAAAGCACATCTAAACTGTTTAAACCTTATATTTTATGAAAAAGATCTTATTATCTATCGGTTGCATTTTTCTAGGATGTTTTGCACTTACATTTTTATTAACTTCTTGCCGGGGGATGAAAGAAGAAAAACAAGCTGCCACCTTTTTCGGGAAATCGTATGTCAGCTATTTCGTCAATCCCTACGGAGATGGCAGTAAAACTCAAATTGGTCAAAAAGCAAAAATAAAATTTTTCAGTGAGGTTTTTGGTAAAGATGAGTCTGGACATAAACTTTATAAGTGCAGAATGGAGTGGAACGAAGAAACGTATTTGACTGTTGGATGGTATTATGACATCGATTTGGATTGGATATTAATGCCTGAGTTTATGGCAAATGTTGATTATTATGGCGCTGATAAATATCAATGTTTTTTTGACCCCTCAAACTTGACATTTGAAGTATATGATTACCGTACACAACAATCACAACAGGTTAAGGTGATGGAACAACAGTGGTAATCAAAATATATTCGTAATTATCTGAGTCTATAGAATGGAGTGTTACTCTTTGAGAGAAATGGGGCTCAGTTAGACTACATCAATATAAATGGACTAGGACAAAATAGGGGCAGTATATTCCTTGAGGAATAAATCAAATTACCAATGAATAACACTGTAGAAATTGTAAGGCAAATTAAAAGTACCTCTGCGATTGTATGGGCTGTAATATGTTTCATGTTATGTAAATATATTGCCTTGATATTTTTTGTATTAGCATACGATAAATATGAAAAAGCCTCAAACTATATGCTGGCGAGAGAGTATGACTTAGCCCAATTATTAATCGACGATGCAAAAAAAAATATGACAATAGGTATTTGGGTCGCTGTCATTTGTATGATTTTGGAGGTGGCTATTGCTACTGTCGTAGTCATTGGATTTGGGATGTTACTGTTACAAGGAACTTGATAAGGCCTAATTCGAGTGTAGGTTTAATGATTAATATAATAACCTTTAAAAGTTGCAACGTTATATGTTTACTCGAGACGTCATAGCGATTGTAACACCATGTAATACTATGGAAAAAAACAAAATTGACACATTTGTCGCAGCCAAATCAAATTATTTTACAACAATGGATTTGGCAACCATTCAGTCAAAAATGGCAACAATGTCTGATGACAGGTTTGCCGTTTTAATGTCAGCAGAGTTAAGAAACCCAACAGTGATATGGGTGATTTCATTCTTCTTTGGAGCTCTAGGAATAGATAGATTCTTAGTAGGAAGCGTGGGTGCTGGCATTGGCAAATTATTGACATTCGGAGGATTTGGATTATGGTGGTTAATTGACTTGTTCCTTATTACCGGAAAGGCAAGACAAGCCAACTATATGAAGGTTATGCCATTTTTGAACTAGTATACATCGCTTTAGTACTACGGTAAAGGGTGTGGCTAAACATTGGGTTTAGTCACACCCTTACGTTTTGATGTAGATATACGTATCATTTTTATTATTGTATGACAATTTCACTTTCCGTTAATCTCCAGAGAATAGTAAGAAGGGTAGATGTAGCTCATGTCAAACGGCACAGTCTTGGTGCCTATATATCCCATACGCCTTAAGTCTCCATATTTTCTTACTTCTGTTGCCCATTGGTCCTCGTCTGGATAATCCATGTAACATACTGTTATATTACCTGATATGTGGGTGGTTCTTGTCCAGTACAAAGTGACATTGTTTGATGGTAGTGACCAAGTGACTCCGTTAGCATCGGTGTAGTTCATGTTCCAGCGCATGAGTTTCATGTTCTTGAAAATCTTTCTTGCCTCTTCACGTGTGGGCAGCTGGAATCCGTATTTGCTCAAACAAATAATGGCATCGTTGTACGGAAGGTGGGTCTCTTTACTACACATTGTGGGACTATAGGGTATGATTTTAATTCTCTGGCGGTCTTTGGAGACAAAATATATTATGCCTTTCACGTTACCGTTCACATATCTGGCTCCTACTAAGTGCAGGTATGCTGGGTTTGAATCCACGTCACTAAGGTTTGGCTCCTGGCCTTTTACGTGTTTGGCACTGATGGTTAGGGTGCAGCACAATAGTGCTAAAATAATGGTAAAAATACGTGTCTTCATGGTCTTGTGTGTTTTATGGTTTGGGGTTAATGGTTACTCCTCGTCTTCATAGAGTAGGGAAGTTATGTCTGATTTAAGGATGTATGCTAAATACTTGTACCTGTATTTAGGCATAAACTCAACATACTCCTTTACGCTGATGCGTTTCTTGAGTTTGGGCATATATTCCTTTGGCTGAAATCCTTGGCTTTTGACCCATGTCTCTATCTTGGTGCCGAGCTGGTTTTTTGCATTCTGTTCCGCTTCTTTTTCTGTGTTGAAGAACTCTGACTCCACATACAGGTAACCGTATGAGTGTTTCTTAATCATCTGCTTTTGTGTGTCAAATTCCCAATTTATGTCCTCTACTGAACCATGCTGGGCATATACGCCGTAACTAAAGGCGCAGAGGAATAAACATACTGTAACAAAAATCTTCATAATTAATAATGTGTTTTAAGGTTAATATTTTTCTTTAAGGTACTTTATCACGTTTCTGCAAGCATAGGCGATACTTTCTTTAGCCCCTAAACTTTGGTTTTTGTACCACATCATTTCTTCTGTTAGCGCAGTGTGGGTGTGCGTCATAAACTCGTTAGTCATATTTTTAATGAGTGTTCCGTTCTCTGCTTTGGTGTTGTAACCTATATTATATGCAACGCTATCCCCTTTAGCCTTGTAACAGAAGGAGTCTTGGTTATAGTATTCTGACAGGTGGAAAAGGTTTTTGTAGAAATCTGGTTTGTTGTCACTGTTGACAACAAGCAGATATTCCTTTTGGTCTGATGTCTCTTCTTGGTTTACCCAGTGTGCCCCGTGTACTTTTATCACCCCGTAGCCCATTCTTAGTAGCGCAGCCATAAGCTCCCTGTTACGTTCAGCGTCCTCTTTTACATTCTTGAATGCAGTAATAAGACCAATCCTATTGCTTTCAACCCAACGCATTATAAGATTGGGACAGATCTCTTTTATGGCCAGAGCCTCAGTTTCTATAAGTACGTTTCTGGCTTCTGTAGGTTTGAGGAATAACTCTCCGCGTAAGAACCGGCGATGCCCTTCAAATAATGTTTCAAAAGTTGGGTTTAGATATTGCCTGGTAAAAGAGAACCTGTTTTTGCCCACGCTACTTAGTTTGCTTGCCATGTTTGCGAAATGCATTTGTGTCAAATCGTTAAGCTCTCTTGCTGTTGTTACAATGTATTTAGGATTCTCCTGCGGTGATTTTATAATCACACTCTCTTGTTCATATTTTTCCCCTAGATTTATGACAAAATCGTACAACCTTTGGAATGGTATCTCCTTGCCATCTCTGTCATGGCAGAGTATTATGGCAAGTGTCTCGTATGTGTAGTTGACCTGCTCACCAGTCTTGACGTCAATCTCAGAGAAACCTCCAAACGCAGGTATAAAACAGAACCCGCTATTCCTAATTGTACTATACATCTCTTTTGCGCACATATCGTTCTCCTCTGGTGTTTTCCTACACGAGCTTGCTGACACTATAGCGAAAGCACCCTCAAACTGCTTACCAAGCAGCCTGCTCATTGAAATCTCATTGAGTGGTATCATTTTTTGGTTGTTTACACCACTCCAGCCGTGCACCACGTCAAGGAAGTTGTTCTTTCTCTCTCTGATAATCTTAGGTTCTTCCATAATGCCTTGTTTTTTAGTTGTTAAAACTGAATCACGATGCAAAGGTAGAGCTTAACTGCGCAGCCTTTCTGCACGATTGTTTACAATTTGTGATTTTTTTCTTCACGAAGTTAATTTCAATTTATGAAGTGAGCAAGGAATCTGTCAGGGCTTATTTGGGCTTATTATAGTGTAGTTGTAAAAATCGTTCTTTTTCTATAAATTTGCGAAATAAAGAATCCCCGATGCAGAACATGGTTGAGGGCTAATTTTGAAGTTTGTTATGGAAACATTATATCATGGGAGCTCTGCTCTGTTTAATCAATTTGACATGTCTCACACCCTAGAAGGGGCTGGAAACATTAAGTTCGGTTATGGAATATACCTTTCTACAGAATTCAGCTCTGCTGCGTTATACGCTAGAAAGGCATGCCACGACGTCTCCTTAGTTCCCTATATTTATACAGTGGAAGTGCCGGAATTGACAGAGGGGCATTATATACACATCAGAAAGCAAGTTGATGCAGAAATAATCATTAGAGCAGAAAAGATACTTGGAAAAAGCATTCCTCAAAAGGAGATTCAAGATGGTAAACACTTTCGTAAATGGTTGGCCAAAGAACTGACAGGAAAAAAGAAGGTAGATATAATTGGAGAAAAAGCGGCTTCTGATTTCTTGGATAGTATAGGTGTAATTGCAATTGTATGGCCTCATACCTGGAGGAATCCACAATCTCCATTAGATAGGGTGATATGTAATGAAAAAAATGTCAGAATTATTAGAATTGAGACGGTAGATTATAATAGTAGAGGGAAAGCATTGCCCGAATCTAAAAGATTAATAAAAGAACTATGAGAGTACATGAAATGATTAAGAGGTATTATCCTCAGTATTACTCTATTGAAACGTACGATGCTGAGAACGTAGCCCGCATTCATAAGATAACAGAAGAATGGGGTGTTTTCTCTAATTTTGCTCATACACCACTTACGGTTGCAGGTAAGAAATACGACACATCAGAGCGGTTATATCAGGTAATGAAGATGGCCACGCCGGAAGCCCGAGATTCCGTATATAATAGTCTCAAAGGGAATCCAAAATATATAGCCAGAAAAATTGCAAGTTCATATCCAGAGCAGATTCGGCCTGATTGGGCATCAATAATAGTTGACGTAATGAAGTTCTGTTTGGTTACCAAATATGAGCAGAGCAAAGATTTTAGAGATGCATTAGACAGCAGTAAAGGGATGATAATTGTTGAAGACCAGACAAATTTCAATAAACCCCATGCAGACACTTGGGGCGTGAAGTTGGTAGGAGGAAAGTATGTCGGTCCAAATCTGCTTGGACGTTTGCTTATGGAACTGAGGGATAATGAAGGAAAGCTGGAATATTGTCTTCCTCCAGATATATTCAAGTAATGCTTCTCACACAAAACGCGTACAAATCAGATAAAAGGAATCAATACAGGAATCCAAATTCCCACAGTGGCTCCATAAAATAAGCCCAAATAAGCCCTTTGTGCAGTTGTGACGGGTGTAGTAATTTTGCAGAAACAAATTTATTATTAACCCTTAAATCACTACTGTTTATGAAGACACTAAAACTTTTATTGTGTGCTGTGGCTGTTTCTGCAATCTGCTCATCGTGCAGCCACCAGGTTTACTCTGTTGAATCAATGTACAATAACTACAACTCCAGGATG
The DNA here is from genome assembly GCA_900316125.1 of uncultured Bacteroidales bacterium. GTDB lineage: Bacteria > Bacteroidota > Bacteroidia > Bacteroidales > Paludibacteraceae > Enterocola. Next base: position 25,667 of record ONBO01000008.1, on the reverse strand, counting down.
AAATCTGATGAGGAGTTGGCCATTAAAGGCAAGGTACACGTTTATTTTAATGAGAAGGATATTAAGAGTGACTATGACATAATATCTGTAAACGCTTACAAGCCATTTGTTATATTCCAGTCATCGCTCGTTAAAAAGATGAATAAGAAGTTCCTTGCTGAGGCTGTTAAAAAGGCGTATGAGGAGGGTGGTAATGCCATTCTTGTAAAGAGTGCTGGAGCTTTCTTTGTGCTTAATCTTACTAACTGGAATGCGGACGATGCACCGGCCGCCACATTTAAGAATCCTATCTTTGACACCAAGTATTCTGACTTGGTAAAGAGTGGCAAGCTTGCTACAATGAAACGCGGTGAGCGTGTGCGTACTGAAAAAGCGTTTACTGATGAAATTGAGGCGAACATTGAGAATGTGAAGACCTTGGATGAGGTAAAGGCCATTAGGGATAAGGTTGTTGTACTGAGCAATTATAACCTAACGCTCAAGCACTCTAAGAAATCAATAGAGAAAGCTGTTAAGAAATATAACAAGAAACTTAACCGTGCTGAAAAGAAAATAAAGAAGGCAATGGCCAAAGCAAACTCTACGCCTAAAAAATAAAAGAGAGCTTGTTTGTTCAAACAAATGATGAAAAAAAGAGGGTGAACGATTTGTTCATCCTCTTTTGTATTCTAACGGATGTGACTTACTCCCCAACAATCTCTCTGGCTTTTTCAAGGGCTATGTTAATGTGTGAGCATACAAACTCTTCTGGCAGGGTATGGAAGAATCCAGCCTTGCGGAGAGTGTCATGCACTTGAGGTTTCACGCCTGAGAGCACTACCTGTATGCCTTCCTTCTTGGACTGCTGGCAGAGGGTCTCAAGGTTGTGAATACCGGTGGAGTCTATGAATGGAACACGGCGCATACGTATAATACGCACCTTAGGGGTCTCTGCGTAGTGTCCCATAATCTCATCAAACTTGTTTGCTACGCCAAAGAAGTACGGGCCCTCAATCTCATAAACTTCAGTTTTTGAAGGGATGTGAAGTTTCTCCTCATGTGATGCCACGTCTGTCTCCACATTGGGGTCTATCTCATCATGGAAGTCTTTAATCTGAACAGATTCACTGATACGGCGCAGGAAGAGGAATATGGCAAGCAGAAGGCCAATCTCTATGGCTATGGTGAGGTCAAACACTACAGTGAGAACAAAGGTGGTCATCAGCACTGCGAAATCAGATTTTGGGTTCTTGGCCAGCGATACAAATGTTCTCCAGCCGCTCATGTTATATGCAACCATCACCAGCACTGCTGCAAGGCATGGCATAGGGATAAGCCCCACAAGGCCTCCCATAAAGAGCAGTACAAGCACAAGCACCACTGTATGAACCATGCCAGCCACAGGGGTGCGTCCGCCGTTGTTAATGTTTGCCATGGTACGGGCAATGGCGCCAGTGGCAGGTATACCGCCAAAGAACGGAGTCACTATGTTTGCAATACCTTGGCCCACAAGCTCCGCATTGGAGTCATGCTTGCCTCCAACCACACCGTCTGCCACCACCGCAGAGAGCAGTGACTCTATGGCGCCAAGTATTGCTATTGTGAATGCTGCAGGGAAGAGTGTCTGAATAAGAGAATATATTGTCTCACCCTCTGCAAGCTCTAAACTTGGAGCTTTTGGTGCAGGAATACCTGAAGGGAGAGTGTAAAGGTCGCCTATCGTGGTGATAGCCTTGGCACCCTCAAAGCTGGTGTAGTTCTTCAGAATCCAGACTGCAAGTGTAGAGACTATTATTGCTACAAGTGAACCTGGCACCTTTTTTGAAATCTTAGGCATGAAGATAATTATGAGCAGGCTTATGAGCGCCACACCAAATGACCAGACTTCGATGGATGTGAAGTTCTCTGCATAGCATATCCACTTGCTTATGAAGTCAGCCGGCACCTTCTCAATTCCCAAACCAAAGAAGTCATTCATCTGAGTGGAGAAGATGGTCAGCGCAATACCGCCTGTGAAACCGATTACCACAGGGTAGGGTATGAACTTAATTACGCTTCCTAACTTGAACAGTCCCATGAAGATAAGCAGAATGCCCGCCATGATGGTGGCTATCATCAGTCCCGTGAGGCCGTGCTGCTGTATTATTCCGTAGATGATAACAATAAACGCTCCTGTAGGGCCGCCTATCTGAACTTTTGTTCCTCCAAGCAACGATATCATAAATCCTGCCACTATGGCGGTTATAAGACCCTCAGTTGGACCCACGCCTGACGCAATACCAAAAGCAATGGCGAGCGGGATTGCCACAATGCCCACTATTATACCTGCCATGAGGTCGGTTGAAAACTGCTTTGAAGTGTAGCCTTTCATCACTTTGAAAAAGGCTGGGGTAGGGAGTAGAGACTTAATGTTCATACGCGTTTGATTGTTAGAGAGGGCAAAGATAGTTGAAAGTTGAAAATTGATAATTGAAAGTTAAATTTTTTTGTACTGTTAAGCTTAAGTTTTTGTCTGTTTTTACAGAATGGTTACAAAATACTGTTTAACATAGCATTACACGTTAGATGTCTTAACAATTTTCAACTTTCAATTTTCAATTTTCAACTTAAATCTTTATTTTTGCACAACAAATTTTATGCCCTATGAAAAAGCTAATACTTCTTATCTTCTCGCTTTTAACAGTGGCGGGTGTTTCTGCTCAGGAACTAAAGATTGACGCTTCACGTGCTGACGAGGCTCCTGCTCCAAAGAAGGAGATTCTTGTGGCTTTCTTCTCCGCAACAGGTAAGACAAAGAAGGTGGCTCAGGATTTGGCTGCCGCCGCCGATGCTGACCTTTGGGAGATTGTTCCGCTTGTTCCTTACACTGAAGAGGACCTTGACTGGCGCAACAAACAGTCACGTTCAAGCATTGAGATGAATGACCCTACGGAGCGTACCACCATTAAGATGTGTACTGACATTCGCTCATACAAAGTGATATTCTTAGGCTTCCCAATATGGTGGGGTATATGCCCGCGCATAATAAACTCATGGATTGAGAATAATGATTTGACTGGTAAGAAGATTATTCCGTTCGCAACGTCTGGCAGCTCACAAATTGCGCCAGCTGTAAAGTATCTGCGTAAAACATATCCAGATTATAATTTTGAAGATGGACGTCTTCTGAACACATATCCTGACGGGTTCCTGATACTGTGGGCAAAACAGGTGATGACTGAAGGTGAATCGGTGAACCGGTGAACCGGTGATGTACTGATGACCGTTAGGTGATAACCTGAGAACTGAGGATTTTATCGATTAACCGATTAAACGAATAACCGATTAAACTAAAATATATGTGTATAGATCCTGAACAAATAGTCCCAATCTGCATCTTCATTGGCAGTGTGCTGCTGTGCCCGCTGCTGATATGGTTGGGTAAACATCCTATAAAGAAGTTAACTGACGAGCATAACGGCATATTCTTCGCATTCCTGAAACTTATATTCAGCACGCCGTTTGTAATTGCGTTTGTGCTTGTGGTATCTTGGTTCACAATACAGAAACTGCCGTTTATACAGCCGTATCAGAAGAGTGTGACTCGTGGCTACATGGTGGTGTTCGTGATTAACGCCATCTGGTTTTTAGTGGATTTGATTGATTCCATTCTGGACAGGGCGTATAAGCGTTCAAAAGCGAAGTATGGTAATGAGAGTTCTCTTGACATAAATCTGGTAAAGACCATAAAGAAGATTGTATCTTTTGTTTTGTGGTTCCTTGCCCTTATATGGTCACTGGAGCTGCTGGGTGTTGACATCGCCGCGCTGGTTACCACTCTTGGTATTGGTGGTGTGGCAGTGGCTCTTGCCGCTCAGGAAACGGTGAAAAACCTCATTGGAGGTCTTACCATTCTTTCTGACAAGACTCTGCGTATCGGGGATAGAATACAGGCAAACGGTATTGACGGCTTTGTGGAGGATATAGGTTTGAGAACCACAAAGATAAAAGCGCTTGATAACCGTATTATAAGCATTCCTAACAGTAATCTTGTAAATAGCGCCATCACCAATATAACATCAGAACCTACTCGTAAGGTTGTTTGTAAATTAGGTTTGACCTACGATACTCCTCCTGCCAAGATGAAGGAGGCGCTTGCTATACTGAAGGCTCTGCCGAAGGAGAACGACCATATCACCAAGGATATTACTGCCACCTTTGAGAGTTTTGGAGATTTCTCACTGAATATACTCTTTGTATATTACATCAAAGCTCCTCGTGAGAGTAATACCTTTGAAGAGACTTCAAAGGTGAATATGGCGGTGCTTGAAAAATTTAACGCTGCAGGACTTAACTTCGCATTTCCAACGCAGACCATAGTTATGGCTTGTCCATAACTATGGTCTGCGTTAAATCCTTGTTTTTATTCGTGCTTCGCACGGGGCACCGTGTGCCCTTGTTTTGACCGTCAAAAAATGGCCTTGTTAAATCATTTTTATAGTTCTTTGGGTAAAAACCATAAAATTTTTTGCCCTAAAAGTTTTCTTTGTTACCAATATTTGCTAACTTTGCCAAAAATAAATTGATTATGAGGACAACATCAGTAGCATTAGGTGAACATTTTGAGGCTTTTATATATGGGGCCATTCAAACAGGAAGGTATAATAATGCCAGTGAAGTAATCCGTGCGGGCTTAAGAGCGTTAGAAGAAAATGAGATAAAGGTTAATAATCTCAAACTTGCTATTGCGGATGGTATAAATAGCGGATTGTGTGAAGATTTTGATTCTGAAGAGCATCTGAAGTTACTCAAAGAGAGAAGACATAATGGCTAAATTTCACTTAACACAGAGGGCTGTTGATGATTTGGATGGCATTTGGAATTATACATGTTCTACATGGTCTGAAAAGATTGCTGACGAATATTATAGAGGGATTGTTAGGGAACTCCGCCAAATAACAAATCAGGAGTATATGAACTTTGACAAAAAGTATAATGAAATTCAGTCAGGTTTATACGGGCATCGTTTCAAGCACCACATCATATTCTATGATTTCCTTACTGACGGTGATGTCCGGATTATAAGAATTTTGCATGAGATGATGGATTTTAAATCAAGACTTTCATAAAATAAAAAATGAGGGAAGAATTCTCAGAAACTTAAGCTCGCTCCCTGAAATCGAGCGAGTTTTCTTTCAGCCCGCTCACTTAATTTTCTTGCAAAAACAAACAATTTATTTGTTTTTGCTCTCGTTTTTTATAACTTTGTAGCCATAACTCACACTATGAAGCCTTTAGTGAAAGGCAGAGGGTGGGTTTAAGACATATTAATAGGCGTTTATTGACGCTTTGTTTCTGCTTTTAAGAATCTGGAAAATTCAATTGTGAAGGAAACAATGCAACAATGAATGCCTGCGAGTGTGTGATTACACTTACGGCTTTATGCCGTAGGTCATTGCATACGGCGTGGGCTTCTTGTTGCTCGGACTTTCACAATGGGCATTCCAGAGCCTTTAAAAGCAGGACGAGCAACAGTGCGAGTCCCGCTTTTTTTTATGTCTGTATTTGAGTTTTATACAGTATAATCCAATAGAATCAATGATGAGAAATATTAACCGACAATTGGAATTCCTTTTTGCTGAATGGAAAGATAAAAGTGCTAGAAATGCGGAGCACGAGTGTGATAAACACTTTGTGAAAGATGGGATTGTTTTGGCAGAAGGTAAAACTGAAGATATAGCAGAAAAGGAGTGGTGCCAAGCAAAAAGGCGAATAGCATTTCTTCTGAAAGACCAAAATCAGGGAAGTAAAGATTTTTGGGATGATGATAATAGGACTTGGCTGACAAAAGGTAAGTCAGACACAACCTTCTTTTTAAAAATCAAAAATCTGTTTTACTCACTCTCTAGCGTAGGGAAAAAATCAGATAGACAAATTTGGATAGAAGAAATCAATAAAGAAAAAATAAACAGTTTGTTAGATTCAGTTCCTTTTGTAATGGTTGAGTGTAAGAAGCAGCCTGGAGGTCCAGATATAGAATCTAAAGTGCTTAAAGAGTATATATATAAGTATCATAATTTTTTGAGCCTTGAATTAGAAATACTTAATCCTAATATTATAGTTTGTTTTGGTGGTGAGATATATGATTTCGCAATACGTCATTTTGCCAGCGATGGTGTCATTAAGATATTCCAGAATGTTTACTACGATGACAAGATGAAACGTGTTTTCTTGTATGCTGGCCATCCAAGTGGAAGAGATTCTTATAAAGATCATTATGAGGGCGTAATGTACTGGTTCCGTAAGTTTGTAAACAAAGAGTATGAATCTGAGAGGGACTATTTTGCAGAAATGTTTGAATGATATATGTTTTGTACTATGAATAAAAATCACATCGCTAAAGTTTTAATTACATTTCTGTTTGGCACATTTGCAGGTGCAGTGTATGCTGGTACGCCTATACAGAACTATCCTATCGAAAAGTCACAGTATTTAGGCATGAACGTTGTGGCCTCCACCACATTCTCAATTGAGGATGCAGAATCAACAACAGACCTTACAACATTCCCTCTTGGAGATGTTGTAGTATATCCTAAATCAGCGACATTGCAGATGGATGCCGCATATACGGAGAAAAGAACTGGGTTTGGCAATGGGGGGACATCTGCGGCTCCATATTATGCTGTAACAAATGTGGCCTCAAACATTTCATCCTCTTTCACCTACGGAGCTCCGGATGTTAACTGCCTTTACTTTCATGCCCCTAGATCACAAGGTAAGGTGTTATCCATAAGTACAGAGCATAATGCTAATACAGACGTATATTTAAAAACCACTGTCACTCTTGTGGCTGGCAATAAAACCAAGCTTGAGTTATGGGCGGGTCCTGCAGGTGCAACAGATAGGGTTGCTGAATATACATTTGACAAGGGTAGCCAGAAAATCCAATGGAACATAGGTGAGTATCTTGACAGCTATTCATATCCATCTGCTGTAGGTGGCTCAAGCATTGTTTTTGAGATACGCAGAGCAAACTATACTGAGGGCTATGATTGCGTGTTTGCAATGAACGAGTTTTATATTTATGGAACTCCCCGATATATAAAAGTCATAAAAGGAGATCCTCTGGTGGCATCGTATGGTACAAACTTAAATTTTTCAGTGTCATTGGAACCTCCTGTGACAGCAAAGCATTTGCATTTGTATGAAAGAATAATAGGTGGTGAATCTGGTTATCACGAATTGACAGAGTATAGTGAAATGGATGTTATTAATATAAATCCTCCAGTTGGAACAACGTTATACACCATATCAGCCATAAATGATGATGGAGCTGTTATTGCAACTTCAGACACTTTAAGGGTGGAACGTTTTCTTGAATGTACTGAAATTTCCGGTATAATATGGCAGGAGGACTTTGGAACTCTTGCCTCTGAAGACGCCAGAAACTCATACCAAGGCATGCAGTACACATACGCAGCTACAAGCAATGTAGGTGACGGCAAATATGCCATAACAGCAAATCCACGCACTTGCGGACAGGATAATACCCCTGTACGTGAGGAGGCTGACTACTGGTTCCGTTCTATTTATGACCATACTCAAAGAAGTGCTGAAGATGGAGTATACGGCGGTATGCTGCTTATTAATTGCCAAGATGGGCAAAAGACTGATGATATTATCATGCAGAAAACAATTACTGCCGCTGAAATAGGATGTGACAATGTATGGCTCAATTTTTCAGCATGGTTTGCTAACGCAGACTGGAACCGTGGCAGAGGTGAAACACGTGAAATAAACATTGTTTTGCGCATGCTTGATCAAACAGGCTCAATAATGGTGGATGGTAACGTGCAAGCAGGCATTAAAGATGGCTGGAATCGCTATTACACTTCTGTGTTTTACGATGGTAGTGGTGACATAACCATACAGATCCTGAATATAGGCGAGACTGGAGGAGGAAATGACGTGTTAATAGATGACATTTGTTTCTCGGTATGCCATCCAGTGGTAAAAATGGCTGCAACAAGTGCTGAGTCCCCATTTGAACCATATATGGATAGTGATGATATTCTTACGGAACATTGCGGTGATAATGTTGTCCTTAACGCTATACCAAATGAACAAATGAGTATAATGTTAAATCGTCAGGGGTGTTTGTATTTTATGTGGTTTCAATCAGAAGATAACATTACTTGGGCTCCAATTCAAAAAAATGGAACTAATTATGAAGGGTGTGGTAAGTGTGATGGTTTAAGTCACGATTATTCTTCATTGGTGGTGGAATCTATAGCCGAGAAACCTATGTATTATAGAGCGTTGATTGGAAATAATAAGGATTATATGCATCGTTTCCTTCAGAATCCAGATGATTTTCCGTGTGCAAATATTGTATATACGAATGTGTCACACATATATTGTTACTTGACAATAGTTTTTAATGGAATTAAGTATAGGATTATTGATGACACTGACGGAATGCTTAGCAGAAGGACTCTTTCTGTTATGGGCTTTGCAGATGGGAATAAATCAGAGAGTCTTGTTATTCCAGGTTCCATTGAATATGATAATGAGATATTTGACGTTGTGTCAATAGATAGCAAAGCATTTTATGATTGTGCAAATCTATCATCGATAGAGATACCCAAGAGCATAAAATTTATAGGAGATAATGCTTTCCCCGCAACGGGTACTCTATCATCTATTGTATGGAATGCTGTAGATTGTAATACTCAATTACGTTCTCATTTTGGGAAATACACTATTGATAAATTGATTGTAGACGGAGGCTTGACTGAGATTCCTATATCTTTTTATTCTGGCATGACATATCTGAAAACGGTAGAAATACTAAATGGAGTAAATGCGGTCGGAGAAAAGGCGTTTTACGGTTGTTATAATTTGCAAGATGTTGTTGTACATACAGGAGAGTCTTTGTTTGCTGCTAATTCATTAAGCAGTTGTGCCGTCAATTTGGTTTTTGCTGACGATGTGACCCAAATAAGTGGAAACGCCTATATGGATGTACAAGGTATTTCAAGCGTATATATTCCAAGCTCGGTCAAGGAGATTGGCAGATATGCTTTTTTTAATACTATTGGAATTTCCATAACTTGCCTATCTGGAAATCCTCCATATACGACAAAAGATATATGTTCAACAAAAGGTTATGAAAATATTATTCTACATGTTCCATGTTCAAGAATTGAGAATTATGAGAACAATGAGCATTGGGGTAAGTTTGTGCATATACAGTGCATTGATGCTGAGGTGGTGGATGATGAAGTTCCAACTGTTGTTGTGATCCCAGGAACGACTTCTGCTGAAATTGTTTGGCCTAATATACCAACGGCATCCACGTATAATGTGGAAATTACAATTAATGATGTAAGATATTGTACACTCGAGTTCAATCAGAGTGGGCAGTTGGTTTCAATTGATTTTGGGAATGCGGGTACAACACGTTCCGCTCAGGTTAGGGCCTCAAATGCATACACTAGTGGATACCGTTTTAATTTAACAGGCTTGTCGCAGGGTACCAAGTATGGTTATATAGTTGATGCAAATGACAACAATGGAAATGTGGTCGCACATTATTCCGGAGATTTTACAACTCTCGGTGTATTGGACTCAATAGATGAATATAGTATTAGCCGTGTAGTATCTATAATAGATAAATTCATATCTGTCTCAGGCATTGACGCCTCCGACATCCGTATCTACAACACCGCTGGCAAGCAGGTTTCTAATCCAGTGCCAACAGCAGGTGTGTATGTGGTAACTGTTGGTAGTGAGGCGGTAAAGGTTGTAGTGCCGTAAGTAGAGCAAAACTGCTATTAACAAGTCCTATGGGTTTTGCCCATAGGACTTGTTAATTTTCAATAGTGAGCGCTTCCGCAAAGCCAGTCATGACAAGGACCTCCATCACAGATGGAGAGACGTTCTTAATTATGAAGCCGCCTTTGTCTGCCATTAACTCATCGGCGTTAAGCAGGATACGAAGACCTGCTGATGAAATGTATGTCACATCGTGCATATCCAGAATAATCTGGTTGGCGTTTTCTGAACATTCCTCAATTTTTTGATCAAGCTCTGCGGAATTTGAATAGTCAATATTTCCTATCGGCAACAGGGTTGTTACGTCCCCCTCGTTTTTAATATTTATTTCCATAGTTCTATTGTAAGTATGTTTTGTTTGTTGTCAAATTTGTATGATGTGAAATCTGCCAGGTTTTTTACCATGTAAATGCCAAGTCCTCCTTTTTTACGCTGTTTTTTTATACCCTCGGTCACATTTGTACTATTAACTGCAAGCGGGTTAAACGGCATGCCGTTATCAGCAAAAACTATTTTGTAGTAATTGTCCCATATAGTAGTGGTTATGGTTAGTTTACGCTCTGTTTGTGTAGGCGGGAATGCGTACATGTCAAGATTCGCAAATGTCTCATCTGTACAAAGGCAGGCGTTATTAATTATTTTTTGAGACCATCCCTCACTTTGAGGCAGCTCCTTTATGAAATCAATGATGCTGTTGTAATTCTCCTTGCTCACGTCAAAGGTTTGTGTGGCTGTTTTGTATGACTTGCAGTTTGACTTGTAATCAAGCATAAGTATGGTCATGTCGTCAGCCTGCTCCGCACCTGCAGAAAACTCATTTACCTTGTCAAGTATAAAATCAATCAAGGCTTTGCCCTTATTGTTCACACCCTCTTCAAGCGCCAGTTTAAGCCTGTCATTTCCAAATAGTGTGCCGTCTGTACTCATGGCCTCTGTTATGCCGTCAGTGTAAAGGAACAGGCGGTCACCAGACTCTAATTTTATATGTTCTGACTTATATGAAAACCTGCCTTTTCTGCCCAATACAAAATTTGGCTTTGAGCAGACTTGCTCTACACTGCCGTTGGCACGTAGCACGTAAGCTGGTGTATGGCCTGCGTTCACATAGCTGACCATTCCAGTTGTAATGTCAAGGAAGCCCACAAATGCAGTTACAAACATCTTCTCAGGGTTCCTCTCACACAGGGTTTTGTTTGTGGTGTTACAAACATGGTCAACAGGTATGTCCCACGTGGAGTACGCTCTGAGAAAAGAATTTGTATTTACGGCAAACATGGATGCAGGAAGTCCCTTGCCTGAAACATCGGCGATGTTAAAGAATACATAACGCTCATCCTTGCGGTAGTAGTCATAGAAATCACCTCCTACAGCTTTGGCCGAACTCATGCTGGCGTAGATTTCAAAATCTTCCGTGATGTATGCCTCAGGTTGCAACATACCGTGTTGAATGGATCGTGCCACGCTCAGCTCATTATTCATGCTAATGTTCTCACAATATTCACGTACGTAGTTTTCTATCTCCTTCTTGCCGCTCATGGCCTTCAGGACGCTGAAAACAGAGAATATGACATATAGTAAGAAGAACGGGAAACTAACCCATAGCGTATCTTCACTAAAGCTCTCTTCATACTCCGTGGCAAGGTTGTCAAAATCAATTAATAGATAGAGACACTTGGCCAGTGCGTATGAGAAAATTCCGAGAAGGGAGATGCTCAAAACCACCCTCCGGTTATAGTAGGCGCTGCTTATCATAAGAAGAGCCACGTACGCAACGTCAAACATCGCCTCGCTGAATATGGTCATGCCTATTGATGATAACAGGATAGGCGACATTAGCACATATTTCACCCACCTTCCTGTAAAGTCCTTGCTCTTTACCCAGATATGCACAGCTGCAAACAAAAGAACGTAGGAGGCCAGCAATATCATGTTGATGATAGTGGCGTCTAAAGCTTTGAAGAAAAAGAGATCAAGTAGAAACAGGATGGAGTAGAGCCCTACCCATAACCAGTTTGTATGGTCAAGGAAGACATTTGTGCTCTTCTCATGGGCGATGAACACACGCTTTAGTTCCTCTTCATATTTTATTGCGCTCATTTTTTACCTTTTGTTTTGAAGAATCTGAGTGTTTTAAGTTTCTCAATAGCTGCTTCAATATAGCCATGGTCAATTATAGGCCATGAGAATCCCAGGCGGTAGAGAGCCTTTATTGTGTATGAGTTGTCAGCCTCAATCTCAATGCGTCTTTCACCGCTGTTGCTCATATAAGAGAGCAGTGCGGAAACCTCTATGTTATACTTTTCATCTGCCAGACGGCTCTGCAGCCTGCTGTCAAACTCGCCTTGGCGCACCACATCTATGTGCATGCCGTTAATCTCCATTGCCTCTATTATGTTGGCAAAATGAACATTGTGGCAGTTGTTCACATGGAACAGAGTGAACTGGCGTGGCGTGCCTGATAGCAGCACTATAACTCTTGCCGTAAGGTCAATAGGGGAGAACTCAACCGTGGCGTCCATATCTTCAACAGAGAAGCAGCCAAGAGCGTTGTAAGCCTTTATGCGGCTCATAAAGCCGTTTGTGGTTGAGTTTATCTGGAACTCACCGTCGCCCCAGCGGCTCATAAGATTGCCGGCGCGCATTATCTTGGCTTTGAGCCCGTGCTCAGCAATGGAGTCAAGTATAGCCCTCTCTGCGTTAAACTTAGTGTGAACATACTTGTTCTCAAGAGACTGTCCGTAGAATAGCATGTTCTCTTTCAGTTTGAACCACGCAGGTATTGAGCCGTTCACGCTCTCACCAGCCACACTAAGCGTAGACACGTGGATAAGCGTGGCGTCTATGTCAAGCGCAAGTTTGATAAGGTTCTTTACGCCTATGTAGTTTACTTTTTCAAGCAGGTCGCCCGCATCAAAGTGTTTCACGCAGGCGGCGCAGTTTATAATTGTCTGAATATTGCAGCCTTCAAACTTAGGTGTGAGGTTGCTGTCTGTGATATCTCCGTCTATAACGGTTACGCTCTCTAAAGCCTCATTGCTTATAAGGCCGCCAAAGTAGTACATTGCCATAACCTTGAGCCTGCTCTCCGCACTCTCAGTCTGTCCGCCTCTTACAAGGCAGTATATTTTGCGCTCAGGCAGTGCCAGCAGCTCACGCAGCACGTGCATTCCAAGGAATCCTGTGGAGCCCACAAGCAGGACATCGCCGATGTCAGAGTGACTAATCTCATTAAGATGCTCAGGTGTGTTACACTCAAGTTGAGGCTCCTTCTGCACAGCCACGCCATCATTGTCAGTGGTGGTTTGAGCGGAACTGTTTGTTGCTCCAGACGGTTCCTCTCCGCTCTGGCTTGCTATAAACACGGCAAGTTTCTCTGGCGTAGGGTTGTCAAAAATGTTCTTGTAGACTACTTGCAGATTCTCCTCCATACATTTGAGCAGCACCTTGGCCGCCGATATGGAGCTTCCGCCTATCTCAAAGAAGTTATCATCAGCATAGACGTTGTCACATTTAAGCACCGATGAGAATATACCACAAATCTTCTTCTCCAGATCTGTGCCTGCGGTGCGGCCTGCCTTGCGGCCCTGCATCTGTGGCATAGGGAGTTTGCGCTTGTCCACCTTGCCGTTCACGTTAAGAGGAATGGCGTCCAGCTGGGTTGTTACGGCTGGCACCATATACGGCGGTTTCTGACGCCCTATGAATGCGTGCAGAGCATCTATGTCAACAGGCTTGTTTGAAACCACGTAAGCCGCCACAAACTTGCCTCCGGTAGGGGAGTCAAAGGCTTGAACCGTGGCGTCCTTAATGCCTGCAAAGCTGCGTATCACCTGCTCAATCTCTTTTAGCTCCACACGGAAGCCACGTATCTTAACCTGACCGTCACGTCTGCCCACAAAGTCAAGTCTGCCGTCTGGCAGAATCCTCACCACATCGCCGGTGCGATACATCACGGCGTAAGCAGGGTCTGTGCTGAACGGATTCTTAACAAACACCTCCGATGTCTTGTCAGGGCGCTTGTAGTAGCCTCTGCCCACCTGAGGGCCTGTGATGCATAGCTCTCCGCATGCTCCTGGAGGCAATAGGTTCATATTCTTGTCAACAACGTAGATTATAGTGTTGGTCAAGGCCTTGCCTATAGGCTGTAGCTTGTCATCGTCCGTTACAAGGTCACAGGTTACATACACTGTGGTCTCTGTAGGACCGTATATGTTGATGAGTTTGAACCCTGACGGTGGCATGAGCGGAGTGAGCTTCTCGCCTCCCAGGAAGAAGTGCTTGAGGCTCTTGCAGGTGGTGCTCTCAGCAAACATACGGCCCACCTGCGTGGTCATGAAGCAGATGGTTATGCTGTTTGCATTGAAGAAGCTATCCATCTTCTCAAGGTCAAGACGTATGTCAGTAGGTATTATGTAGAGGGTGGCTCCTGCCATCATGGTGGTGAACAGATCCATCATTCCGGCATCAAAACCAAAGCTTGCATAGTTTGCCACGTGGCTCTCATTTGTCAGCTCCATAATGCCTTTATGGGTGTTGTAGAAGCATACAAGGTTCCTGTGCTCTAAGATGCAGCCTTTAGGTGTGCCTGTTGTCCCCGATGTGTAGATAATCACAAAGGCGTTGTCAGGGTCAATGTGAGTGGTGAAGCCGTCGGCCTTTGGCAGATTCTCTATCTCATCTATATAGAGCACATCACCAGTGTAATCTGTAAGCATTGGGCGCAGCTCCCTCTCCGCAATAAGCAGTCGGGCGCTGCTGTCAGCCACCATAAAGTTGAGTCTCTCCTGCGGATATGTAGGGTCAAGAGGCTGGTACCCTGCACCTGCTTTTACCACACCTAAGGCGGTTATAGGCATATACTCGGTACGTCCTATAAGTATAGAAACAAAGTCGTTTTTGCCAATCCCCTTTGAGCTTACATAGCTTGCTATGCGGTTTGTGAGGTCTTCAACCTCAGCGTAGGTGTAACTCTTGTCCTGATATACCACCGCAGTCCTTTCTGCATTCTCTTTTGCACTGCGTCTGCAGATGTCAACCACAGTCTCTGCGTTATTATACGGAGCGGTGTTGCCTTTAATCTTCTCCCAGAAACTTTCTGCTTTTGAGCTGAGAAGGTTTACATCGCCGAGGGTGGACTTGGTCATAAACTCTTCAACCGCCTTGCTGTAGCTGAGTATAAGGTGCTCAATAAGTTCTGCGCTGAACAAATCACTGCGATACTGGCACTGGTAGAGTATGTTGTCACCGTCAATGAACACCTGCAGCAGTATGTTCTCCATGGCGGTGGTGGGGGCTACTGGTATTATCTCTGTAGGCTCTCCGCACAGGCTCTCAAACTTGAAGTTCTCTCCCTGGTAGGCGAACAGCAGGTTGGAGTCATTGCCGTAGTCATGGCATATCTCTGCAAAGGAGTAGATGTCATTTGCCATGCTCTCAGTAAGCTGGTTGGCAATATTCTGCACGTAATCCTTGACTGCTGTGCCGTCTGTAATGGAGCAGACTACAGGAAGTGTCTTTACAAACATTGATATGGAGCGCTCAAAACGGCTGTCGCTGCGTCCGTTGTATATGGTCGCAAAAACGGAGTAGTCAAGGGCGTTGTAACGTGCCATGGTAAAGCCGAACGCACCAGTAAAGAATCCGTTAAGGCTCAGATTATTTGTTTTGCACAGCTCTTTTATTTTAAGGGCGTTCCCGCTCGTGAACTCATAAAAGCCGGTGGTCTGCTCGCTGCAGCTCTTCAAGTCACTTATAGGCAGGCACTTCTCCTCAAATCCGCTCAGCAGTTTCTCATAGTAGGCCTTGGCCTTTGGCAGGTCATCGCCTTGGCGGGCCTCCATCTCAGTGAGTGATTTCTCAAAGCCTGAGAATTTCTCTTTCTCAATATCACCGCCAAGGTAGGCGTTTGTTATGTCTTCAAACAGGATGTCAAACGATGAGCCGTCACTTACAATGTGGTGAATGTCAACAAACATGAAGAGCCCCTCTGAGGCCTTTATAATGTTCACACGGAACAGCTGACCGCCTATAAGTGGGAAAGGTTTCAGAAGCCCGGCCTTAATATCCTCAAAGCTTGCCGTGTTAACCATCTGTATGGCGGTTTGCGTAGCCATGGTGTCTGAATCAAGGCGGCGCAGTCTTACATCGCCGCTGTCATTAAGAAAGATACGGGTTTTCAGGTGCGGGTGAGCCTCCACAGTCTGCACCACAGCCTTGCGCAGCCTCTCCGCATCAATGCCGCTGCCAAGTTTGAGCAATATAGGATTATTGTATGCCGTGCCGTTTGGATTTGCCATACACTCTGAGAAAATGCCCTCCTGAGTTTTAGTGAGAGGGTAGTCTGCAAGCGTTTCAAACTCCTTGTCAGGCTCTGCGTTTTGTATGAATTTTTCAAGCCCTTCTATATTACCGCACTCCTTGAGATCACGTATCTGCACTGTTATGTTGAACTCCTTGGCAATGTCAGCAGTAAGCTGAATGGAGCCTATTGATGTAAGACCAGCCTCAAACAGGTCTGTGTCTATGCCAAAACTTGTGTGACCTAAGGCATCTGCCGTAATCTTATAGAGGCGTTTCTGCATCTCTGTCTGCGGTTGCTTATCGCCGTCACTCTTTATCTCAGGTTTAGGCAACTCCCGTTTAGCCACCTTGCCGTTCACATTGTAAGGTATCTTCTCAATCTGCATTGTGACTGCAGGAATCATATATGGCGGCTTCTCCGCCCCGATGTAGGCGTTAAGCTCTTTAATGTCAATAGTAGTGTCAGCCACAATGTATGCAGCCAGGAATTTTCCGCCTCCAGGGTTGTCAAACGCCTGTACTGTGGCGTTCTTAATGCCCTTGAATTTACGGATTACCTGCTCAACCTCTGTAAGCTCAATGCGGAATCCGCGGATCTTCACCTGCCCGTCATTTCTGCCCACAAAGTCAATGTTGCCGTCTGGCAGATAGCGTACCACATCGCCAGTTCGATACATGCGCTCATAACCCTTCTCCTGTGTGAACGGGTTCTTTACAAACACTTCTGCGGTTTTCTCAGGGCGGTTATAGTAACCTCTGCCCACCTGATGCCCGGCTATGCAAAGCTCACCGCAAGCCCCTACAGGCAGCATGCGCATATATTTGTCAATGACGTAGAGCTTGATGTTAAGGCTTGCCTTGCCTATAGGTTGCAGAGTGCTGTCATCCTTCACGTGAAAACTTGTAATGTATGCAAGTGTCTCAGAAGGACCGTAGCCGTTAATTACATCTATGTTTGCTGGCGGTATGAACGGTGTAAGTTTCTCTCCGCCTAACATCAGATGCTTTAAGGTCTTGCAGGTTGTGTGCTCAGCAAACATACGGCCCACCTGCGTGGTCATGAACCCTGCTGTTATTCCATTCTTGCAGTAGAACTCATCTGTCTTGCCAAGGTCAAGCCTTATTTCATCTGGTATGACATAGAATGTGGCTCCGGCCATTAGGGTGGTGAACACGTCCATTACGCCCGCATCAAAACCAAAACTTGCGTATGTGGCTATATGGCTATTTTCAGAAAGCTCAAAAGATTTCTGGTGCTGGTAGAAGAAACTATGTACATTATGATTCTCCAAAACGCAACCTTTAGGTGTGCCTGTGGTCCCCGATGTGTAGATAATCACCACTGCACTCTCTGGTGTGGCTGCTGACTTAAACCCTTCAGCTTTTGGCAGAGTGTATATTTGGTCTGTATATATAATTTCTCCGTTATAATCACTGAGAATGGGCTGTAATTCTCTTTCTGTGATGAGTAGTCGCGCGCCGCTGTCCTGGCACATAAAGTTCAATCTTTCTGCAGGATAAGTAGGGTCAAGAGGTTGGTATGCAGCTCCCGCCTTTACCACGCCCCAGGCTGTGACTGCCATCATCTCATTGCGGTTTATGAGCACTGATACAAAATCATCTTTGCCTATGCCTTTACTCTGAATGTATGCCGCAAGATTGTCTGTGAGAACCTTGAACTCTGCGTAGGTTATATTTTTTTCTTTGTATGCAACAGCCAGGTTATCAGGGTGCTTACGGGTGGCCTCTTCAAGTAAATCTACGGTTGTCTGGCTTTCATCGTAACTGAACTCTGTGGCATCAAAGCGGTTTATGGTTTCAATGTCAGCATGTGATACTAACTCTATGTCACGGAACCTCTTGTTCTCAGGGATTGCTAAGATTACGGTTTTAAATGTGGAGGTGAAACTCTCAATGTACGGCTTGGTGTAAAGGCTGCTGTTGTAGTTAACGGTTACAGTATAACCGTCAGCCTCCTCACTAACTTCGTATGATATGTTGTCTTCCTCTGAAGCTTCGGCAGGGGTGTAGGTGAGTGCCGTGTCTAATGTTTTCTGCTCCTCACTGATGGTGAACTCATCATCGCCCTGGCACAGGAATTTTGCTATTGTGTAGTCAAACGCAATGGCAAAAATGGCTTTACTCTGTTCTGTACTAAACTTGTTTTGGATTTTGAACGTGCATGTTGAAAAACTATTGCTTTGTGACTCGCTGTAGTTGTCTTGCAGTAAACTCCTCATGTCAGTTAGTTTTTACGCAAACTGAATACTTATAACCGTCATCAAGATTCAATTCAACAAAACTGTATTCAGAATTGCTTATTATTTGATTTAAGGTGATTATCTCCTGTTCTGGTATAATGGAGAATTCATTAAGCGGTGTTGAAAGCCCTGTTCCAATACACTTAACAAAACTCTCCTTTAGTGTCCAAATCCTAAAGAACATGCTTGTCTGCTCCTGTTCCGTAGGTTGTGACTTTATGAGTTCATACTCTTCTTTTGCAAAGAAACGTTTGGCTATGTCAAGGTCCCGCTGCCGCTGACGCTCCACGTCACAGCCAACGGGCTTGTCTGATATGGCGCACATGGCCATGGTGCCGGAGTGGGAGAGTGAGAAGTGAATTTCAGGGTGCTCCTTGTAGAATGGCTTTTCAAACTCATTCATACTCACTTCATCCGGCTCTTCTATCCCCATCTCTAAGAGCTCCTTGTGCAGCAGCACTCCAACTCCTAATGACAGCGCCTTGCCGCTCTCATGCTTCATGCTGTCAATCCGCCGCCTGCGCCATGCGGGCATTTTCTCATACCACTCCGCAAAGAGGGTGGGGTCTGAGACAAGTGGTGTAACGTCAAAAGTTGAAATATTCATTAACTCTCAACTGAGTAAAAACCTCTCCGCCTCAATTGCTGCTCTGGCTCCGGTGCCTGCTGATGTTATGGCTTGGCGGTATATAGGGTCGGCAACATCGCCGGCGGCATACACTCCCTCAACATTAGTGCGCTGGCGGTTGTCTGTTATAATGTAACCGGCCTCATCGGTGGCTATGAATGGCTTGAATACATCTGAGTTTGGCTTGTGGCCTATGGCAAGGAAGAAACCGTCAATGGCAATGTGAACCTTCTCCTCATGGTCTGTGCCTTTGCCCTTTACAAGGTCTGCGCCTTCTACCACGCCGTCACCAGTGAGTCCGAGTGTCTGGTGCTCAAAAAGCACCTCTATGTTTTCTGCATTAAGCACTCTGTCTTGCATTACCTGTGACGCTCTAAGCACGTTGCGGCGCACTATGAGGTAGACCTTCTTGCACATCGATGCCAGATACAGCGCCTCCTCACAGGCTGTGTCACCACCGCCAACCACCGCAACTGTCTTCTTGCGATAGAAGAATCCGTCACATGTGGCGCATGCTGATACGCCGTTACCAGCGTATTTCTGTTCATCTGCAAGTCCAAGGTACTTTGCTGAGGCTCCTGTGGCAATGATTACAGTTTCAGCCTCTATCTCTTTCTCGCCGTCTATCGTTACCTTGAATGGTCTCTTGGAAAAATCAACTTTTGTGGCTATGCCCCAGTTTATCTCTGCACCAAAGCGTGCCGCCTGCTTATGGAGATCCTCCATCATCTGCACACCTGTAACTCCCTCAGGGTAGCCTGGGAAATTTTCAACTTCTGTAGTCTGGGTCAGTTGACCGCCAGGCTGCATTCCTTCATAAACTACAGGGTTAAGACCCGCGCGTGACGCGTATATTGCAGCTGTGAGTCCTGCCGGACCAGAACCAATGATTAAACATTTGATTAAGCTCATAATATTTTCAACTTATCTAAGGTCTGTGATTATTATTCCTCTATGTTTATCTGCGTTGAACTCAAATGTGGAGTCAGGGAACTTCTTGTTTGTCTCCACTTTCTTGAGTATCACGCTGTTATCCACTCCGTTCTTGCCTGATGTGTTAATCTCAACAGGGGTTGATGTGGCGGTGTTGATTACTATGGTTATCATGGAGTAGTCAGCCTTGCGGTCCTCAGGGTAGAGGCGTATGGTGGTGAGGTTAGCATCAGTGCTGCTCACCTCTGGAGCTGAAATCTTGTACCCCTCCTTGAACATCGATATTATGGCAGTAGGGTCTATGTCAGACACCTCCTCCAGTGTGGGGTTGCTTATTGTCAGCTCATTAGACTTCTTGTCATACACGTTAAGAGTCTTGCCATCAAACACCATCTCTGCAAAATCCGTGATAAGCGAGAACTTTTTGCCTGTGGTTTTCAGTGTGCCGTTGGCGTTTGCCGTCAGGGCAGTCTTGTTATCCACAAAACCAATCTTCAGGTCTATCTGTGTGCCGGTGGAGTTCTTGTAAGTATCACTCACTGCATTCAGAATAGCCAGTGACTTCTCATTCACTGAGCCCTGCGCATCACCAAGAGTCTTGGTCTGGGCGAACACCCCAAGGCAGAGTCCTACCAAGGATAATATTATAGCAAAGCGTTTCATTTCAACACTAAGTCCTCTTTAAGTATTATCCTCTCACAATAGTGGCATTTCACAGTTCCGTTCTTCTTGTCAAGAATGTGGAAGCGAGTCTCCACGTCACGCTCCTTGTTAGTGACACACATTGGGTTGATACATTTAAGTATGCCAGTCACCTCATCAGGAAGTGACAGCTCTATCTTTTCAACCACACCATAATTCTTGATGATGTTAACTTTGGCATCGGGGGCGATAATGGCTACTTTGTCAAGTTCATCTTTAGCAAAATATTTGTCAGCAACTTTTATTATTCCCTTTTTGCCTAACTTGCTACTGCTGAGGTTCACTCCTATTGTAACTTGGTTGGCGCACTCCTCCAGACCGAGCAGTTTAACAACCTTAAAAGTCTGGTCTGACGGTATGTGGTCAATAACGGTGCCGTTCTCAAGTGCTTTTACTATTAATTCTGTCTTTCCCATAATTATTTGGTGAATCGTTTAATCGTTTAATCGGTGAATCGTCAACTGTCAACTGTCAACTGTCAATTGTCAACTGTCAACTAAAATCAAACCAGCCCAAGTATTGAACATATAACAGCCTGGCGGGCGAACACACCGTTGCGGGCCTGCTCAAAATAGTAAGCCTTTGGATTGGCATCCACGTCAGCGGCTATCTCATTGATACGTGGCAGCGGATGCAGAATACGCAGGTTGTCCTTGGTTCCCTCAAGCATGCTGTTACGCAGAGTGTAAGTGTTCTTAACCTTCTCATATTCCACAAGGTCTGTGAAGCGCTCCTGCTGAACACGGGTCATATATAGAATATCTGTTTCCGCAAGAATGCTGTTCATATCCTCACGCTCGTCAAACTTTATGTTGTTTGCCCTCATGTACTCCGGATATTGTGGCGGAAGCTTTAACTCAGGAGGAGCCACAAAATGGTATGTAGGGTTGAAGTAACGCATTGCCATAAGCAGAGAGTGGACAGTACGGCCGTACTTCATATCACCAACCATGCTTATTGTAAGGTTCTCAAGAGTGCCTTGAGTCTTTTTGATAGAGTAGAGGTCAAGCATTGTCTGTGTAGGGTGCTGGTTGGAGCCGTCGCCTGCGTTTATCACAGGTACGTTTGTTATCTCCGATGCATACCTCGCCGCACCCTCTACAGGATGGCGCATAACTATGAGGTCTACATAGTTGCTCACCATCTTTATGGTGTCATGCAGCGTCTCTCCCTTTGAAGAGCTTGAGGTGGCTGCGTCAGAGAATCCTATGACACGGCCGCCAAGGCGTTGCACTGCTGTTTCAAAACTCAATCTTGTACGGGTTGACGGCTCAAAGAAGAGAGTGGCCACCAGTTTCCCGTCAAGAAGATGCGGGTTTGGGTTCTTCTCAAACTGTTCCGCCAAATCCACAATGTGCAGAATGTCCTCCTTACTGCAATCTGAAATGGAAACAAGTTTTTTCATCTGATATCTTAATTAGCGTCATGCTGAGTGAAACGAAGCATCTTTCAGGATGACGTATGAGTTAATTTAGCTTGTGAATGACTAGTCCTGAACGGAGTTTAGGCTCAAACCATGTGGTTTTTGGTGGCATGATGTTACCAGAATCTGCAATGTCAATAATCTGCTGCATTGTGACAGGGTAGAGTGCCAGAGCCACTTTCATTTCACCGCTATCTACTCTTTTCTTCAGTTCCCCTAATCCGCGAATACCGCCAACAAAATCAATTCTCTTATCGCTTCGCAAATCTTTGATGCCTAAAATCTTATCAAGTATCAAGTTTGATGACACTGTAACGTCAAGAACACCTATCGGGTCAGAATCATTATATGTGCCAGGCTTTGCTGTGAGTGAATACCACTTGCCGCCAAGGTACAGTGAAAAGTTATGAAGCTTTGCCGGCTTGTAAATTTCAGTGCCCTTCTCTTCGACGATGAAGTTCTCTGCAAGTTTACTGAGGAACTCCTCATCGGTGAGGCCGTTCAAATCTTTAACCACACGGTTGTAGTCAATAATGTTCAATTGATTGTCTGGGAAGCAGACTGCAAGGAAGTAGTTGTACTCCTCGTCACCCTTGTGGTTTGGATTCTGGCGGCGTTTCTCGTCACCTACCAATGCGGCTGCGGCACTGCGGTGATGGCCGTCTGCAATATACATATTAGGTATAGTTGCAAAAATCTCTGTTATGCGCTTGATGGTGGCGTCATCATCAATAACCCAGAATGTGTGTCCAAAACCATCTGGCGCTATAAAATCGTATTCAGGTTTGCCGGCGCAAACTTTTGCCACAATGGCGTCAAGTTCATCATTGTGTTTATAGGCAAAGAACACAGGCTCAATGTTGGCGTTGTTTACACGCACATGTTTCATGCGGTCCTCCTCCTTGTCACGGCGGGTAAGCTCATGTTTCTTGATTTTGCCTGTCATATAGTCATCCACGTAAGCGCAGACGCACAAACCGTACTGTGTCTTGCCGTTCATGGTCTGGGCGTAAACGTAGTACTTCTCTTTGCTGTCCTGTACTAACCAGCCCTTCTCCTGAAACTTCTTGAAGTTCTCCACAGCCTTGAGGTAAACATCCTCATCGTGTTCATTTTTTCCAACTGGAAAATCTATCTCAGGCTTTATAATGTGATAGAGTGACTTTTCATTTCCCTCTGCCTCTGTGCGTGCCTCCTCTGAATTAAGCACATCATACGGACGTGACGCCACCTGCTCAACCAAATCTTTTGGAGGGCGTACACCTTTGAATGGTTTTACTATTGCCATAATCTACTCAAGTTATTTGTTTATTCTATATCTTTGCAAAAATAGTAAATTTAACATCCATTTGCTACTAAGACTTGTAAAAGTTATAAACAAAGGCCGTTTCGTCGATGAAAAAAAACTTTATGTCGAATTTTGCTGCACCTGATTAAACTTTGGCATGCTTTTACAATCAAATGTACAAAACAACCCCGATGCGGGATATGTATAACACATTTAATATATTATATAAAATGAAAACATTAGTTAAGATTGCGTCTGTAATTTGTGTGGCTCTTATGGCTACATCGTGTTGTAACTGCTGTTGCAAGGATAAAGAGGGTAAATGTTGTGACAAGGACAAACCTGAGTTCTGTGAAAGAGGTCATAAAGGCCCAATGGGTCCGCACCGTCCATGCCCAATGTTTGAGGAGATGAAGGCTCTTGATGCACAATGGGCTAAGTTTGATTCTCTAAGTGTTGATGAGCAGCAGGCTGTAATTGCCAAGCAGAAGGAGATGTCTCAGAAACGAGTTGAGTTTGCAGAGAAGTGTATGAAAGATGGCAAGTGCCCAAAAGACAGTATGAAGTGCCATAGAGGAAATAAACGTCACTGCCATAAAGGTCAGCGTCCTGACGGTGAAGTTGCGGCACCATCATCTGAACAATAGTAATTGTGGTAAATTATAGAGAAGCGGGGTGGCTGTGTAGTGCAGTCACCCTGCTCTGTTAAAGGTATGTGCTCTGAATAAATTTGAGCTGTTGCTCCATTACTTCTATCTTTGGAATACTAATGCCGCTCTCACGGGCGGCTTTTATTGCCTCTGAGTAGATGTAGTGTATCTCCATGGGGCGGTGGTTGTCAAAATCAAGGCGCATGCTTGGCTTGTATGGACGCATGTTGTCTGTTAAGTCCATCATATCATCTGCAAAAGACTGTGGTATGTGAACTCCGTTTGCATCGGCGGCTTTTAAGACTTCAAGCATAACATCATAGATAAGCGCACGAGATGCCTGGTTCTTCATAAGACATTCAGTGGTGGTGTCAAGAATAACTGTCATGCCATTGTAAGGTATGTTCCAAACAAGTTTCTTCCAGCGAGCCTCTTTAAGGTCTGGTGCGTATGTTGTCTTTACGCCAGATGCGTTCATGTCATCACAAAACTGGTGTAGCATCTGCTCTGAGCCTCTGTAAAGCCCTACGTTAAGAAAACCGTAGTCCAAGTGGTTTATGGTGGCAGGCCCAACCTTGTTACTGCATATAAACGCCATTCCTCCAGCCACGCCCACGCTTTCAGGGAGCTGCTCCGCAATGTGTTTCTCAATATTCAAGCCGTTCTGTATAAGCACCACCAGCGATGTTGGCTTGAGCACAGGCTTTATCATTTCAGGCAGCATTTGCTCATTCACGGTTTTCATTCCCACGATGATAACATCGCAGGCTGGCATATCCTTACTGCTTTTGTATGCGTTGACAGGGTTTATGGTAAAGTCTCCGTAAATGGATTTTACAATGAGCCCACGTTCATGCGCATCGTTGTAGTCTGAATGAAAAAGGAAGTGAACTTCATTGCCAGCGTGCGCCAACATTCCACCGTAGAACCCTCCTATGGCGCCTGTACCTATTATTGCGTAAGTCATAATGAATGATTTTTTTTGTGATGCAAAATTACTCAATTTGCGGATTTTGTGCAAGAGAGTATATATGCAGTTTCACAAAAAGAGACTAACTTTGCATTATCTACAATTTTGTATATATGGAAGACTCCGTCATAACATTTAGAAACCGTGCTGAGTTCAGGGCTTGGCTGTCTGAAAACCACAACACACAGACTGCATGCTGGGTGCCAGTTGTGAGACTACGCCCGGAGGATGACGAGCATCTATACTACATTGATGCGGTGGAGGAGGCGCTTTGTTTTGGCTGGATAGACAGTATTTTTAAGCGTATTGACGGAATGTGCTGCTCACGTTTCTCTCCCAGACGTAAAGGCAGCCCTTGGACAGAACTGAACAAGGAGCGTGTACGCCGCATGGAGAGCCTTGGACTTATGACAGCTGCCGGTAGAAAGGTTCTGCCAGCCATGGGGCCTCACAGTTTCAAGCCTGGATCGGATTTTCCTGAATTCCGGGATATATTGAACACCGATCTTTTCCTGGGACAGGGCGTCGCCTCCGCTTTGGAAGACGCGATACCGGCGCTGCCGCGACATAAGCTCATCCCTGGCGCGCTCTGTCTCGCTCTTATTGCGCGTAACCGTATTCCACTTCAGCACGATCACCTGTCCGGTCCGCCTGTGCTCCTCCTCATAACTCTGAATGGCAGGCAGACGAAGCTCCTCATTGGCTGCGGCAGCCTTC
>ONBO01000063.1 GCA_900316125.1 uncultured Bacteroidales bacterium | reverse complement strand
CCAAGGGTGCCCAGGAGGCGCATGAAGCCATACGCCCCACGGAGATGTCAAGTTTTGCAGCAGCCAGTGACTGTCCTTCATTGTCATCCAACATTCCGTAGTAGTCATCAGTGGTGTAAGAGCCTGTTTCAGAGAGAGATTCCTGTGACTGGTAAGATACAAGCGGCAGCCTGTCATGCTTAATTCCACGGTTGTCGTATGACGATGTACCCATGATAAGCAGGCACTTAGGAGCTTGCTTGCCCTCTGTTTCAGCACGGTCATAGAGCATCTTCATGAAAAGACGGTAGGCTGTGGCGTCTGGCGTGCCAGATGAAAATTCATTGTATATTGCCTCCGGCGATATCACGCTTACGCTCATACCGTCATACGTGCGGTGGAACTGCGCCAGACGGTCAGAGGCGCTGCGGTATGCGTCAGGGGATAGAATCACCATGTCACACACATCAAGAGAGTGCAGGCTCTGGTTCGCAATCTTGCCTATCAGTGTGGGCTTGGAGGCGGCTCCCGCTCCGTTGAACGCTAAGTATTTGTGAAGCGTGTTGTGCTTTTCAGTAAATAGAGCCTCTGAGCCTGAGAATGTTACAGGCATGGCTGTAATGTTGCAGATATCTGTTATGTTCCATACTTGCAGTCCTGCTCCTGCACCGCTTAGATGGTAGCGTGCCACAGCTGTAAAGTCTAAATCATCAGGGTTTGTGATGAAAATTGAGCTGTTACGGCCGTCAAAGGCAAGCCTTTTATAGTAGTTTAGTGTTATATGGTTGAGGTAACCCACATCAGCGGCGGAACTGTTGTTGTATTTCAACGTAATTCGCACTGGAACTGACGCGTATCTGTTGGCCTATGTCAGTGCCGTTCAGTTTGCATGTGAATGTTGTTATCGCCGATGCAGAAGCCACTACAGACACATTAAGCAGCATAGGCAGTGATGTGTCTATATTGCTGTCAGAGACAGTGAATGTACGTGTGAGGGTGCTGTTCTGGAATTTGTAACCATACCACTCACGTCCGCTGTTTATCAGGTTGTACTCATCGCTGTGGATATAATAGCCAGCGTATGTAGTGCTGAAATCAAGCGTAGGCTCTTCTGTCACAGCCTCTTGCGTGGCTATGCGTCTGCCCTCGCCGCTGCCGCACGTTATAAAGTAGTAGCCGTAGCGGCTGTAGTAGTTAGGCGTGTAGGAGTGCGTGGGCTGGCTGTCACTTATGTTATCTTTGGTCACGCCTTGGGCGTAGAAAAGTATGTAGTCCCCGTCAGAAAACACTCCGTCAGCGCCCTTGTCCATAAATATTGGCACCTCAGGCAGATCATCCTCACGCGGCAGCAGTCTGGCAAAGTTCTCATCTATGATGGCACCTCCGTAACCGTAAACTCTCACGCTGGCAGGGTCTCCTATGCCCATCTGCTGTATATCGTTGTATGTCAGTTTGTAAACGCCAGAATTCTCCACTGCTACCTTGTACCAGCTGCCGTTCGCAAGCACTGAGTTTGCCACATAATGCTGTACGGGCTCTGCAAAGATGCCAAGAGCCGCCATCATGGTTACTATGAGTGAGAGTATGCGTTTCATTTTATATGAAAGTCAAGCATTTTCCTGCCTTCAAGCCACCCCTCAAGGTGATTGCCTATTTTCACGGGCCCAACACCTACAGGCGTGCCTGTAAAAATCAGATCTCCTATCTTTAGTGTGTAAAACTCACTTACGTAGGCAATTATCTTGTCTACACTGAAAATCATATCACCGCTGTAGCCTTTCTGTACAGTATTGCCGTCAATATCAAGGCTGAAGTTGAGGTTCTGAACATCTCCTCCAAGCTCTTCAAGTGGAATGAAGTTGCTTATAGGTGCGGAGCAGTCAAACCCTTTGCAAAGGTCCCACGGTGCACCGGTACGGCGGGCCTCATTTTGCATGTCACGTGCCGTAAAGTCAATGCCAAGCCCCACCTCTGCGTAATACCTGGATGCAAACTTCTCTGAAATGCCTCTGCCCAGGCGGTTAATCTTAACTACAAGCTCTGTCTCATATTCCAGCTGATTTGTGAAATCAGGTATGTACACAGGCTTGCCGTCCTTGAGAAGGGCGGTTTCAGGCTTAAGGAATATGGCGGGGTGCTGAGGCTTTTCAGTGTCAGCTCCCAGCTCACGGGCATGTTTGCCGTAGTTCCAACCTACACAGATGATTTTCATAACTAAACAACCTACAAAATTAGGTGTTTTTTTGTAAATTTGCAATAGAATGAGGGTCAGACTTTGACAATCTCAAGGTCTTTGGAGTAGTAGAGGTAGCCGGTTACATTTGTGTGGCCGGCTTTTTTGTAGAGTCTCATGTAGTGCTGAACCTGTTTTATGTGCTCTGCCTGCTTCTCTTCGCCAAACTTGTAGTCCACAATGGTTACAGCGCCGGTCTCTTTGTCAATCATTACACGGTCAGGGCGCCGTATTGTTTTGCTCTCTGTGCCGTTAGAGTTTTGAGTTACATCTATAATGGTTCTTTCAGTTAGCAGACGCTTGCTGCCGTCAAACCAGGAGGCAGCATCGGGGTTATTGATAAAACGCTCAAGTTCAGCCTTTATGCTGTCATACTGGTCATTCTTAATGTGACCCTTGTACAGCATCTCCTGCAGCACGCTGTCAAGGTCCGCCGATGTGGAAATCTTCTCCAGTACCATGTGCATTCGCTTGCCTTGCTCAGTGCTTTCATTGTCAAATCCGTCACTGCGCAGGCGGAACGTCTTCATCTTCTCCACGGGCGATATCTCTTCCTCTGCCTCAGTGCCAGTATCTTGCTGTGTTGTGTTTTTCTTTGCGTCTGTGTCATTCTTGTGCTCTGTCAGCTCGCCTGAAACTATCTGGCTGAAGTCTGCATCGCCGCGGTCTCTGCCTATGCCTGCGTAGAATATTGGCAGCATTGAAGAGAACGCCTTGGTGTCAGAGTCTTTGTACGGGTCTCCTTTAGGGGTTGTGCAGTAACCTATAAGCACATTCTCTGCTCTGGTAAACGCCACATAAAGGTCATTCAGGTTGTCAATATACTCCAGCAGAAGTTCGTCAAAGTACCTATCCTTGAATATGGTTTTTGCAAGCTCTGCCTTATATTGCAGCGGCACATAGATGGAGTTTGGTATCTTCTCCCACAGAATAGGGGCGTGGTTGCTGTTTCTTAAATCCCAGTTTATCTCAGGTATTATGACCACCTTGTATGAGAGCCCTTTTGATTTGTGGATGGTTATTATGTTCACGGAGTCTGACTCTGATATTGTGGTTAGGCTCTTGCTCTCCTTAACCTCATCCCAGTACTCAAGAAATGACTCTATCACTGAGTTCTGCCTGCCAATGTAATCTGTAACCAAGTCCTTGAATGCGTTGAGGTAGGGCAGGTTTGAAGCCTCGCTGTCAAGTCTCAGCAGATAGATTGTCTGCTCCACAATTTCATACAGGGGCAGGTGCTCCAGCTGTGATATGTCAATAAGGCCGTCAGGGTTCATAATGGTGTTTACAAGGTAGCTGCTTGCCGTGTCTGAGGGGTTTGCCAGATATCTCAGCACCGCAACTATGTCTGTTACAGCCTGGCATGATGATATTTTCAGAGCCTCCTCCGATACCACGTTCACCCCGTTTTCAAGCAGATACCGTGCTATGGCGCTGCCCTCCTTGTTGGTCTTTACCAGAACGCCTATGTCCTTCAGACGATAGCCGTGCTCCTGCAGCTCCTTTATTTTGGCAAGGGCCATGTCTTGACGGCTGTTATCCTCTTTACTTTCCCCCTGGAAGTTTATCTCCACATAGCCAGAGCCCTTACGCTGTGTTTGTTGGGTGACATCGGAGTAGGCGTTGGTAATGGTGTTGTCATTCCTGCCAGAGATTCCATTGTAAGAGTCTTGCAGGAATTGGGCGATATTTGTGAAAACGGAGTTGTTGAACTCCACCACTTCAGGCAGACTGCGGTAGTTTTTGTCCAGGGTGTGAACTGAGTAGCAGTCTTTGAACTTCTCTTGCACGTCCTTGCCTAATATTGACCAGTCTGAGTCACGGAAACGGTAGATGCTCTGCTTCACGTCGCCCACCACAAGGTTGCTGTCGCCCTCGCTGAGGCTGTTTTTGATAAGTGGTATGAAGTTGTTCCATTGCAACCGCGATGTGTCCTGGAACTCATCTATCAGAAAATTGTTGATGTATGTGCCAGTCTTCTCATATATGAAAGGGGTGTCACTGCCGTCAATAATGTCATTAATAAGTGCGCCTGACTTGCTTAGAAGCTGTGTGTCAGTCTCTTTCATGTGGCGCTCTATCTCACTGTCAAGTGCACTGAAAAGTTTCAGGTATGGCAGGTTCCTTAGTATTACATCACAGGTGTAGAACTCACACTCATTGGCGTTTACATACTCAATGAAGTCAGAAACCATGCTGAGAATCCAGCTGTTATAGGCTGACTCTATCTCTGCCTTGTATTTGCTTTTTTTGAGAACTTGTGGCCCGTCCAGCCATTTAAGGAATGTGGACTTAAGCTCTGGGTAGCTTATTTTCTTTTCATTTAGGAAGGTGATTACTGGAGTGAACGCACCTCTGCTGCTATTCTCTTTAATTGCTGGATCCATTTCCAGCTTTTGCATTATGGCCTCCGCCTTCTGTTTGAGGGGCTCATATATTGCACGGCGTCTGGCTGTGAGGCTTTTCTGTACATCGCTGATGGCTTTGCTATCAGGCATCTCACCCTTGAGCGCCATGTACTGCTCTTTGAAAATCTGGCTGCTCAAATCCTCCAGTTTGGTCTTAAGACTTTTGAAATCCTTGCTTTCGCTCTCATTGGAGCTGGCAATTATATGCTCGCTGAACCAATCCATAAACAGCCGGCGCTCCTTGTCTCCTATGTTGAGCAGTATGTCTGCTATCGTGTCCTTTATTATGCGTTTTTCATCAAGCTCTATGGTGTAGTTTCCGTTAAGGCCTATCTCCTTCACAAAAGAGCGTATTATCTGCTGAAAGAACTTGTCAATGGTGGTTATGCGGAAAAATGAGTAGTTGTGCAGTATTGAGGTGAGAAGCTCCTTTGCCCTCGTTGGCTCCAGCTCTATGCCAGCCACGCTCACCGGCTTCTCTTTTCTTGAAATCTCATACAGCTTTTTCACTATACGTGATTTCATCTCATCGGTGGCCTTGTTTGTAAATGTAACAGCAAGCACGCGCCTGAAGTAGTCCTTGCCGTGGCTGCGGGCGTCAAGCAGCATCTTAATGTACTGCTCTGTAAGCGTGTAGGTTTTACCGCTGCCTGCAGAAGCCTTGTATATGTTTAGCACTCCGTTCATTCGAGCCGTGAAATTACTAATTTTTTCTTAAAAAGCACTATCTTTGCACCATTAAATATAGTGTTATGGAGAATCTTCTTGAAATGGAGGCTGGCATAGTCAAAATGCTGATGCAGAGTGTGGAGGGGGTGAAGGAAGTCACCGTAAACATAGTCTTTGAGCCAGAGTGGAATCAAAGCATGATGAGTGAGGAGGCGAAGCTGGAATTAGGGTACCTGTAGTTTTGGAAGGTACTCTGGCTGCACATTATGCATTGCGCCCCAGATGCTGTAGCGGGCGTGGGGGTTGAGAGCCTCAAGCTCTGAGAGTACACGCTTCATATCCGCACGGTTTGACTGCTCCTCATACGGGCAGTTTTTTATTTGCTTCTTAAAACCGCGAATTTCAGCAAGTTGCTGTAAATCAGATTCCTTTATAAGACATAGCGGACGTATTATTGAAAAGTCCATCTTCTTCATCTTTAGCAGCGGCGGCATGGTGGAGAAGGCGCCCTGGAACGTGAGGTTCATGAGCAGGGTCTCAATTATGTCATCCTGATGGTGCCCGAGGGCTATCTTGTTGCAGCCAAGCTCTGAGGCTGTTTCAAAAAGTTTCTTGCGGCGGTTCCATGAACAGAGAAAACAAGGTGACTTGCGCCTGTCTGTTGAGGCGTCAAACTCTGTCTCCACCACATGCAGCGGAACTTCAAGTTTGTTACAATAATCTTTCAAATACTCAAGGTCTGACTGGTAGGGCACATTTCTTACTATAACATGTGCCGCCTCCACTGTGAAACGCGGTTTGAAAATCTTACGTCTTTCAGCAAAAAGTTCCACAAGGGCAAGGCTGTCTTTGCCACCAGAGAGGCCTATAAGCACTTTATCGCCGTCTTCAAGCAGGCCGTACTCCTTCAGCGCCTTGGTGAAGGCAGAGCGCAGTTTGAATATAAAGCGGTTTTCGTCCATATCGGGGAGTAAGAGATGTTAAACAGCCGTAAAGGTAGGTAAAAAAATAATAATACCTTATTTTTTTGCAAAAATTAAAAGTTTAGACTAACTTTGCGTTTTACAACGGACATTTATCATTTTATATAAATAACTATGGCAAATAAAAAATTGAATTTTTTGGCTGACTTTCCTGCTATATCAACACAGGAATGGATGGACAAAATCACAGCTGATCTCAAGGGTGCCGATTTTACCAAGAAACTGGTATGGCGCACTCCTGAAGGGTTTAATGTAATGCCTTTCTACCGTCAGGAGAATCTGGAAGGCTTGCAGACAACAGACAGCGCACCTGGCAAGTTCCCGTTTGTGCGCAGTACAAAACTCGACAACGTATGGTTTGTGCGTCAGGATATTGACGCTAAGACTGTGAGTGCCGCTGACGCCAATAAAAAGGCGCTTGACATTTTGCAGAAGGGTGTTGATTCACTTGGCTTTAAGCTCAACAGAGAGGAGCTGAGCGCAGAGTACATCAGCACACTGCTTGAGGGTATCTACCTTGATTGCATTGAGGTGAACTTCAAGATATGTATCCGTAAGGCTGTTGAGCTTGTTGACATCCTTGCTGACTACATTAAGGCAAAGGGTTATGACCCAGCCAAGGTGAAGGGCTCAATAAATGTTGACCCTATCAACGTAATGCTCCGTAAGGGCAGAAAACTATCAGCAGAGCAGGTTTCTGATTTTGTTACTGCTGCTGTAAAGGCAGGTGAGAAACTTCCTGGATTCAGAATGGTGGGCGTTAACGCCAAGACTCTTAACAATGCAGGTGTTTACTGCACACAGGAGCTGGGTTACGCTCTTGCATGGGGTAACCAGTATATGGAGATGCTTACAGAGGCTGGCATTGACGCCAAGACTGCAGGCTGCGCCATCAAGTTCAATTTCGGTGTCGGCGGAAACTACTTCATGGAGATTGCAAAATTCCGTGCCGCCAGACTTCTTTGGGCTAAGATAGTTGAGGCTTACAAGCCTTCATGTGACTGCGCTGCCAAGATGTGCATCCACGCAGTTACTTCAAAGTTCAATAAGACAATATTTGACGCTCACGTTAACCTGCTCCGTACACAGACTGAGGCTATGAGTGCCGCACTTGGTGGCGTTGACTCTATGACAGTGCGTCCTTTTGACTTCGCATACAAGGCACCTGATGATTTCTCAGAGCGTATAGCACGTAACCAGCAGCTACTTTTGAAGGAGGAGTCACACTTTGGTAAGGTTGTTGACCCTGCCGCTGGTTCATACTACATTGAGAATCTTACAGCCATGGTTGCGGACCAGGCTTGGAAGATATTCCTTGACATTCAGAACAAGGGCGGTTTCTTTGCCGCTGTTGAGGACGGTAGCGTGGTTGCAGCCGTTAAGGAGATTGCAGCCGGCAGAATGAAAGCCGTGGCTTCACGCAAGGAGACTTTGCTTGGAACAAACCAGTTCCCTAACTTCAATGAGACTGCTTCATCTAAGATAGAGAAGAGTGGTAAGTGCTGCTGCAGTTGCTCCAGTGAGCCTGAACTTGAGACTCTTCCTAAAACACGTGCCGCTGAGCAGTTTGAGCAGCTCCGTCTGGCAGTGGAGAAGGCAAGTAAGCGTCCTAAGGCATTCATGCTTACAATTGGTAACCTTGCCATGCGTCTGGCTCGTTCTCAGTTCTCTTGCAACTTCCTGGCTTGCGCTGGATATGAGGTTGTAGATAACCTTGGCTTTGAGACAGTTGAGGCTGGTGTTGATGCCGCTGTTAAGGCTGGTGCTGACATCGTGGTACTCTGTTCAAGCGATGATGAGTATGCAGAACTTGCTCCTGCAGCATTCAAAGCCCTTGACGGCAGAGCCATATTTGTGGTTGCCGGCGCTCCTGCCTGCATGGAGGACCTTCAGAAAGAGGGTATAGAGAATTATATTCACGTTCGTTGCAATGTTCTTGACACTCTCAAGGCTTTCAATGAGAAGTTGGGCATCTAATTTAGGAGGGTAAAAATATGAAACCAAATTTTAATGATATAGATATTAAACAGGTTGCACCTTCTACAGTAGATGGTGGCAATGAGAGCAATTGGCTGACACCGGAGCAGATTCCAGTTAAGCCTGTATATACAAAAGAGGACATCAAGGACTTTGACTTCCTTAACTATGCAGCAGGTCTGGCTCCGTTCCTGCGTGGCCCTTACAGCGGCATGTACCCAATGCGTCCTTGGACAATACGTCAGTACGCTGGTTTCTCCACAGCTGAGGAGAGTAACGCATTCTACCGCCGTAACCTTGCTTCTGGTCAGAAGGGTCTGTCAGTAGCGTTTGACCTTGCTACACACCGTGGCTACGATGCTGATCATGAGCGTGTTGTAGGTGATGTTGGTAAGGCTGGTGTTTCTATATGCTCAGTAGAGGATATGAAGGTTCTCTTCAACGGTATACCTCTAAACAAGATGTCAGTTTCCATGACAATGAACGGTGCTGTTCTTCCTATCATGGCGTTCTACATTAACGCAGGTCTGGAGCAGGGCGCCAAGCTTGAGGAGATGGCTGGTACAATCCAGAATGATATTCTTAAGGAGTTTATGGTGCGTAACACATATATCTACCCACCTAAGTTCTCTATGAAGATTATTGCTGATATCTTTGAGTACACATCTAAGAACATGCCTAAGTTCAACTCAATATCTATCTCCGGCTACCACATGCAGGAGGCAGGTGCTACCGCCGATATTGAGCTTGCCTACACTTTGGCTGACGGTCTTGAGTATCTGCGTGCTGGTATTAACGCCGGCATGGACATAGATGCTTTTGCACCACGTCTGTCATTCTTCTGGGCTATAGGTACAAACCACTTTATGGAGATAGCCAAGATGCGTGCCGCACGTATGCTGTGGGCTAAGATAGTTAAGCAGTTCAATCCTAAGAATCCTAAGTCACTGGCTCTGCGTACACACAGCCAGACATCGGGTTGGTCACTTACAGAACAGGATCCG
>ONBO01000021.1 GCA_900316125.1 uncultured Bacteroidales bacterium | reverse complement strand
TATTCAAAAAAACAGTTTGTGCTGGTATCTGATTTTTTTGATATGTCCGACGTAACAACTCATCAATAGAAAGATTAAATAATGTGTAATCAAAAATTCTGTTAGAGATATCCCTTGATATATCATCTGCCGGAGCTACTTTTGCAAACAACAAAACAACATCATCGTGATTCAACACATATTCAATGCAATCCGATATGCAATTCGGAAGCAAAGCATCATCAGCGTCTAATTCCTTAATCCATTTTGCTTTACAATTGTCATACGCTATATTATAATTATAAGACAATCCCATGTTTTTGCTATTGCTTATAACACGACAATCAGAAAAACGTCCTTTGTGTGTTTCAATCCATTTATTACATAATATAACTGTATTATCTGTTGAACAATCATCGGCAATAACCAATTCAATATTCGGATATGTTTGAGCAAAAACGCTATCTAAAGCTTCTATTATAGTTGAAGATGCATTATAAGCTACTATAGCTACAGATACAAGTGGCTGTCGTTCATTCATAAATCTATTTTAAAATTTGATGTAATACATCACAAACAATATGAACATCATCATCACTTAATGAAGGATACATCGGCAAGGAAAAAATTTCTTTAGCAGCTTTTTCTGACTCAGGGAAGGCCCCATTTTGATATCCTAAGTACTTATACCCATCCATTGTATGAATTGGCCATGGATAACTTATGTTTACAAAGATATTATTTTTTCTTAACTCTTCCAAAATTAGATCACGGTTGGGATGTCTAACCACATATAAATAATAAGCATGTTTATTACTATTAGATTCTTGGGGAAGTATTAAATCAGTATCACATAACAACTCATCATATAATTTTGCAATATCACGTCGACGAGAAATATATTCATCAATATGAGGTAACTTCGTCAATAAAATCGATGCCTGTATTTCATCTAGTCTAGAATTATACCCATGTATCTGGGCATAGTACGTTTTTTCAGCTCCATAAAAACGTAATTTGCGTAATTCCCTATCATATGACTCATTATCTGTAAGTATCATACCCCCATCTCCATAAGCGCCTAGAATCTTCGTAGGGTAAAAAGATGTGGTAGAAATATCAGACATAGAACCAGCCTTCCTACCTTTGTATTCTGCACCTTGTGCTTGAGCAACATCTTCTATTATATATAATTTATATTTCTTAGCAATTGAAATAAGAGGATCCATATCAACGCATTGTCCATACAGGTGTACAGGAATAATACATTTTGTATTATTGGTAATTACAGATTCAATATTATTAACATTCATCAAGTATGTATCACTATCAATATCAACAAACACAGGTGTCGCACCAGATGATACAATAGCCGACACCGTAGGAATTGCAGTATTAGGAACTGTAATAACTTCATCCCCATGCCCCACGCCAAGTGCTTTCAAGGCAAGAAAAATAGCATTCGTACCATTATCACAACCAACGCCATATTTAACTCCACAATAATTGGCATACGCACTTTCAAACTGTTTGCCTTTATTACCTAATATCAGTACACCTGATTCAAAAACCTCATCTACAGCACGAAGAATGGAATCTTTATTTTTATGATATTCTTCTATATATCCCCATACTCTAATATCTCTATTGCTTCTCATATTGTTAAAAATTTTTATAGTTATCAAGTATCATTTGGCGATCCATCGCATCACGAATAAGCATATCGCGATATTGCCTAAAATCACCCCTCAATATACAATCAGCAATATCACAAAGATAATTAACAAAAGTATTACCACACGCTGTATGTATTGTTGTTTTTTTATTCATTGACTGTATATAAATTTGATTCTCCATATCATCAGGAATTGTGTATATACGATCAAGGGAAACATTAAGTCTATTACCCATCAACATAATGCTATTGGTATATTCAGTATTAAAGCCAAAGTGACCAATCAAACATTTTCCCCCATAATATTGCATCAATAAACTATATTCAACCTCTAATCCATCACAATTCACTTCGTTTACGGCGACCGATACGTTCATTAGCTCTGAATGTAAGAAATAACGAGCTATAGAGACCGCATATGGAGAAGTATCCATTATGGCTCCACCGCCCAATTTTATATTGTATCTAAAGTTCTTTGATTCAAACGGTGGCATAGAGAAATGAGTTGTAATAAGTTTTGGTTCATCATTATATTCTCTAAACAATTGAGAAATTTGCTTTATTTGAGGGTGATAAAGATATACCGTCGCCTCGCTCAACAATAAATGCTTATCTCTGGCAATATCACATAATTGTTGAGCCTCAGCAAAAGTCATAGTTGCTGGTTTATCAATGATAGTATGGTATCCTAATTCCAGACTCAATTTTGCATAATAATAATGGGAACTGTTTACTATAGATATATACACCGTATCCCCATCAAATTTTTCTAAGCCATCTTCGTATGAATCAAACTTATTAATCGACAAATGAGCATCTATTTTATCATCCCATTCTTGATAAATATACTTTGCAACATACACTTCAACAAATGGGGTTCTATGTAACACGGGCAAGATACGGGATCTTAATAAATTTGAGTACCCTAAGAAAAGAATTTTCATATCACTTTGCAAAACAAATAGAGGAGATTATACTTCTGGCCTCAATATTAAACATTCCATGTCGCATGAACTCCTTCATCTGTCCAAGAGTCATCCAAATATAATTTTTAGGAACTATAACCTCTCGGTCTATCAATACTATTAAATTACGATTTTGAACTTTGAAAAAACGACCACCCTCCTCTGATTGATATGTATCATACAAAATTTTACTGCAACTATCAAATATCAAATCAAAGAAAGGAGGACGTTTATCTTGTTTCATCACATATTCATAGTTTGAACAGGATACAGTCGGAGATAATTCTACAACATCTATATTACCAGGTTCTGCTTTAGCTTGAACCATAAAGTGCAAAACGCCATTAATTTCTTTTATTATAAATGCTAACAAACCAATATTATTATCCTTTACAAGAGGCTGCATCCATGAACAAATTTCCCTCGAGCTTGCTGTAACTTTTACTCCAACAACAGAAAAGAATCTATCACAATTTTCAATTGCATATTCACCTATTCTCCAACCACTTAATTTTGATAAACTTTTATTGTCAACTCGCATATAAATGTCAAATTTCTGCTGAGTATACCAAGAAATAAGTTGATCAATACTATATAACGATTTAGCAGTTATATAACTTTGAATATATTTTTCGCCGATATCAGATATAGGATATTCGTTCAATAGAGAGCAATCTTTCTCTAATTCACATACTAATTTTTCTCCAATCAATGGTATAGTGGATAAAACGGAACGAGTATCCATATTAAGAATATTATCCCTATACATTAATTGTTTCAACTCATATAACGTCATCCAACAAAAGTCATTATGCACTTCAAGTTCATCTTTTACTTCAATTATAATATTACGATTACGTTTTCTTAAAAATCTTCCACCCTGTTCAGTTTGAAGACAATCAGACAGAACCTGAACCTCTTTCTCTCCATTAAAATATTCTAAATATGTTGGACGTTTACCTTTATGCACCTGTGTAAAATTACTTTTCGTGGCTTGTAATGACGGAGATATCTGAATTGTATTAATATTCCCCGGTTCCATCTTAACCTGCATTAAAAAATAACGAACACCCTCAACCACACGTGTAATAAATCCCAAAATGCCTATCTCTGGCTGATTAATAATTGGTTGATCCCAAGACAATCCACCACAAAAGTTTGTCTCAACATGAACCCCTTCTATAGAAAAGAAACGACCTGACGAATGATAGATACGGGTTCTTTCTTTATCAAATGACCAAAATTCCAATTGTTCTATAGGCATCATTTCAACCTTAAACTCATCTGGATTACAATGGGAAAACATCCATTCATCAAATCTATTGAAAGGCTGAAAAATATTTTCTTTAGTGAACGACGACAATAAAAAAGAACCTTCTAACATTTAATTTAATCCTTGATATTTTTTAAAAAACACATATAGGCATCCATACTCCGAAGTGACTTGCTCATATCATAATGAGTACTAGATAATACCAAACAAACTGCGTCTTGTGTAAAATCATATAAGTCCGTAAAAACCAAACGGGGGACATATAAACCTTTTGTACAATCATGCATATCAAAAATCTCAGTATGCTTACCATCAAATAATTTTACCCTAAAAAAACCACTTATAGGTATAATCAGTTGATCTGTATCTATATGAGCATGTCCACCTCTATCTTCAGTTACATGATGCATATAAAAAATACGCTTAATTTCAAATGGAATATCTTGGCCTCCTTCTACAGATGATAAACATCCACGAGAATCAAAATTGGATTTTATATTTAATATTTCCCAACTCATACATGCAATTTATAATTTTTTTAATATTACACTATTTTTACAATTCACTCAATTATATATAACCAAATTTAACCTTCAAAAAAAACTCTATGCTCATTTTTAGGCCTTAATACTCCAGGCATACGATTCATATTGAATTTCAAATCCGATATTGAATCAGCGACTTCAAAACATTGTTCAAAACCATCAAATACAACGTATTTCTGATTAAGTCCAAACCATAAAATCGCCTTATATTTACCAGAATTAATTGTATATTCAGGTAAAACAAAGTCAATTGAATACACCCCGATTTGTGATGCTTTTTCACCATCTGGACTAATTACTTGCTCCATTTGACAAACAATAACGTCATCAAGAGTTGTAACCATTACATCTGCATCTAACATTGCATTTTCTTTTTTACACCAGAATTTCAAACAAAACCGAACACCTGTTTCAATTGTAAGTTCATCACTACCATTATTAGGCAGAATTTCAAAACTTTTAATACGTACAATATCATTACCGGGAGCTGAATTGATATCGTCAAAATATTGATTTTCGGAGCATCCACCATCACCAATATATTGTTCAATGGTATCAAAAATATCTCCAGAATATTTAACACTTCCATTCTCTAACAAAAT
This sequence comes from uncultured Bacteroidales bacterium, assembly GCA_900316125.1. Lineage (GTDB taxonomy): Bacteria > Bacteroidota > Bacteroidia > Bacteroidales > Paludibacteraceae > Enterocola. Next base: position 26,681 of record ONBO01000021.1, on the reverse strand, counting down.
TCCATTTTTACATAAAGCCTTGACACTTGCCATATTATGGCTAACAAAGAGCACAGTTCTGCCTTCGCCTTTAGAGACGTCTTGCATTTTGCCGATGGCTTTCTTTTGGAATTCGGCATCACCAACAGCCAGAACCTCATCTACTACAAGGATTTCCGGATCTAGGTGAGCGGCTACGGCAAAGCCGAGTCGAACCATCATTCCTGATGAGTAGCGCTTTACCGGAGTGTCTATATAGCGTTCACAGCCTGAAAAATCTACAATTTCATCAAGTTTCGACTGTATCTCCTTTTTGTTCATACCAAGGATAGCACCATTCATAAAGATATTCTCGCGACCAGTCATCTCAGGGTGAAAACCAGTTCCCACTTCAAGCAATGAGCCTATACGACCTTTTGCTTTAATGGTTCCTGTGGTGGGACCTGTTACCTTGGAAAGTAGTTTTAGCAGTGTACTTTTCCCAGCACCATTTTTACCTATAATACCAACTACATCGCCTTGCTCGACCTTGAAGTTGATATCCTTTAGTGCCCAAACATATTCACTATTACCTTTTGATGAGCGGTCATTTGTTTCACCAATCTTTAGATACGGATCCTCTTTGCGGAGCACATTGACTGTCCACCATCGGTTAAGATCATGGCTCAGGGTGCGAGTGCTAACCAAACCAAGACGATATTGCTTGCTTATATTGTTAAATTCGATTGCGATTGACATAATAACTATACTGTATCCATAAATGATTGTTGAACTCGATTAAAGATTATGATTCCAAACATAAGTAGGATAACCATAAAACAGAAACTATATACAAACCAACCCCAACCTATAAACTCTCCAACTCCTAAGAATCCATATTTGAATGTTTCTATAACTGGAGTTACAGGATTAATGCACATTATGGTATAAAGGTCATAACCTGCTACAATTTTCCCACGTACTTGACTGAGTGGATAAACTATTGGTGTAGCATACATCCACAAAGAAACAACAAAACCAAATAGAATCTGCAAATCTCTGTACTTGGTGGTCATTGATGAAATTATAATACCAAAACCTAATGCTAGTCCAGCCATCATAATAACTAACAAAGGGAACAAGCAAGCGTACCAATTGGGATGAATAGTGAGGCCAACAAATATCGCATAATAGAGGTATACGATCAAAAATAAGCAAAACTGAATGCTAAAACGAACAAGATTACTTGTAACCGATGATAGAGGACTAATTAAACGTGGGAAATATACCTTACCAAATATGCTAGCATTACTTAGGAATGTACTTGACGTTTTATTAAGACAATCTGAAAAATACTGCCACATACAAACACCAGCCAAATAGAACAACGGCTGTGGCGCACCGTCTGTTGGTATTCCAGCTATACCACCAAATACCACCATATACATAATAACTGTTATGGCAGGCTGGATTACAAACCAAAGAGGTCCTAGTATGGTTTGTTTATATTGAGTTATTATGTCTCGCTTAACAAATAGTGTGAGCAAATCACGATATGCCCAGATCTCCTTGAAGTTTATATCAAGGAGACTATTTTTGGGTTTAATAACGGTAGTCCAGTTTTCCATATTAGAGGCGGGCATCAACATATTGACGTGGCACAAAAGCTTTTACGTCAAAAATGATGGATCCTTCTTCTTTGTATTTTTTAAAATCAAATTTATAGAACTCATTATGGGCTACAGCGGCTATTACGGCTTGATACTGTTTCTGTGGATTAACCGAGTCAAGTAGATCAAGGCCGAACTCACGCTTAACCTCATCTTTACTTGCCCATGGGTCATAGACATCCACATTCACGCCAAAGTCCTCAAGCTCACGCACTATGTCTATAACCTTGGTATTACGCATATCCGGACAGTTCTCCTTAAAAGTTATGCCAAGTACAAGCACATTTGCATCCTTAATCTTGTGGTCTGCCTTAATCATTAGTTTCAAGGTCTTCTTGGCAATAAACTCCGCTATAGAGTTGTTTACACGGCGACCAGAAAGAATTACTTGCGGATTGTAGCCAAGGGCGTTTGCCTTGTGTGCCAAGTAGTAAGGATCCACACTTATACAGTGACCACCTACGAGTCCAGGGCGGTACTTCTTGAAATTCCACTTGGTGCCAGCAGCCTCAATAACATCATTGGTGTCTATGCCCACACGGTCAAAGATTAGAGCCAGCTCATTCATAAATGAGATATTGATGTCTCGCTGTGTGTTCTCAATAGCCTTGGCCGCCTCTGCCACTTTCATTGACGGTGCTTTGTGTGTACCTGCCTTTATAATTGAACTGTAGAGCTCGTCAACTATATCTGCGATCTCTGAAGTTGAACCTGACGTTATCTTCTTAATAGTGGTAAGGGTGTTCTCCTTATCACCTGGATTAATACGCTCTGGAGAATAACCACAGAAGAAATCTTCATTGAACTTCAAGCCTGAATATTTTTCAAGCACGGGCACGCAATCCTCCTCGGTACAACCTGGATATACGGTACTCTCATATATTACGATATCACCCTTCTTAAGCACTTGACCAAGCATGGCAGAAGCACTAAGCAGAGGCCTTAAATCTGGATTGTTAAATTGGTCTATTGGTGTAGGTACAGAAACAATAAATGTATTAAAGTCCTTCAACTTCTCTGGATAACAAGCAAAACTTAGTCCAATACCTTTACCCGCTCTATATAGTTCTGTAGCCTCCTTCATAGCTTTTAGGTTTGCCTCAAGCGTATGGTCTTTGCCAGCCTGAAGTTCTGCAACTCGAGCGGCGTTAATATCAAAGCCAAGAGTACGGTATTTTTTGCCGAACTCAATAGCGAGAGGTAGGCCTACATAGCCAAGGCCTATTACTGCAATTTTTCTTGTTTCTGTTTCCATTTTAATTATTGGTATACTACTCACATTCGTTCGTGATAATTGGATGCACCTCACCAAAAAAACAAACTAACGTTTTCATTAAAATCCATCTACAAAGATACAAATAAATTTGTCCTTTTGTATCTGGATTTTAACAACTGAAACTCGTTTCAGATTTTTTGGATTCGGTTTTCACAATCATTCATTTGCGTCATCAAAGTAATCAAAGTATGAATCATCTTTCTTACCCTTAGTACCACGGCCGTAACCATAGTAGCCGTAGGCCTTGTTGCCGTAGCTACCGTATGCCCCGTAGTAGTTAGTGTAATAGCGAGAATACTCTATCCTATTTAGATTTACATCATTAAATACATAGTTAATATTGGTGACACCATTCATAAATAGACTATTAACAGTGTTCTTGAAGAGTTTCTTATTAGTTCTGCCGCAGCGTACTGAGTATATCAAAATATCAGAGTCTCCAATGATAGAGTAAGCATCAGCCACAAGACCTATAGGCGATGTATCAATCACAATATAGCAATATCGTTTCTTTAATTCAATCATAAGTTCACGCATACGCTCTGACTTTAGAAGTTCACCTGGATTAGGCGGCACAGAGCCTACTGTAAGAATATCAAACTTATATTTGTCACTATGGGTGATTGCCTGGTCAAGCGAAATATTACCTATAAGGTAGTCACTAATACCTTTGTTAGAGTCCAGACCAAGCAAGGCGCTTACAGATGGCTTGCGAAGGTCGAGGTCAATAAGGATAGTGTTACGACCTGTGATTGCATATACTCCAGCCATATTGGCGCTAATGTATGTTTTACCGTCACCTGACTGACTGGAGGTAAGCATCACAGTAATATTCTCCTTACGCTGCACCTGATACTCCACCTGTGTACGCAATACACGGTAGCTCTCTGCCACAGAGCTGCGCGGATGCTTGTCAATAATAACAGGCGATTTACTGCGAGTGTGACGTATAATACCAAGGAGCGTACCACGATAGGCACTTAGTTTGGCAATTTCCTGCTCTGAGCGAATATATGGGATAAGTAGTTCCCTAATAATGATAATAGCAAGTGGTATAAGAAGACCTATTATAAGGAGTGTGGATGTGTTCTTATTTTTATCTGCCGCATTAGTCAGGGATGAGAAACGGGCACGCTCCAATATAATGTTATCAGGGGAGTTTGAAGCCTTCTGTATCTGGGCGTCCGCACGCTTCTGCATTAGGAAAGTATAGTAGTCATCATTAAGCTTAAAGCGGCGCTGAATATTCAGAAGCTGCTGCTCCTTGTATGGTTGCTCACGCATATCCTCCTCTATCTCACTAAGACGCTTATTGAGGTCTGCCTTTTCAATATCCATCTCTACACGAATATTCTTAAGAGCCTCATTTATCTGTACCTTATAGACCCCAAGTTCACGATTATACTTGGCGTAAAGAGGGCTCTTGTCCCCCACCTCATTGCGTTTAATCTGTGTCTCTGAATATTTGGTAATTAGACCTGTAATGGTACTCTCCTTAAGACCTAAGCTGGTTGGAGTCATAAGAGAGCCATCCTCCACGTTGTTCTGCAGATAGTCTGACAGATATTTAAAATATGCCTCCTGCAAGCGCAATTCAGTCTGCTTGGCAATAATATTGTTATACTGGCTAACTAAAAGGTTTCCACCTGCAGTGGAAGAGACATAGTTTGTAGCCTTGTAGCTGTTCAAGCGTCCCTCTGAAAGTTTGATGGAGTCTGAAAGTGTGGCAAGCTGCTCATCAATAAAGTCTATAGTCTTGATAGCAGCATCATTTTTACGTGCAAGGTTATTTGCAAGGAACTCATCACAGAGACCGTTAAGGAAATCCTGGTCGCGCTCCGGCACTGAGCCAGTTACAGTACATCTTACCACAGATGCTCCCTGCATCACAAAGTCAAACGCCAAACGTGAAGAGTAATCCATGGCAAGCTGCTCCTGCTCAAAGAAGCGGAACTTAAGTTTGCAGCCTGGATAGTAATATTGAGTCTGGTTAACAGTGATAAAGAAATAAGATGTTTCAAGAGGCTCACCATAACGTCCTGTAAGAGTGACCTCAGGTATCTCCTTGGTTTCAGGCACTATGATATGGTATGTGCTGTCACCTGCATCTTCAAAATCAAACTCACGGAAATAGGATGAGTTTGCTATAAGCTGCTTTTGTATATCAATTGGAGAGTGCTTATATAGGTTATTCACCTTGAAGCGGCCACGAGTGTAGTAATCCACAGTAAGTTCCGGATGCAACTCAATAACACGGTTTATAAGCTCCGTGGAACCGAACATAATAACCTGGTTATTTACATTACGGTAGGCACGCTCAGCCACAAATCCCTGCATTAGAGCTGAGGAACTCCCCATCATACCCTTGTTCTCCTCAATAATAACTAGTGCTGATGTGGTGTAGTTTGGCCGCCACTGCTTGTTTTTAAAGAAGGCAATGGTCATACATATTAGTAGCGATATAACAAAAAGCCACCATCTCCGAATAATACGGATAAACCAACCAAAATAGTCAATATTACTACTATCCTCATCTTGCTGCGGCAATGGTTGTGTTGTAAACCCATTATTATTATAGGCTCCGTCTGTGTAGTGTGAATTATCTGAAGCTATACTCATATCTGCTATTTATATAATCCGGTCTGAATACCTAAGTTAAAGACTGTTACAAGAAAACTGATTGATGTAGTAATAAATCCTACAGACTCAGTGTAACTCTCCGTACGGAAGAAGTTACCTTTGATGGAGGATATATAGATAACATCATTTGGTTGTATATAGTAGTACTCAGAACCTATGATTGATTTTGCTCGCATATCAAACTGTATAACCTGAGCCTTACCATTAATATCAGGGCGTATGACTCGTACACGGCGTCGATCAACATTATTAGGAATACTACCAGTCAATGCGAGCGCCTGAAATATATTCAGTTTCTCCTTATAAAAATCATAGACACCAGTTTTCTTATCAGCAATAATATAAAACTTGTCATTTGCAAGCGCCACCTTTACCATTGCGTCCGGCACAAAATCCTTCAGACGCCCCTCTATAACCTTGGATGCTTCACGCAGAGTGAGCCCCGCCACAGGAATATTGTTTATGAAAGGAATATCAATCGTGCCGTCTTCATACACACGATACGCTGTTCCTGAATTGTTTGAAGCAGAGCCGTTATTAATATCGAAAATAGAAGCAGCTTCATCATTAGTGGTAAGCAGACGTATACGGAGCGCGTCATTCTTTTGAATGCGATAATAGGTATAGTCCGCCTTCTCATACTGAGGCATCTTTTTACCATCCTGCAAAAGAGTCAGATCACGGTTAGTTATACATGATGAACAAAGTAGCAGTGTAAATACCGTTACTAATGAAACGCGTGATATACGCACCATTAATTTGATTTTGCCACGTTCATACATAACTTAACAACTTGCCAAATAAGTAAGCCAAATGATATGGTGGTGGTTGTGACACCAAGCGCCGTAAGAAAACGGTTTATACGAAAGTATTGCCCTCCAAACGCTTTAACATAAAGAATATCATTTGGTTGTATATAGTAATATTCAGACCCAATAATGCTCTTGCTACGCAAGTCAAACTTTTTGATTGTGGTGGTGCCGTCAAGGTTCTGACGTATAAGTTGTACATGTTTACGGTCAGAGTACTCACTAAGGTCACCAGCCACAGCAAGGGCCTCAAATATTGTCATCTTCTCCTTTGTTATGAGGTAACGTCCCGCCTTATCATGACAAATTACATTGAAGTAACTGTTCACAAGGCGCACGTCAACGGAGCAGTCCTTAATATACTCCGTAAGTTTCTCTTCTATATTCTGCTTAGCCTCACGTGTGGTAAGACCCGCCACCTCTATAGCCCCTATATAAGGGAAATCGATAGTTCCATCATCATACACCGTGTAGGTGTACAGATCTTTTTGGTTTGTAGTAGTAACGTATGAGTTACCACTATTGGAACTACCATTGGTATTGAAAATTTTACGAGATTCGGGATCTAGTGTCGTCACTCTAACATCAAGCTCGTCACTCTTTTGAATCTGGTAGTCTGCAGGGGTGTAAACCTCCGGGTAGTCTGCAATAGACTTGCTGGGCTCCTGCAGATAATGAGTTTTGCGTGGTGTGACGCAAGACGTCATCACCACACAAAAGGTCACTACTATGTATTTAATTTTTTTCAAAAATTATCTACCAGCCTGAACTATATAATTTTTCAGTTCCTTATTGAACGCATCTGCATTCAGGAGATCCTCCACATTTATATGCATGCGGTAACGCCAGCTGTTCTTAGAGTTTGAAGGCACGTTGATACGCTCATCATGCGGATTCTCTCTACGAATGTCAGGGTTAATGCTGAACAAATCCTGGATCTGGAATATAGCCCACATGGCAGGTGAATAGAGGTGCTGTACAAGAATGTCACGGCATACCCACCACTCTGCAAAGTAAGGTGCTCCACCCCAGTGGCCAAGCTGCTGGTTATAGAAACGCTGGGTAACATCACGCTTCTCCTCCCACCAGCCACGTATGGTGCTCATATCGTGGGTTGAAGGGGTGACAACAGAGAGATACTTGGCATCAGCTGGATGGAAGAACTCAATGGTGTCAATCTTAGGAGCGCGCTGAATCTCAAGGCTCAGAATGCCGAGCTCATTCATAACTGATGTTACGCAATCAGCCATCATACCGAGGTCCTCACCGCAAATCATCATATTTGTGGTACGCTTGATTGCTGGCAGCTTGCGCAGTGCTGAATACTTCCAGTGTCCGTCCTGACGGCGATAGAAGTAGTCTACGTAAATCTCCTCAATCTTACGTTTTGTATAATCATCAAGGTAACGGAAGGTTGTAAGAACCTGCATTCCGTAACGTGGATAGAACTGAGTGCCGTTAGAGCCCTTAACCTCAAAGAAAAGCACATTAGAGATAAGGTCAAAGAGACCCCACTTGATCTTCTCTGAAATCTGACGCTTCTCATACATGGCCTGTACCTTGGCCTGATTGTCACAGCTTGGTTTCAGGCGGAGTATCCAGCCGTCAATGATATCTATGCAGTTATCCTTAACCCAAGGTGCGTCATCACCAAAGATCTCCCAGATAACGCTATCTGTAATGAACGGCATACAGAAACGGTTGTAGTCAAAGCGCAGACCCTTCTCTCCGAACTCATTGATGTGCACAGGGATAGATGGGTTCAGGTAACCCATGATACCCTCAACCTGGTCTGTTGGGATTTGCCATATACGGAAGAATCCGAGTATGTGGTCAATACGGAATGTGTCAAAGTAGTTGCCCATCACGCGCAGACGGTCTTTCCACCACTTGAAGCCTGTGGCCTCCATAGCCTCCCAGTTATAGGTAGGAAGCTCCCAGTTCTGACCCTTGATGGCGAACATGTCAGGTGGAGCGCCGGCAGCCATATCCATGTGGAAGAGCTCTGGATTAACCCATGTGTCCACACCGTTACGGTTTACACCGATAGGAATATCACCCTTGATTATTATGCCGTTCTGGTGTGCGTAATTAACAGCGTCCTGCAGCTGCAGGTGCAGATGGTACTGCATAAAGTAGTTAACAGCCACCTCATCATTGCCAAATGTGAATCTGCCAATCTTATCTGCGTTATAAACTGAATACTCACCCCACTTGTTATAATCTGATGTGCCGTTCATATCGCGCAGTGCGCAGAATGCGGCGTATGGTATAAGCCAGTCTTTATTCTCTTCAAAGTATTTCTTGAAGCCCTCTGAGTTAAGGAAATTATCCTTCTCCTGGAAATAAAGTGCTCTTGCGTATGCAAGCTTGTAGTTGATAACATCCATGAACTCAACCATTGGCAGTGAGTTGAGATACTTCTGCTTCTCATCATACTCAGCGGCCAGAGGGTTGCTTGGATCTAGCTCTCCCATTGCCTTCAGGTTCAGGTAAAGCGGTGAGAATCCGAACGCTGTGATAGCTGCGTATGGCAGCACGTCAGCAGCGGTGTGTGTGCCGAGTGTATCATTGAGAGGCAGCACCTGGATAAGTTTCAGGCCAACCTTCTTAGCCCAGTCAACAAGCAGTTTCAAATCCTCAAAATCACCTACGCCAAAACTCTGCTTGGTACGGATACTGAATACTGGAATGCCCACACCTGCTCCATGGAACTGTGTTGGGTCAACAGCCACAAATGTACTTGAAACCATGGTCAGCGAACCATCCTGATGGTTGATTGGAGCATAGTGGTCAGGGCCGTTCTCAAAATATTTGAAGTGCTTGTCCTCAAGGTCATAGATAGCGAACTTATAGCTTACTGAGTCTGATTTCTCCTTGCTAAGGTCTACCTTGATACTCCACCAAGGTGTGTCCTGATTGCTCATAAGCAGCGCCTTAGCGGTATCCCACTTGCCAAGAGCCTTTGCATTACCTACAATACAAAGCGCCTCACCTGGCTTAAGCAGCGGAGCCTTTACACGGAAGATATGTGTGTATTTGCGAGTGTTCTTTGCAGGAACTTTCTCATAGTTATTCTTGAAAAGCACATCCTGGAACGGCTGAGTCATAAACACATTCTCAATGGCACCTGGATTGTTCCATGAATCAAACAGATATAGGTCTTCAGTAACAGCTGGATTAACGCTTACGATGCGGTCTTCACCCCACTCGTATGTGTCAATCATGTTTGAGTTACGGATAATGTACTTGTACTTGAACTCAAACGGTTCATTAGTTTTAATCTCTAACTCATAACTCCAATTTTCTCTCCATTGGAAGTTCATGTACACAGCCTTGGCAGGATCTCCGCCGCCAAGTTGTGGCAATGTACCGCTCAAGGCCATATTCTGCCCCCAAGCAGTGAAATAGTTAATACTGAAGTGGATTCTCATATTATTAGAATTTTTAGGTTGCTATTTATTTCTGCAATACGGTTAATCGGTTATTCGGTGATGCGGTTAATCGATTATTCACACTCCGTGTTCATCAACACGTCACCGATTCTACGATTCACCGGTTCACCTCTCATATATCGTACAAAGATAATCGTTTTAGAAGTCTTCTCCAAAAATATTATCTGATTTGTTGATATCTTCTGGGGCAAGTTTACAGTCATATTGGCGAATAACGTCATTTGGAATTGTAAAATGCGTTGAATCACTGTAGGTTAAAGTTGAGTCTGCATAAACCTTCTTCATATAGAGCGCCCATATAGGCAATGCCATGGACGCACCCTGACCTTCGGCCATGGAGTCAAAATGGATGGAACGGTCCTCACCGCCTACCCATGCACCGTTAACAAGTTCTGGTGTGACGCCAATAAACCAACCATCGGAGTTATTATTGGTGGTACCTGTCTTACCGCCTATATCACCCTTGAAGCCGTATTTATAGCGCAGACGCACGCCTGTACCCTCATTTACCACAGACTGCAGCATAATGAGCATCTCATAGCTGGTCATCTCCGATATAATCTCTGAGGTCATAGGCGCAAACTGTGCCACTATGTTGCCTTTGTTATCTTCAATGCGGGTAACATACAGAGGCTCTATGCGGATACCTTTGTTTACAAATGTGGTGTACGCCCCTGCCATCTCCTTTACAGAAACCTCACACGGGCCCAGGCAGAGTGATACCACCGGTTCTATCTTGCTCAGAATACCGAATGAGTGCATCAGGTTCACGAGCGCCTGAGGGCTGTAGTCACGGATTAGCTGCGCCGATATCCAGTTATTGGAGTTGGCGAGACCCCAGCGCAGGGTCACCATCTCTCCCCTATGTTTCTTGCCACCGTCACGAGGCTGCCATACCTGCCCTGTTGGCAGATAGATAGTTGGCTGAATGTTAGGTAGTTTGTCACACGGATGTGAGCCCTCCTCCATTGCAAGAGTGTATAGGAACGGCTTTATTGTAGAACCCACTTGACGCTTACCCTGTGTCACCATGTCATACTGGAATGCCGAGAAGTTAGGTCCGCCCACATACGCCTTTACATGACCGCTGTGAGGCTCAATTGACATGAATCCGCAGCGCAGGAAGTACTTATCCCAGCGGATTGAGTCCATCGGGGTAAGTGTGGTGTCAACGTATGACGTACCGTCAAAAATCTTCATTGGCACTGGTGTGTTGAACGCCTCATCTATCTCCTTTTGTGACATTCCGGCACGGCGATGATTGATATACCTCTCAGACTGACGCTTAGAGCGTTCCATTATGGCGGCGCGCTCCTCCTTGGTTATTATGCGTGAGAACGGAGCGTAGCTCTTACCCTTCTTCTCCTTGAAGAAGGCCTTCTGCAGGTATCCGCTCACGTGCTCATCCACCGCCTCCTCTGCATAACGCTGCATACGGGAGTCAATGGTTGTGTATATCTTAAGGCCGTCTGTGTAGAGGTCATAATTTTTTCCGTCTGGCTTTGTGTTCTTGTTACACCAGCCGTAGAGCGGGTTTGTGGCCCATGCCAGTGAATCTTCATAGAACTTCTGATCTTGCCATGATGCGTAGTTTTTTCTATCCGGCTCCTTAGCTGTAAGTGTCTTACGCAGGAACTCACGGAAGTATGGTGCAAGGCCTGCCTTGTGGTCTATCTTCTGGAATTTCAGCTCGATAGGTATCTGCTGCAAAGAGTCACACTCCTCCTTGGTGATGAAGTTGTTCTTCTCCATCAGCTCAAGCACTGTATTGCGGCGCCCCTCTGTACGCTCCTTAAAGCGGTTCGGATTGAAATAGCTCGGATTTTTGCACATACCTACCAGCATGGCGCACTGCTCTATGTTGAGCTGGTCCGGCGTGGTGCTGAAGTACACCTGTGCGGCACTCTTGATTCCCACGGCGTTATTGAGGAAGTCAAACTGGTTGAGGTACATTGCAATAATCTCCTCTTTGGTGTAGTAACGTTCCAGTTTGGCGGCTATAACCCACTCTATTGGTTTCTGCATGGCGCGCTCTATAACGCTGCCAGCCTTAGGTGAATACAGCTGCTTGGCAAGCTGCTGGGTAATGGTACTACCGCCACCCGCCTGCTTACGGCGCAAAAGTCCACGTAGCACAATGGCACGGAAGAGCGCCTTGGCGTCAATGCCTGAATGTGAGTAGAAGCGGGCGTCCTCTGTAGCTACAAGTGCCTGTGTCATGTACGGCGATATATCCTCATACTTAACCGCCACACGGTTATCCTTACCATAGAAATATCGGCCGATAAGGACATCGTCAGCAGAATATATCTCTGTTGCAAACTTATTCTTAGGGTTCTGTAGCTCCTGAATATCAGGTATATACCCTATTACACCATTTGAAATAAGAGTGAATATGACTATTGCCGTCAGGATTCCCAGTCCAAACAGAATCCATATTGCTGCTACGATTTTGGATTTCATTTTTTTGCCGCTTTGCGTTTAAACTGCAAATATAGTAAATATTACTAATTAAACTGCAAAGGGAGGAATAAATTTCATTCACAGTGTCAATCTGAGGCGTCTCCACCCGCGGAGACGTATAGCGGGAGGGGCCCATAGGGTCACAGACCCGTATGGGAAGGCCGAAACCCCTCACAGAGGGGTTGAGTCCGAAGATTGATACTGGGAAGTGAAATTTACCGATCTCCCTTTACATAGGCGACGACAACGCCTTTCGCCCGCGGAGAAGTTTCAAATGCGGAGATGAGCTTGGCTGCTTTGCGTTTGTCAACATCGAAGAAGGTGAACTTGGGGCTGAGGTCAATGTCTCCAATCTTGATGCTACGGTCACCAGTCACGTCATTGATAAGGCCGAGAAGGCGTTTGGGCTCAAAACCGTCACGCTTGCCACGGTTGATTTTGAGGCGGATGGTGTCACCCTTGTCCACAACGCGCATTTGGCGGCGGCTCTTCTTGGGCTCATCATCTCCCTTGCCTCTACTCTTGCTTTTGGACTCTTTAATCTCTTGCGCAACGGAGGCGTTAAGATCTGTGGAGTTATGGTAATATTCTAGTAGCGGATTGAATTTCAGCGCAATAAAGCGGCTTATAACCTCCTCTTTGCTCATATCTTTGAGCAGTTCAAGCACATCTGGCAGCAGGCGTTCCAGCTTCTTGTCTGGCTGGATGTTCTGCATCTTCTCTACCATGTAGTAGAGCTGTTTCTGGCACACCATTCCGCCCGACGGTATCTCCATCTGGTTGAACGGATGGTTTATAGAGCGCTCAATAGGCTTGATGGCGTTCTTTTCACGTGGTGTTACAAGGGCTATGGATATGCCGCTCTTGTTCACACGACCTGTACGGCCGCTACGGTGTGTGTAGGTTTCACGGTCATCAGGCAGGTTATAGTGTATCACGTGGGTAAGGTCATTAACATCGAGGCCACGAGCTGCTACATCAGTGGCTACAAGTATCTGCAAGGCACGCAGGCGGAACTTATTCATAACCGTATCTCGCTGAGCCTGAGAGAGGTCACCATGCAGAGCATCGGCGTTATAGCCGTCAACCATAAGCTTTTCCGCCACGTCTTTTGTCTCCTGACGAGTACGGCAGAATACTATTCCGTAGATGTCAGGATAGTAGTCAAGCAGGCGTTTAAGCGCCTCATAACGTGTGCTTTGCTTGGTGAGTACATAGTAGTGCTCCACGTTTTTTGCCGCCTCATTCTTTTTACCCACCGATATTTCAACAGGATTATTAAGGTATTTATGGGCTATGCGTGCAATCTCATTAGGCATGGTGGCCGAGAAGAGGAGCATGCGTCTGTGCTCTGGGGTCAGCTCTATGATGGACTCTATGTCCTCAAGGAATCCCATGTTGAGCATCTCATCCGCCTCATCCAGCACAAAGAAACGTATATCATTGAGATTCACTTTCTTGCGTTTGCAGAGGTCCATAAGGCGGCCTGGCGTTGCCACCAATATGTGCGGTGTGCGGTCAAGTGCCTTGAGCTGCTTGCGTATATCCTCGCCTCCATACACCGCCACGATATGCACTCCCTGCATATTGGCGCTGTACTTTGCCATCTCCCCCGCTATCTGCACGCAAAGCTCACGTGTTGGTGACAGTATCAGTCCCTGGGTCTTGTCCAGCTTTGTGTCAATCATCTGCAGCATCGGCAGACCGAATGCCGCTGTCTTACCGGTTCCGGTCTGAGCCAATCCCACCACGTCACCGCTTTCGCTAAGCAAATACGGTATCACTTCCGCCTGAATTTCAGACGGGGTTTCGAAGCCCATCGCTTTTATAGCGCTGAGAATTTCTTCCTTTAATTTTAGATCAGAAAAATTCATATTGAAAATAAAATCAAAGTATTGTATATCCAACAAAGCGTCTCCACCCGCGGAGACGTGTAGCGGGAGGGGCCCATAGGGTCACAGACCCGTATGGGAGGGCCGAAGCCCTTTACAAAAGGGCTGAGTCTTTGGGGATATACAATACTTTGGTTGGTATTATTTGTAATATAGTTTTTTGCCTGCCGCCAAGGTATTAATCATCAGGGAGCAGATAGTCATAGGGCCGACGCCACCTGGGACGGGAGTGATGTAGCTGCATTTTGGGGCGACTTCATCAAACTTGACGTCTCCTTTGAGTTTGAAGCCGGATTTGGTTTCTGTGGATGGTACACGTGTGGTGCCAACGTCAACTATAACGGCGCCGTCTTTCACCATATCAGCGGTGACAAACTCTGGTGAGCCGAGCGCTGCGATGATGATATCGGCGTTACGGCAGATCTCTTTGAGGTTCTTAGTGCGTGAGTGGCAGACTGTTACGGTGGCATCCATACCCTTCTGCATCATGAGTGAGGCTACTGGTTTGCCCACGATATTGCTGCGGCCAAGCACCACGCAGCTCTTGCCTAAGGTCTCTATCTTGTAGAATTTCAGAAGCTCAACTATGCCCTTAGGAGTGGCGCTCACAAAGCAAGGCAGGCCTATTGACATACGGCCCACGTTTATTGGGTGGAAGCCGTCAACATCTTTCTTATATGACACGGCTTCAATTACTTTCTGCTCGTTAATATGCTTAGGCAGTGGAAGTTGCACTATGAAGCCGTCGATGCTGTCATTCTGGTTCAACTCCTCAATCTTGGCAAGAAGCTCAGCCTCTGTGACGTCGCTCTCATAGCGGATGAGGGTTGATTCAAAACCGCACTCGGCACAGGCTTTAACCTTATGCGCCACGTATGTCTCACTGCCGCCGTCATGGCCTACGAGTATAGCCGCAAGATGCGGACGTTTGCCACCTGCGTTCACTATCTCTGCCACTTCTGCGGCAATCTGTTTCTTAATTTCAGCCGCTACGGCTTTTCCGTCGATTATTTGCATATCAATTGAGAGTTGAGAATTGAGAATTGAGAGTTAACGTCTCCTCATTGGGAATTTATGCGATTGCACTGCTTTCATCATTTTGCGCATGCCGTCAAACTGCTTGAGCAGGCGGTTGAGTTCGGTGATGTCAACGCCGGCACCTTTGCAGATACGCTGCTTGCGGCTGCCGTTTAGGCACTCAGGGTTATGACGCTCGTATGGGGTCATGGACTGAATCATGGCCTCAATGTGCTTGAAGGCGTCATCCTTTATCTCCACATCTTTGAGAGCCTTGCCCATGCCTGGTATCATTGAAGCCAGGTCCTTGATGTTACCCATCTTCTTAATCTGCTGAATCTGAGCCATAAAGTCATCAAAGTCAAACTGGTTCTTGGCTATCTTCTTGGCCAGACGGCGCGCCTCCGCCTCATCATACTGCTCCTGCGCCTTCTCCACAAATGACACGATATCACCCATACCGAGGATACGGTCTGCCATACGTGCCGGGTGGAAATAGTCTATGGCGTCAAGTTTCTCACCTATACCTATGAATTTGATTGGCTTGTTTACAACGCTGCGGATTGAGAGCGCGGCTCCACCACGGGTGTCACCGTCAAGTTTTGTGAGCACCACGCCTGTAAAGTCCAGACGCTCATTGAACTCCTTAGCGGTGTTTACGGCGTCCTGACCTGTCATGGAGTCTACCACGAAGAGGATTTCCTGCGGAGTTACAGCCTTCTTTATGGCCTCAATCTCCTGCATCATAGCCTCATCCACTGCCAGACGACCGGCGGTATCTATGATTACAACGTCATTGCCGTCTGTACGCGCCTGCTTTATGGCGTTCTCGGCAATCTTTATGGCGTTTTTGTTATCAGGTTCTGAATATACCGGCACATTTATCTGCTCACCAAGCACTTTAAGCTGGTCTATAGCGGCCGGACGATATATGTCACAGGCTACCATAAGGGGCTTTTTGCCCTTCTTGGTCTTTAGCATATTGGCCAGTTTGCCTGTGAATGTGGTCTTACCTGAACCTTGCAGACCGCTCATAAGTATGATGGCCGGGCGTCCCGCTTCTGACTTAACGTTGATGTCTACGTTCTCACCTCCCATAAGCTCCGCCAGGTTGTCATGCACAACCTTGACCATGAGCTGCTGCGGGTTAATGGCGTTTATTACGTTCATACCCAGCGCCTTGGCCTTTACATTATCTGTAAACTCCTTGGCTGTCTTGTAGTTGACATCGGCGTCAAGAAGAGCCTTGCGGACATCTTTCAGGGTCTCCGCCACATTTATCTCGGTTATCTTACCTTGACCCTTTAGGATCTTAAAGGATCTTTCTAATCTTTCAGAGAGTGATTCGAACATTGTGCTTAAGATTTTGGTGAATCGGTTAATCGGTTAATCGGTTAATCGTTAATTCGATTCACCGGTTCACCGCATCACCGCATCACCGATTAGAAATATGAAGACCCGTCAAAGCAGTGTGTGCAAACACGCTCCTTTGGAAGGCCTATGGCTTTTATAAGTGCGTCTACTGTGTTGAACTTCAGCGATGTTAGGTTGAAGCGCTTGCGTATATCCTCTACAAGGCGTGCGTGTTTCTCTGATGTAGGGTCAACGTACTCCTGCAGGTTCTTGTCATGCTGACCTTCATATTGCTCTATATAATAGCGTGTTACCAGTTCCAAGTCATTCTGTGTGGCTGAGAAGTTGAGGTAGCGGCATGAGTAGATTAGCGGCGGACAGGCTATACGCATGTGAACCTCTTTGGCTCCGTAGGCGTACATCATCTCAACATTGCCCTTAAGCTGTGTTCCACGCACTATACTGTCATCGAGGAAGACAACTTTCTGGCCTTCAAGCATCTGGCGGTTAGGCAGAAGTTTCATCTTGGCTACAAGGTTACGCATGGCCTGGTTTGAAGGCATAAAGCTACGAGGCCATGTAGGTGTATATTTCAATATACCTCTTTTATACGGTATGCCTGCGCCTATGGCGTATCCTATGGCGTGGCCTATGCCTGAGTCTGGAATACCGCAAACAAAGTCAAGTTTCTCGCCATTCTCCGCATCGCGGCGGCCGAGAGCCTCACCAAGTGAGTTACGAACCTTATCTACGTTAATACCCTCATAATCACAGCATGGGAAGCCAAAGTAAACCCAGAAGAATGAGCATATCTGCATTTTATCGCCTGGTTTGCGAAGCTGTTTCCAGCCGTCGGCTGTTATCTTTATAATCTCACCAGGTCCTGCAAAATAGTCTATCTCATAATCAAGGTTAGGGAATGCGTTGGGCTCCACTGTAACTGCAAACGCGCCCTCTTTCTTACCTATAATTACAGGGGTGCGGCCCAGTTTGTCCCTCACGGCTATGATGCCGTCTTCTGTTAAAAGAAGAAGAGAACATGAGCCTTTTATTGTGTTAAACATGTGCTCTACGCCCTCTTCTATGGTTTTGCCGTCACAAATAAGTGTGGCTATAAGCTCTGTCTGGTTGGTTTTGCCTGAACTGAGCTCCGTGAAATGGTGCCCGCTCTCAAGCAAATCCTTTTCAATTTCATCCATGTTGTCCACTCGCGCCACCGTTACTATGGCAAAACGCCCAAGGTGTGAGTTTACAATGATTGGCTGGGCGTCTGTATCAGAGATGACTCCTATACCCGATGTTGAGCCTTCAAACTTGCCTAACCCGTCCTCAAACTTGGAGCGGAAGTATGCGCCCTCAATGTTGTGGATGGAGCGGGTCATACCCTTTGCTTTGGAGTATGTGGCCATACCAGCTCTTCTTGTACCAAGATGTGAATTATAATCTGTGCCGTAGAACAAATCTGGCACACAGTTTGACTTTGAAATAGTCCCAAAAAAGCCTCCCATAATATCTTGAAGATTTTTGAAAGTGCAAAGTTAGTGTTTTAAGTTGAAAGTTGACGTATTGATGAACACAAAAGTGTGAATAAAGTTGAAAGACGAGGCGCTACATGCTAAGAATGCCTTTCAAATCAGATGAGAGAAAATCTTCAAGTGGAATTCCGCCAGTGCCTACTATAAAGGCAGAGGTTGGTTTGTATAGTTTTGAAAATTCTGACAATCCTTTATTTGTGCTTTTGGAACCACTCTTCACCTCAATAGCAAATAATTTGTCATTCCGTTCAACAATGTAGTCAACTTCGTCATCATTATGCCGCCAATAGTAGATTTTCAAATCAAGTGCGTCGGCCAGATTCATGAGGTGGGCTCCTACTGCTGATTCAACAAACCTGCCCCATTTGGACGAGTTTAAGTAGGTGTTCTCAAAACTACCTGCTGCCAATGCGCTAAAAAGTCCCGTATTATACACTTGGAATTTTGGTGTGGATTTATATTTGCGGGCGGTATCTTTAGCATATTGTTGGAGAGTGCAAAGCAACCTGCTTTCATCTAAAACTTTAACGTAACTTACCAGTGTGGTGGCATTCCCTGCATCGGAGAGCATACCTAAGACCTTATTGTACGACAGTAATTCTCCAGAATATGCACAGCCAAGGTCAAACAACTGCCGCAACAAAGCGGGCTTGTATATTTTTTTTGTTTGCAAAACATCTTTTGTAATGGCAGGCTCAATAATGGAGTCACGGATATATTTTCTCCATCGTGATTCGTTCTTAATAAGCTCAGCTCCACCAGGATAACCACCAAAATAGATGTATTGCTCCAGAGACAGGCCAAATGCTTCTTTCATCTCTGAATAAGACCAGTGTTCCATGTTAATGAGTTCAAACCTACCAGCCAAAGATTCTTTTAAGCCATCTTTTATGAGCAGACGCGATGAACCAAGGATAATGACTTTTATATTCACGCCATTAAAGCTATCCATATCCCACTCTCGTTTCACTGCATCACTCCATTTCTCAAGCTTGTGAATTTCATCAATGACCAGTAAATGTTCGGTTTGGGAGCCCAATGTCATTTTTTTTCTTGCGGTTTCCCAAATAAGACTAACCCAACTGTTGCTTTCATCAGGTGCGCTTTCTGCCGTATCGTAGGTTTGCAAATATACGTAAATTATCTGATAATCAAAATAAAAATCTTCAATTTGTTCTTCAAAAATCTTCAAATCTATATCATAAAATCTTCAAATCTCCATACAAAAATTTTCAAATTGCACCCTTGAAACTGTTAATAATTAACTGTGGATACACTAATGGCAACGGCATAATAAAAAAAATCACTAACTTTGCGTGCCGCCAAAAACGGGCGGACGGAATTTAGTTATGAAAAGATTTGCATCGCTGTTCTTCACAAACTTCTGGGGTGTGTTGAATGATAATTTCTTAAAGACGTTGGCCTGTTTTGTGGCTGTGAAATGGGTGGACGAGGCGTACCAGTCTCTTGTGATAAGCCTGGCTGCGGGGGCGCTTGTGCTACCCTACATTCTGCTCTCTCCGCTGGCTGACCGCCTGACTTCCATTTTTGACAAGAAGCGCGTTATACGCATAGCCAAGTGGGCTGAGCTGCCGATAATGGGGCTTGCCATACTGGGTTTTGCACTGCAAAATGTGTGGGTGGTGATAGCCGCCATTGTGGTGATGGGCACTCAGAGCTGCCTCTACTCTCCTTCAAAATATGGTCTGATACGTGATATGGGTGGCCGTGAGAATGTATCCACTGGCATGGGAGGCATGGAGGCCGTGGCATTTCTTGGTATGCTACTGGGCACTGTGGCTGCGTCATTTCTGGCGGAGGAGCCTATTGAAATATCATACGCTCTGCTGATTGGTTTTGCATCGCTGGGCTTGATTGGAAGCTATATAATCAAGGCGCACGAGGAGAAGGAGAATGTTAAGTACAGCATGGGGCCTGTTTCTTTCTACAGGGAGTCTCTGAAATTCTGCCGCTCTTATAAGGGCTTGATGCCTATAATTCGCACACTGTCAATATTCTGGTGGATGGCAGCCACTATTCAGATTGGAATGATTATTTATGGTCAGAAGGAACTTGGGCTTAACTCCTTTGAGACGGGACTTATACTTGCCACCGCTGCTGTGGGCATTACACTTGGCTGTGTAATAGCTGGTTACGTTGACCGCAAAAGCACAATTCTGCACCTGGTTCCCGTTTTCGGCGTACTGCTTGCCATTATGTTCACGGTGCTATTTGCCGTGCCTTGGAGGGACATGAGCCCTGTTTGGTTTACCGCTTTCCTCTTTGTCACAACCATTGTGACAGGCTTTTTCAAAATCCCGCTCGATGCTGAGATTCAGCGTACTGTAAAGGGTGCATCGCTGAACTTGGTTTTAGCCTTCTTTAACCAGATTTCATTCATCTACATTCTCATAGCCTCCGCCACATTCGCGCTGCTCACTCTGCTGCTTCCCATCCGCTTCATGTTCCTTATGATAGCCGTGGTGATGCTATTTGCGAGCGTGTATATCTTCTTCAATAGCAGGGAGATAGTGTGCCATCTGTTTCAGAAGGTTCTCTCTCTCCACTACGATGTCCGCGTTCAGGGGCGTGAGCTTATGTACCAAGATGGCGTGAAGCTTGTGCTGCCTACCCATAGGGCTGTAGTTGACCCGTTCATCGTGTTGAGCACATTCTGGGATATAACTTTGCAGCCGCTTGTGGATGAGACATACTTTGCCAACGCTGTTTTCCGCCATATCCTGAGTCTTTTTGATTCCATTATGGTCCCCGATGTGAGGAAAAACCGCGCAGGAATAAGCCGTGCCAAGATGCTCAACGATGTAACCGTTAACGCGCTTAAGGAGGGTCAATCCATAATCTTCTACCCTTCTGGCCATATAACCACTGACGGCAGGGAGAGCCTTGGCGGCAGAAACCTTGCCTACAGCACCAGCTGCGAACTGCCTGACGGTGTTACCGTGCTTGGTATGAGAATCTTAGGACTCTGGGGCAGCAAGACCAGCCGATACAAAAGACGCAACACTCCGCCGCTACTGCCAACATTTTTGAAACATACCTACAAGTTCTTTGGTCCGAAACGTGTGGTAACCATTGAAGTTGAGGATATTACGGCACAAGTCAAGGAGTGGGCGAAGCTTGGTGAGAAGATGGCTTTCAACGCCAAATTGGAGGAGTTTTACAACCAACCATGGGCTGAAACAGGATTTGAAAAAGGCTGTGAATAATTTCATTTTTATGATACGAATTAAATTATTAACTTTGCACGTTATTAGGTGAACCGTTTAATCGGTGAATCGGTGAATCGATTAACCGATTAACCGATTAAACGATTAAACGATTAGACGATGGAAAGAATCAGAAACTTTTGCATAATAGCCCACATTGACCACGGGAAGAGCACGCTGGCAGACCGTCTGCTGGAGGAGACTCGCACCGTTACGGGCAAGGATATGCAGGAGCAGGTTCTTGATGACATGGATTTGGAGCGTGAACGTGGTATAACCATAAAGAGTCACGCCATCCAGATGGACTACACATACAATGGCAAAAAATACGCCCTAAACCTTATTGACACTCCGGGACATGTTGACTTCAGTTATGAGGTGTCCCGCTCTATAGCTGCTTGTGAAGGTGCTCTGCTTATTGTGGACGCCACTCAGGGCATTCAGGCTCAGACTATTTCAAACCTCTACATGGCCATTGAGAACGACCTTGAAATCATCCCTGTGATGAACAAGATGGATATGGACAGCGCCATGCCTGACGAGGTTGAGGACCAGATTGTGGAGCTTATAGGCTGCAAGCGTGAGGACATCATCCGTGCCAGCGGCAAGACAGGCCTTGGCGTTAAAGAGATTCTTGACGCTATTGTGGAGCGCATCCCCGCCCCTAAAGGTGACCCGGACGCCCCACTCCAGTGCCTTATATTTGACTCTGTGTTCAACTCTTTCCGTGGTATCATTACCTACATGAAGATTGTGAACGGCACCATCCACAGTGGTGACTTGGTGAAGTTTGTGAACACAGGCAAGCAGTACAATGCAGATGAAATAGGCGTTCTGAGGCTTGATATGGAGCCTCGCACAGAGCTTAAATGCGGCGATGTGGGCTATATCATCTCAGGAATCAAGGTTTCAAAAGAGGTGAGGGTTGGTGACACCATAACTCACGTAAACGGCGGCTGTGACAAAGCGATTGCAGGCTTCCAAGAAGTTAAACCTATGGTATTCGCAGGCGTATATCCTATAGATTCTGAGGATTACGAGAACTTGCGTTCATCAATGGAGAAACTGCAGCTAAATGACGCCGCACTCACCTTTACACATGAGTCAAGCGCCGCGCTTGGGTTTGGTTTCCGCTGCGGATTCCTTGGCATGCTCCACATGGAGATAGTTCAGGAGAGGCTTGACCGTGAGTTCAACATGGACGTAATAACCACCATTCCAAACGTCCAGTACAAAATCTACACTAAACAAGGCGATGTGCTTGAGGTTCACAACCCTTCAGGGATGCCAGACCTCACATCCATTGACCATATAGAGGAGCCTTACATCAGGGCTTCAATCATTACCCGTACAGATTTCATAGGCCCAATAATGACGCTCTGCCTTGGCAAGCGTGGCGAGCTGGTGAAGCAGGAGTACATCTCATCTAACCGTATTGAGATTCTCTACGATATGCCTATGGGTGAGATTGTGTTTGACTTTTATGTTCTGCTGAACGGCGAGAGTGTTGACGCGCTCTCTACCCTAACCCATGCTGACAACGCAGTGACAATAGGCCGGCGAATGTGTGAAAAGTTGAAAGAGCTTATTCCAAGACAGCAGTTTGAGATTGCTATTCAGGCTGCCATTGGAGCAAAAATAATAGCAAGAGAAACTATTAAGCCTGTACGTAAAGACGTTACGGCAAAGTGTTATGGTGGAGATATAACACGTAAGCGCAAACTGCTTGAAAAACAGAAACGCGGCAAGAAGCGTATGAAGCAGATTGGCTCAGTTGAAGTTCCACAAAAGGCGTTTATGGAAGTACTTAAGTTGGATTAAACACTATATATTATGATTCCTGTTTGGTTATTGATTCCTTTTGTGGTGATGCTGCTATGCATTGCCATACTGCCTATGCTGCCACAGGTGGAGCACTGGTGGGAGAACAACCTGCACAAGCTATATGCTTCTCTCATCCTGGGTGTACCTGTTGCCGTGTATCTGTGTCTGAATGGAATGGGACACGACCTTGAGCATCAGATGCTGTTTGACTACATTCCTTTTATTATTCTGCTGGGTTCTCTGTTTGTGGTGACTGGCGGTATACATCTCAGTGGTGATATAGCCGCTAAGCCTTGGGTTAACACTCTGTTCCTTGGCATTGGTTACTTCCTTGCCTCTATTATGGGTACTACGGGTGCCGCGATGCTTCTCATTCGCCCTGTGATTGAGACTAACAAGGAGCGCAAGCACAAGATGCACACTATTCTCTTCTTTATTGCGGCTGTTGCAAACTGCGGCGGCGTGCTGACTCCGCTTGGTGATCCACCGCTATTCCTGCTCTATCTGAAGGGTGCTCCATTTGACTGGTTCATGCAGCTTGCACCTGAATGGGCTTTTGTAGGCGTGTGTCTGCTCACCGTATATTATATATGGGACAGCATTATGTACAAGAAGGAGTCTGCCGAGGATATTGCGCTTGACAACCGCATTGATAAGCCTCTGAAAATTACCGGTACTCTTAACTTTGTTTACCTTATTGGCATTGTGCTCTCTGTTGCCTTTATCAATGACAGCACGATATCTGTGATGCGTGACCAGTATGACGCTGATGGCAACCTGATTGCCACTGCTCCTATCTGGGCTAAGTTCCTGCGTGAGATTATGCTTACCATAATTATTATCCTCTCTTGGGTTACAACAAGCAAGAAGATAAGAAAAGACAACAAGTACTCTTGGGGTCCTATCTTGGAGGTGGCTGCCCTGTTCCTTGGAATATTCGCAACCATGACCCCTGCCCTGCTCTACCTTAAGGAGCACGCAGCAAGCATGGGTCTTACCCAGCCTTGGCAGTTCATGTACTGCACTGGTATGCTGAGCTCATTCCTTGACAACGCTCCTACTGCTCTTGCTTTCCACAGCGTGGCTGCCGGATTGCCAGATTCACTGGCGTTTGCCGCACAGGGTGTGGGTGCTGACGGATTCTATGGAGACACACAGTTTGTGGCTTGGATTCCGGAGATATTGCTAAAGGCCATATCGCTGGGAGCAGTGTTCTTTGGAGCTATGACTTACATAGGTAACGGACCTAACTTTATGGTTAAGGCTATTGCAGAGGAGAACGGAATCAAAATGCCGTCATTCTTTGGCTATATGTTCAAGTTCTCTTTAATAGTTCTGCTACCAATATACATTGTCACGCAACTTATTTTCTTGTAAGTTATAATTTTCAACTCTCAATTTTCAACTAATATGGAACTTACAACACTAACCGCCATCTCCCCTATTGACGGACGCTACCGCAGCAAGGCGGAGCCGCTGGCTGAGTACTACTCTGAGTATGCTCTTATACGCTACCGTGTAAGGGTTGAGATTGAATATTTTATTGCGCTATGTGAACTGCCGCTGCCGCAATTGAAGGGTGTGGACGCTGCGCTTTTTGGCAAGCTTAGGGATATTTACAAGAATTTCTCCATCGCTGACGCCCAAACTGTTAAGGATACTGAGAAGATTACAAACCACGATGTTAAGGCTGTGGAGTACTTCATCAAGGGTAAGTTTGATGAGATGGGTCTGCAGGAGTACAAAGAGTTCATTCACTTTGGTTTGACATCGCAGGATATAAACAACACTTCTATTCCTATGGCTGTGAAGGAGAGCATTGAGGAGTGCTATATGCCGGCTCTGCAGGCTCTCATAGACAAGCTGAACGCATACGCTACTGAGTGGAAGGATATTCCTATGCTGGCTAAGACTCACGGTCAGCCTGCCTCTCCTACCCGCCTGGGCAAGGAGATAAAGGTGTTTGCCTACCGTCTTGAGGAGCAGGTTAAACTTTTGAAGCAGGTTCCTTACTCTGCTAAGTTTGGCGGCGCCACTGGTAACTACAACGCTCACCATGTGGCCTACCCTGACTATGACTGGAAGGAGTTTGGCAATAACTTTGTGAGCAAATATCTTGGCTTGCAGCGTGAGCAGTGGACCACACAGATTTCTAATTATGACAACATGGCTGCTGTGTTTGATGCACTTAGACGTATAAACTCCATTATCATGGATCTTGACCGTGATTTCTGGACCTATATTTCTATGGAGTACTTCAAGCAGACTATCAAGGCCGGCGAGGTGGGCTCTTCCGCCATGCCTCACAAGGTTAACCCTATTGACTTTGAGAACTCTGAGGGTAACCTTGGAATATCAACCGCCATTCTTGAGCATCTGGCTCACAAGCTGCCTGTTTCACGTCTGCAGCGTGACCTTACTGACTCAACGGTAATAAGAAACATCGGCGTTCCAATGGGTCACTCTCTTATTGCCATTGCCAGCACAATGAAGGGCCTTGGCAAGCTGATTCTCAATGAGAAGGCTCTGAAGGAGGATTTGGAGAACTGCTGGAGCGTGGTGGCTGAGGCAATTCAGACTATTCTGCGCCGTGAAGGTTATCCAAAACCATACGAGACTCTGAAGGCTCTGACACGTACAAACAGTGCTGTTACTGAGCAGTCAATTCATGATTTTGTTAAGGAGCTTAACGTAAGCGACGCTGTTAAGGCTGAGATTATGGCAATCACTCCTTACAACTACACAGGTCTGTAGTTGAGTAGATTTATGTAGGCCTCTGGATTAGATTCCAGAGCGTTTCCTACAACTGCAATATCTGCACCAGCGGCGGAGACTGCAGTTAAATCTTCTGAAGATTTAAGACCTCCACCCACAATGAGTGGTATATTAATGGAACTTTTGACAGCGGAGACTACTGCATCCGGAACACGGTGCGGAGCTCCGCTTCCTGCTTCCAGATAGATATATTGCATTCCAAGCAGCTGACCTGCCAAGGCTGTATCTGCAATAAGTTCCACATTTGTACTTGAGATGGGTTCTGTTCCGCTTACTCGCTGAACAGCGCTGCGCTTGCCGCCGTCTACTAGTATGTAGCCTACCGGCACTACTTTCAGCTTTGTGTTTTTGAGAAGAGAGGCCGCCTTAACGTGGCTGCCTATAAGGTATTCAGGGTTCCTGCCTGAGATTAGGGATAGGAACATCAGGACGTCCGCCTTTTCTGTTACTTGCGACACGTTCCCTGGGAACAGCACAACAGGAGCGTCTACCCGCTCCTTGAGCTGTGTAATCAAGGTATCCATAGCGGAGCCTGTACTACCACCTACTAAAACAAAGTCAGGCGGATTGACTGACATTAAGTCTATCAATCTGCCTGTTTTGTCTGATACCTTTTCAGGGTCTATTAGGATTGCAAGTTTCAAAATTATTTAACTTTCCTTAATACAAATGCGGAACGAGATGGAATGTAAAGTCTGATCCACTCCTTATCTACGTAGCCTTCAGCCGGCATTGTGAAGTGATGAACAGTCTTATCATTGAGACCGAAGCCACCGAATGCAGGATC
>ONBO01000028.1 GCA_900316125.1 uncultured Bacteroidales bacterium | reverse complement strand
TGAAAAATCTCAAAATGTTTGTAGATTCTTGAAAAACACTATCTTATGCGGCATAATTGTGATGTAATAAGCCAAGACAACAAGACAATGAGAACAGAAAGCTTGCTGTCAAGTGAGCCATCGGATTCAATATATTCAAAGAGTCCGGCATCGCTGGTGGCTGCCATCTTTATGGCTTCTGCAAGCCCTTCATGCAGTAGTCGTGGAGTGAGCGTAGAGAGCACATCGGGGTCTATAATCACCATTTTAGGCATGTAGAAAGCTCCTATGTTGTTTTTTACGCCGCCAAAGTTTATGGCAGTCTTACCTCCCACCGATGAGTCAACCTGTGCAAGCAAGGTGGTGGGTATGTTGTAAAAATCCACCCCTCGCATATAACACGATGCGGCAAATCCTGCCATATCGCCTGTTACGCCACCGCCTACAGCCACCACCGCATCAGTGCGAGTGAAGCCGCAGTCAAGCATCTTTTTAAGTATTGCCTGAAGGGTGTCAAAACTCTTGCTCTCCTCACCGTGCTCAAACACAAACTTATAGCCGTTTTTGCATGCACTTAGAATAGCATCGGTATAGGCGGAAGGCACACCGTCATCTGTCACCACTAATACCTTACGGTTAAGGTTCAGGTATTCGGCTACATGGCTCAGCGCACCACGTCCTAAAATAATATTTTCTGCAATTTGTTTGCTCATGTTATAATAGTTCTGCAATATCATAGATGAGGCGTTCTGTCTTCTCCCAGCCAAGGCATGGGTCTGTGATAGACTTTCCGTAGATGCACTCGCCCTCCTTCTGAGCACCGTCCTCTATGTAAGACTCTATCATCAAGCCTTTTACAAGTGCTTTTACGCCTTCGCTATGACGCATGCTGTGCAGTACCTCTTTAGCAATACGAATCTGCTCAATGAACTTTTTACCTGAATTTGAATGGTTGCAGTCAACAATAACAGCAGGGTTTTTCAGGTTTGGAGCGGCTGCGTACAGCTCCACAAGGTTATTCAAATCCTCATAGTGGTAGTTAGGGTGGGTTGTGCCGTGGTTATCCACATAGCCGCGCAGAATGGCGTGAGCAAATGGATTTCCAGTGCTCTGCACCTCCCAGTTACGATAAATAAAAGTGTGGCTGCCTTGTGCCGCCTTAATGGAGTTCATCATTACGGAGAGGTCGCCCGATGTGGGGTTTTTCATACCCACAGGAATATCCAAGCCGCTTGCCGTGAGGCGGTGCTGCTGGTCCTCAACGCTACGTGCGCCTATAGCCACGTATGATAGAAGGTCTGAGAGGAATTGGTGGTTCTCCGGGTAGAGCATCTCATCAGCGCATGAGAAGCCTGTTTCATTAAGGGCTTTCATGTGGAGCTTGCGTATTGCAACCAAACCTTTAAGTATGTCTGGGTCTGCCAGTGGGTTTGGCTGGTGGAGCATACCCTTGTAGCCTGCACCTGTGGTTCTTGGCTTGTTTGTGTAGATACGCGGTACAATTATAACCTTATCCTTCACCTTGTCCTGCACTGGTCGCAGACGGCTGATATAGTCTATCACGCAATCTTCATGGTCTGCTGAACAAGGGCCAATAATCAGCATAAACTTGCTTGACTCGCCACTGAGTATGGCTCTAATCTCTTTGTCATTCTCAGCCTTGGCTGCAAGTCCAGCCTCTGAGACAGGATACATCTCCTTAATCTCTTTGGGCTCAAATAGAGCCCTTTTAAATAGCATGTTCATATTTTTTCTTCTTAAATGGGTTCATTTTCTACAATCATCAAGGAAAAAATATGAACATTTTCCTTGATAATGAGGCTTCGCCTCTTTTCGCTTCGCGGCACGCAGAAGCGTGCTGTCACTTCGTTCCTTAATTCTCCATTAGATTAAATCCTGGAAATGATTTGGAAACACACTTCACGTCATCAATCTCAATGCTGTCACTCGCTCCAAGTTCCGCCAGCATCAGTGCCATAACCATACGGTGATCATGGTGTGACGTGAACTTGCCGCCCTTGAGGCGTGCTCCTGCTGCACATCGGTGGCTGAGGCTCATGCCTTTAACCATCATAGTGTCATTCTCTATGTGAACCTCCACACCAAGCCCCTTAAACATCTCCATAATGGCTGAGGCTCTGTCAGACTCCTTGCTGGCAAGCCTGCCCACGCCGTCAAGCAGACTCTCTCCCTCACTCATGGCAGCGAGTACCGCCACCACAGGGAAAAGATCTGGCGCCTGGTTAAGGTCTGCGTGAAATGAATGTAATGGTGATTTGGCTGTGCTTACGCTACTGCCATCCACCTTCACTGTGGCTCCGGCTGAGCGCAGAATGTCAAGTATAGCCATGTCTGCCTGCTGTGATGCAGTGCTTAGGTCTGGTACCGTGGCGCTACCGTAAATTGCACCTGCAATAAGCATTGGAGCAGCTCCGCTCCAGTCTCCTTCAATGGTCACATCGGCGGCCTTATAGGTCTGACCGCCAGCTATCTTTATTATAATGCGTTCGCCAGCCTCCTCTATATCCACGTTTACGCCAAACTGCTTTAGCACATCCTTTGTTAAATGCAGATATGGCACGCTGCGCGGCTCTTCTACAGTTATTTCAGAGGGCGTCTCCGCCAGAGCAAGGGCTGACATAAGTCCGCTTATAAGCTGGGAGCCGCCACTTCCTTGCACTATAGCCTTGCCGGCGCACAGATTGCCTTCAATACATAGAGGGACTGAAGTGTTATCAAGTGTCACTCCAAACATCTCCATAGTCTCTTTGGCCATGAGAAGCGGGCGGTTTACAAGCGTGCCCTCTCCCTTTATTAGCGTGCGGCCTTTATGGAGCATTGAAATGATAGGTATTGTCATTCTGGTCAGGAACCCTGATTCGCCTGTGGAAATCTCTTCCGGTATTTCAGGTGAAGTTCCTATTCCTGTTATTTTTAGAGTAGGGCCATCTTGTATTATGTCAGCCCCTAACGCTTTTGCCACCTTTATGGCTGATTCAGAGTCAGCACATGGCGTATAGTTCCTCAACACCGATGTTCCCTCAGCCAGCGTAGCTGCTATAATGGCTCGCTGTGCCATGCTTTTTGATGCAGGAACACGGGCGCTACTGTTACGCCATATCTGGGTTGAACCATATAGAGCGCGCCTCATATCATCTGCTGTCCACTGCCCGTCTGCGGTACACTCGTCAGCGTTAGGAGCAGCGTATGTAAAAGGAGCCCCGTGTCTGAGAGCATCCATACGGCTCTCTTTGCCTGCCGCACCCATGCAGAAAGCAGAAAGGCGTCCGTTATGCTCCCCCTCATACAGTCTCACTACACACTCCACGTCATCATCAGAGTGGGCGTATGTAACCACTTTTACCACATCAGCCCCTAATTGAATGCACTCATGCGCTACTTCTTTTAGTTGGGATAGTTGGGGAGTTCCGTCATAATAGTGTACAGAGCGTACGAATTTACAACCGCACTCCAAAGCTTTGGCCCTGATACGTTCTCCCATAGGAGCCGGTGCTTCTATCTCTAAATCCACAAAAGCGGCTCCTGCCTCCACGGCTCTGATGAGTTTATGCTCCGCCTCAGCGGTCTTAACATCGCCGCCTATACGACAGGTGGCAAGCAGTGTTACGTCAGAGCGTGAGAACAGCCTCACTATGTCAGCGTCAGTAAGCTGCGGACATAGGTCAAGACGTATCTCTGCCATCTCAGTCTTTCCACTGTCAAGAATGGCGGAAATCTCCTCAAAACCTTTATTTTGGATACTGGTACAAATCATTATTTATCAAATACTAAGTTGCTTATAACTGCCAAGATGTTTCATCTTGCTACAGATGGTATTAAGCTGGATAAGCAGGTCCTGGCCGTCAGAAGTGTTTACATTCCCTTCAAGCTCCGCAAAGAAGTAGTGTCCCCACATCTTGTCCTTTAGAGGGCGGCTGCGCAGACTGCTCATATTAAATCCGTGAGAACCTATCAGGTTAAGCGCCTGTGCCAGAGCTCCGCATTCATTCTTCACTGTGAATACAAGCGTAAAGTGCTCTCCTAAGCGGTCCTTGCTTTTTGTGGTGTTTTTTGTTCTTGAAAATACTGCAAATCTGGTGGAGTTTGTAGAAGATGTGTTTATCTTGCGCTCCAGTATTTCAAGGCCGTATAACTCCGCTGTCTCCTCAGACGCTATGGCAGCCATGCTTTTGTCACCCTTCTCAGCCACGTACTTTGACGCTACGGCAGTGTTGCCAAACGCCTCCTCCTCAAACCCGTGAATCCTTATGTATTCAGTGCATTGAGAAAGGGCCTGAGGGTGGCTTACCACCTTCCTAATATCAGCGATTCCGGCTCCTTTCACGCCAAGCAGGTTCTGCACAATGCTCATCTCCACCATAACGTTCACAGAAAGAGTGCCATAGAAGGCTAAATCCATTACACCGCCCACATCGCCGGCATAGCTGTTTTCCATAGGCAGAATGGTTACATCCACACTGCCATCCTCGCAAGCCTTGTATGCGCTCTCAAAGTCAGGGTAGGAGATAAGCTGCGCTGTAGGGTAGAGCTTCTTGGCTGCGATGTAGGCGTATGCCCCGGGAATGCCGCAGTATGCCACCTTCATATTGCTCATCATGCGCTCCTGATAGGATTTGGCAATGTCCATCAGGTTCTGTACAAATACTTTGTAGTACTCTCCTATGGTGCTGTCAGATATATTATCGTTGCACCTTTCAAGAATTCTTGCCTCCTGTTCGGCGTCATAGATTGGAAGCCCTTTCACCTGCTTGTAGGCAATAACATCCTCAGCAAGTTTCATTCTCTTTTCAAACAGTTCCGCTATCTGGCGGTCAACTGCCTGAATCTGTTTTCTCGTTTCGTCTAAGTTTTCCATGGTAAAAAAGAAAGACTGCCCAAATCACATCGGACAGTCTTTATAATGTATGAATTTAATTGTCTTGTCATTCAAACAAATACTACCACTGTCCGATTTGACTATTAAATCGAAACCAATAATAATAATATTTTGCAAATGACAAGTTCATTCTTTTTCTCTTACGGTTGCAAAGATACAATATTTAATTGAAAATTTTCAAATATTAACTACTTTTTCAGTATCCCTTTGTCTTTCATATCCTTGACAACTGTCTTTGCAAACTCAGCAGACATTGTCTGTGGGTCAGATGGGTCTGTTGTTACTGTTTTTGCAATGTAAATTGCATCATTCTCATCCTGTGCGTTAAAGAGACGTGCCTCCAGAACGTAGCTTGTGGTCTCTGTCCAGTAACCTGGAGTGGTTACCTGGTCATAGTAGTAGTTGAAGCAAGCGTAGTATGGGTGGAACCAAGGGTCAATAAAAGCAGGACCGGCAGGTACAGCCACTGTTGTGGTGGTAGGTGGAACGTAATCCTCATTTTTCTGTTTGTCAAGAAGTGTTATAACCATTACACCTGTGAAGCCGCCGTCACGTACAAACTTAGCAACTTTATCTTTGTCTGCTTTCTTAAGTGCGTCCGGACCGAATGTGTCAAAAGCGGAAACGGCGTTTGCTCCGTGTGACCTAAGATTAGCAACTATGGCGTCCTCAAAGTTATCCTGTATGGAGTTATCACTCTTGCTTAGAAGAGAGAATACTATAACCTTGTCCATAACATTTGGAGCAATAGAGCCAGCCCATGATGAAATAAGGCGGGTTGAAGAACATGATGCAAGAAGCACTGCGCTTAGCAGGATTGAAACTGATGTAAAAATTTTGTTTTTCATATTTTTTTAATTTGTGGGCAAAGATAGTAAGATTTTTTTTCAACTATAAGAAAAATAGTGTAATTTTGAACTTCATATGTGATTTAGTAGGGTTATAACATGGAAATTGTAATTTGTGCAATAGTATTTTTAATTCTTGGAGCGTTAGTTTCAGGTATAGTGATTTATGTGCTTTTATCAAAGAAAAACCAGACGCTCAGTGAAGGTCTTGCCGTGGCGGAGATGAAACTGTCAAAATCTGAAGAGAGGTGCGGGGAGATAAAAAGTGATTATGAGGGGCGTATGGAGGAACTTAAGCGTCAGAGTGAGGCTCGTGTGGCAGAGATTAAGGAGCAGAATGAGAAGGAACTTAAACGCCGCGATGAGCAGTTTGCAACATCTCTGAACCTTGCCCGTGAGCAGATGAAAGGCCAGTTTGAGGATGAGACAAAACGCCGTTCAGAACAGTTGAAAGTTGAGAATGCGGAGCGTATGCAGACGGTGGTGGAACCTCTGCAAAAAGAGCTTGAGGGCCTCAGGAAACTTGTTGCAGACACTAAAGAGAAGAGCGACAAGAGCACATCGGCGCTTGAAGAGTCAATAAAAATGGTGCTTATGCATGACAAGGAGCGTGACAAGACCACTCAAGACCTTGCAGAAGCACTAAAAAATAGAGGAAAAGTGCATGGAGACTGGGGCGAGCATGTGCTCACGGATATATTGCGAGATAGCGGATTGCGTGAGGGTATAGAATACGAGTATCAGAGTAATTTTAAGAACGACAATGGTGCTGATTTGCGCCCCGATGTCATTGTTAAAGCGCCAGATGGTTCTGCAATAATTATTGATTCCAAGGTGTCGCTCACAGCATACGCTAATTATGTGGGTGCTGAAAGTGATAGTGAGCGTGAGCAAGCCATAAAGGATAACCACAACTCCGTATGGCAGCACGTGTTAGAGCTTGAGGGTAAGGGCTACACTAAGGTAGTGGATAATTCACTTCCATATGTGCTTATGTTCGTACCTAATGAGGGTAGTTATCTGCTGGCACTAAACAAAGATAAGGCTCTGCTGCAAAAGGCATACGCTAAGAGAATAGTAATTGTAAACCCTACTAATTTAATGATGTCTTTGCAGTTAATACTTCTTGCATGGCAGAATAGTAGGCAAGATGAGAATTGTGCCAAGA
Organism: uncultured Bacteroidales bacterium; assembly: GCA_900316125.1. Classification (GTDB taxonomy): domain Bacteria; phylum Bacteroidota; class Bacteroidia; order Bacteroidales; family Paludibacteraceae; genus Enterocola. The sequence continues at coordinate 27,594 of ONBO01000028.1, read as the reverse complement.
TATTGGAGGAGGCCGGTAATTTATATGACAAATTTGCAACTTTTGTAGAGAGTTACATCAAGATAGGTATTCATATAAAAAATGCAGATAATGCATATCAAAGTGCTCTTGGACAGTTACGTGACGGAAAGGGAAATCTATCAAGAAGAATTGATAATCTAACACAATTAGGAATAAAGTATAAAAAGAGAATTACTCCAGCTGTGCTACCAAATGTGGTATCAGACGAAACTAAGGAAATAGATGAAAATTAAGACATTCACATTCAACCCCATAATGGAGAACACCTATCTCCTCATTGATGAAGAGTCTAAGGTGTGTATAATAATTGATGCCGGCAATGTATATGGCCGTGAGGATTTGCTGCTTACAAACTATATTGAGGAGAACGGCCTTACACTTAGAAGAGTGCTTAACACGCACCTGCATCTTGACCACTGTTTTGGCAACGGCTACCTGGCTAAGCACTTTGGGGTTAAGCCGGAGGCCTCTCAGAAAGATGAGTTCCTGCTTGCCACTATGAAACGTCATATAGCCATGTTTGGCATTGACGCCGATGTGGAGCCTCAGCCCCTTGGCGGTTATCTTTCAGACGGCGATGTCATCAGAGAAGGCTCTATAGAGCTACATGTGCTTGAGATTCCTGGTCACAGCCCGGGCGGTTTGGCGTTCTACTGTCCAAACGAGGGTGTCCTGTTCAGTGGAGACAGTCTCTTTCAGAGCAGTATTGGCCGTACAGACCTTGACGGCGGCAGCTATGCAGACCTTGTTACGTCAATTAGCAAAAAACTTATGGTTCTACCATCTGAAACCTTGGTATACCCAGGCCACGGCGGTACCACCACCATAGGCTATGAAAAACAGTATAATCCATATTTATGAAAACCATTCTAAAATACTTCCCAACACTGACACAAGAGCAGATTGCACAGTTCTCAGCCCTTGATTCCTTGTACCGTGACTGGAACTCAAAGATAAACGTGATATCGCGCAAGGATATAGACAATCTCTATGAGCACCACGTGCTTCATAGCCTTGCTATAGCCAAAATTCTGCGTTTCCAGCCAGGCACTGATGTGGTTGATATAGGCACAGGAGGAGGGTTTCCGGGCATCCCCCTTGCCATAATGTTTCCTGAATGCAGTTTCACGCTTGTGGATTCAGTTGGCAAAAAGATAAAAGTAGCCTCTGAGGTGGCCGCATCGCTCGGCTTGAAGAATGTGATTTTTGTGTATGACCGCATGGAGAATGTGAAGCAGAAGTTTGATTTTGCTGTGAGCCGTGCCGCCATGAGCCTTGATCTTCTTGTCAAGGTGTGCCGCAAGAATATAAATAAGGCAGGACATAACGCCCTGCCAAACGGTCTGATATGTTTAAAGGGCGGCGAACTTGAAACAGAGGTCAAAGCCTACAGCCGTATCGCCACCCTTTACAGTGTCTCAGAGTTCTTCTCTGAGGAGTATTTTCAGACTAAGAAGGCTGTCTATCTGCCGCTTTAGTTCGCTGGTAGGCTGGATTACCTCGCTACCGCTCGGTGATCCAGATACACTACCGCTGGTAGGCAGCTCAAACAAACAGAGGTCTGCCTTTTGGGCAGACCTCTGTTTGTTTGGTCGGGATGACTGGATTCGAACCAGCGACCACGCGCCCCCCAGACGCGTACTCTAACCGGGCTGAGCTACATCCCGTTTGCGGGTGCAAAGTTAATGCAATTTTTTTATTTTGTAAAACGGAATTATTAATATATCTTTGCGCTGTATTTAATAGGTCTATTAAATAACTCAATTAATTGCAATGGGGATTTCAAGATTAAATAGATATAGCTTTGGAGTGGATATGGGCTCCACCGCGCTTAAGGTGGCCATTCTTGACAAGAATGGAGAGTTAGTGTTTTCTGATTACCGCCGCCATAACGCAAACATCAGGGCCACGGCGTCTGATGTGATTCGCAGTATTTACAATAAGCTTGGCAACTGCGTGCTTGACCTGGTTATAACAGGCTCAGTGGGAATGGGTTACGCTGAACGCATGGGGCTGAGGTTTGTGCAGGAGGTGGTGGCAGCCGCTGAGACCGTAAAAAGGCGATATCCTGAAGTGCATACATTTATTGACATGGGTGGTGAGGATAGCAAGATGATATTCTTTGAGGAGGGCAAGGTGCCTGACATTAGAATGAACGGCAGTTGTGCGGGCGGTACAGGCGCATTTATAGACCAGACAGCCACCTTGCTTGGCGTGGACACTTCAGAACTGAACACACTTGCAGCCAAATCAGAAAACATATACCCTATAGCATCAAGGTGCGGAGTCTTTTCTAAGACTGACATACAGAACCTTATTAGCCGCAAGGTGAGCAAGGCTGATATAGCCGCTTCTGTGTTTAACGCCGTAGCTCTGCAGGTGGTGGCGTCACTGGCAAGAGGTATGGATATACAGCCTAAGGTGTTTATGTGCGGAGGCCCTTTTGCATTCCTGCCTGAACTGAAAAAACATTTTGAGCGCGTGCTGAAGGTGAATGCGGGAGATTGCCTGCTACCGGAGAACGCCCAGATAGTTCCAGCCATGGGCTGCGCTCTTATGGCTGAGAGTAACGCCGATGAAGGGATTGAACTCAGACGTCTGGCATATAACATAATGTTTGGTAAGGAGAAGATTGAAATTAATCTAGCAAGCAGGCTAGAGCCTCTTTTTGGCTCTGAAACTTCATATAGGGAGTGGCTTGAGAGCAAACAGATATATAAAGTCCCCCGTGCAGAATTCTGTACAGATAGTAAGGCGGATTACTTCTTAGGTGTGGACTCAGGCTCCACCACAACAAAACTGGTGCTGCTAAACTCCAAGGGAGAACTTGTTTACACTGATTATTGCAGAAATAATGGAGACAGTTTCAACACGTTCTATGAGGCTTTAGGCAGGTTAAACGCAGCCGCCTCAAATCCTCAGAATGTTAACATTGTGGCAAGTTGTGTTACGGGATATGGTGAGAATCTGCTTAAAAACGCCTTTAATATGGACTATGGCATTGTGGAGACCATGGCGCACTTCTCGGCGGCCTGCCAGGTGGCTCCAGATGTTACATTTGTAATGGACATAGGCGGTCAGGACATGAAGGCCATATTTGCTGAGAACGGCACTATTCACCGTATTGAAATAAATGAGGCTTGCTCTTCAGGTTGCGGCTCATTTATTGAAACCTTTGCCAATATGCTTGGCTACAAGGTGGCTGAATTCGCTCATCTGAGCTGTCTGGCGCAGCATCCGTATGACCTTGGTACCAGATGCACCGTGTTTATGAACTCAAAGGTTAAGCAGGCCATGCGTGAAGGCGCTCCCGTGGAGGATATCGCCGCCGGGTTCAGCTACTCAGTCATAAAGAACGGGCTCTACAAGGTGCTGAAACTCAAAAAGACATCTGAACTGGGAGATAAAATAGTAGTGCAGGGTGGCACGTTCCGCAATCACAGCATAGTACGCGCCCTTGAACTGCTTACAGGCTGCGATGTCAGCTTTAGTGACATACCTGAACTTATGGGAGCCTACGGCTGTGCCCTCTATGCTCTAAAAAACAATTAGTATGAACCTGTCAGATATACTAAAAGCAAATAAGTACGAATCTCATTTTGAGAATTGCAATGGTTGTGAAAACCATTGTATGGTAAAGGTGTTCCGTTTTGAAAACGGTAACTCATACTATTCCGGAAACAACTGTGAGAAGGTCTATTCAAATAAGAGTGAGAGCAGTGTAAAAGGGGTGAATATGTTTGCTGAGAAGTACCGTATGCTCTTTGCCCGTCAACCTAAGGAGGTGCATGAAAAGGAGCCGTTACTCACGATAGGCATCCCTCGCGGACTTGGCATATATGAAAACTATCCGTTCTGGCACACACTGTTCAGTGTCTGTAACATAAAAGTGGTTCTTTCAGCCCCGTCAAGCAACAAACTGTATGAGAAGGGTGTACGTACCATTATGGCAGACAACATCTGTTTCCCTGCCAAACTCATGCACGGTCACATATTTGACCTTATAGAAAAGAAGGTTGACCGCATATTCTACCCATACGTGGTTTACGAGCGCAAGGAGGATGAGAAATCAAAAAACAGTTTCAACTGCCCTGTGGTCTCTGGCTACAGCGATGTTATCAGAAGTTCTATTGACCCGCAGGAGCGCTACGGCATACCGTTTGACTCTCCAGTAATCACTTTTAACAGTGAGAAACTTATGTATGAGAGCTGCCGTGACTATCTTAAAACCCTTGGCGTATCCAAAAGTGTGGCCATAGATGCTGTCCGCAAGGCAAAAGAGGCGCAGGATGCATATCTCAAGGGGCTTACTTCACGTGCTCTTGAAATACTTGAGAAAGCTGATAGGGATGGTAGAATGGTTATTCTGCTTGCCGCCCGCCCGTATCATATTGACCCTCTAATTGAGCATAAGATATCATGGGCCATAGCAGATATGGGCATCGATGTCATAACGGAGAACGTGGCGGCTGAGGCCGGCGCTGGTGTGTATGAGGAACTCAATGCAGTCACACAATGGGCATATCCTAACCGTATATTCAAGGCGGCTCATTTTGCCGGCAGCCATAAAGGCTCAAATCTGCAGATGGTGGAGCTTACGTCATTTGGATGCGGGCCTGACGCTTTTATTCTTGATGAAGTTAGCACTATTCTACGTCGATACGGAAAGAACCTCACTATACTCAAGATAGATGATGTAAATAACATAGGCTCCCTCAAACTGCGAGTGCGCTCACTGGTTGAATCTTGCAAAATAGCTCCAAAGACGGAACTCGCAGAACCTAAACCATACCAGACCACAAGGATATTCGGGCTTGATGACAGGCGCAGAACACTGCTTGCCCCATATTTTGCGGAAGGATACTCAGAGTTTCTCCCGTCTCTGTTTGCCATGGGCGGCTATAAACTGGTTAATCTGCCGATGGGTAGTCAGGTTGACGCTGAGAAGGGTCTCAAATATGCCAATAATGACATCTGCTACCCTGCCACCATTGTGGTGGGCAGTGTTATGAATGCTCTTGAAAGCGGCGAATATAACCGTGATGACGTGGCGGTGATTATTACGCAGACAGGAGGTCAGTGCCGTGCCACAAACTACTATGCCCTTATAAAGAATGCCATGGTTCAAGCAGGATACAGTGACATACCGGTGGTGTCACTTGCCACAGGAGAGGGCGTGAACAACAACCAGCCCGGCTTTGAAGTGGCTTGGAGCAAACTGGCTGGAACGGTAATGTATTCAATCATTTACGCAGACTGCATCAACAAACTGTACTACTCATCGGTGGTAAGAGAGAAAAACAAGGGCGATGCCATGAGACTCAGACTGAAATACATGGATGAGGCGTTTCCGCTTGTGGCCGCCAATAAAGGCAAGAAACTCCCAGACTTGCTAAAGAGGGCAGTGGAGGAATTCTGCGGCATAATAGAGCACACAGAAGTGCCTGTGATAGGGCTTGTGGGTGAAATTTACGTAAAATACAACTCGTTCAGCCATAAAAATGTGGTGAACTGGCTGCTGGAGAACAAAGTGGAGGTGGTTCCGCCCACACTCATTAACTTCTTCTCCACCACTTTTGTAAGCCGCCACGTTAACAAGAAACTGCACATCAAGGAGGAGAAGAATCCGCTGTGGGTCAATGACTTGATATACTTTTACATGCGCCACGTGATGCGTAAGTTTGACCGAGTGTGCGCACCATATCCATACTACCGCAAGTTCTCAAACATATTTGATGACGCACGCCTCGCATCATCAATCCTCAACCTTGCCGCAGACTTTGGCGAGGGATGGGGACTTCCTGGTGAGATTTGCTCCCTTGCAGAGCAGGGTGTGGAGAACGTAATAAGCCTTCAACCGTTTGGCTGTATTGCAAACCACATAATCTCAAAAGGCGTGGAGAAACGCATCAAGCAGGTGTTCCCCAAAATGAATCTGCTGTTCCTTGACTTTGACAGCAGTACCTCAGAGGCCAACATTTACAACCGCCTGCACTTCATGGTGAGCAACGCAAAACAGATGAAATATGAAACAGGTTACAAATCTTGAACAGGTTATTTTAGATGCCGCTACGGAACTTTTCCTGGAGCGAGGTTTTGACAGCACGTCAACCACTGACATAGCTAAGAAGGCTGGCTGTAATCAGGCCTTGGTTCACTACTATTTTCGCACTAAGGAGAATCTGTTTCAGGGAATATTTAAAAAGAATATAGAGACATTTCTCTCATTTGCAAACAATTACAAATACAGTGGCGAGTTCTTCCCTTTTTTGGAGAAGGGTATTGAAACCTATTTTGACATACTAAAATCAAACCGTAATGTGCCGTTGTTTCTCATTTAATGAGCTGCGTCGTTCAGTGTACTACAAGTTTGACAGCATTGTGAAACATGAGATAGAAAAGGGCGTCATACGCCCCATAGAGACTCTAAACCTTCTGCTGGACATAATATCACTTTGTGCTTTCACCTTCATTAGTCTGCCAATGTACGCCACGTGGCTTGAGAAGGATGAAAGTGAGGTTGACTACTATATTGAAGATAGGAAAAAGGAGATTCTGCTGTTTGTCAGGAATGGACTGCAACCACCTCATTAGCTTTTAGTTGCAGATTCTTGATGTCGGCGGTCTCACCAACTACCCAAAGCAAATCGCCAGAGAGTATCTCAACATCTGGTAGCGGCCTTATAAGGTTCTCAAGACCACGGTCAATACCTACTATCATGCAATGGAAGTCATTACGTATGTTGCTCTCTGCAATACGCTTGCCGTTAAATACTGAGTCTTTAGGGATAGCCACGCGTACCATCTCCATAGTGTTGTTTGAGTCGGTCTCCTTGCTCTTTGTCAAATTCTCAGTTTTCTTCAACTCGTCGACAAACTTGGTGAGATTCTCATCGGTGCCTATAAGCTGAATTTTGTCACCCGGGAACATCTGGGTGTCAGGAGACGGGATGTTTATACGTCCTGTCTCTCTGATTATGGATGCTATGTGAACACCGTACAGGTGTCCCCAGTTTGATGTGCGTATGCTCTTACCGCACCATATTGAGTTTTTGGGAAGCTCAATCTCAGAAAGGTGAAGATTACGGCTTGTAAGCTCTTTTGCATAGTGCTGCTTCTTGGCGTCGTCCTCCTTAGAGTTGAAATTCTCCCAAAATACGTTCTCCATGTGTGTCTGACCCTTGCTGAGCTGACGTGACATTATCCACATGGTAAGTGCGAAAAGTGCCGTGCCACCCAGCACCACCCAAGGGGAGCTGTACAGTTTGTGAATGGTGGATGTTACAAGAGTAACTCCAACCAATACCCTGAACACCGATATGAACACAAGCGGAGCACGGTTGAACTGGCGGTCATGCCACAGTTTCCAGTAGTTGTCATCATAAAGGCCTTTAGTCACAATAGGTCTTATAAATGCAAGAAGTGCTATAAGTGTAACGGTGAGTGTGGCTATTTTCGCCCATTCCACTGGTATAAATGTTGTGACGTATGGATAGAGTGTGCGATATGCCAGCTCTATAACAGCTACGCTTAGAACTGTGTATATTAATATTACAATGGCTGACTCTCTTAGAATAAATCTCCATTGCTTGTTGAGCCTTGAATTGTCTGACGCAGACTCATTACGGGCCAGCTCAAGTCGGAACTTGGCAGGCACCATGGGTTCTATTTTGTCAGCCAAAGGTATGGCAAGTTTTATCATGGTAGGAGTGAGGAATGTGGTAATCACAGACACCGATACTATGATAGGGTAGATAAATCCGCTTATTGCTCCCAAGCTTATACCAAGTGCGGCTATAATGAATGAGAACTCGCCCACAGGGGCCAGAGACATGGCGCACTCTATTGATGTTCTCACATTAAGACCTCCGGCCATAAATGACAGTGCGCTCACTATAGACCTTAGCACAAGCACCACCAGTGTTACCACAAGTATAGGCAGCCAGTATTTCACAAGCATCTCCGGGTTTATCATCATGCCCACCGATACAAAGAATATGGCGCCGAACAGGTCTTTCACAGGTGATATTATACGGTCAATATGTGCGCCCTCATTGGTCTCTGCCAAAATGGACCCCATTACAAAAGCACCAAATGCGGCGGAGAATCCTGCAAAAGAGGCGGCGATAACCATTAGGAAGCATAATGCCAGGCTTACTATCAGCAGGGTCTCATTATTGAGGAATCTCTTTGTTTTCTTAAGCAGGGTAGGTATAAGATATATTCCTGCCACAAACCAGAGCACAAGGTAGAATACCATGCTCAGAAGACTGCTGAATATTGCATTCCCGTCCACATTGCCGTCACCCTTGCCAAGCGTACCAAAGAGAATCATCATGACAATGGCTATTATGTCCTCAAGTATCAGCACACTGAATACGGTTGATGTGAATTTCTGCTGCCTCAGGCCTAAGTCATCAAGAGCCTTTATTATGATACTGGTGGATGACATGGCTATCATGCCGCCAAGATACAGGCCGTCCATGCCGCCCCACTGGAACGCAGCCCCCACGCCTATTCCTATCAGAATCATACCAACCAGTATAAGTATGGTGGCTATTATAGGGGTGCTGCCAATTTTAAGAAGCTTCTTGAAACTGAACTCCAGACCAAGTGAAAACATGATGAATATCACGCCTATCTCAGCCCAAGTGCTAATTGATTCAGCCTCCACAATGGTGTCTGTGAAAGGCATGTACGGGCCGGCAAGGAAACCTGCTACAATGTAGCCAAGCACCACAGGTTGGTTTAGTTTCTTAAAAAGTAGTGACATTGTGGCAGCGCAGACGAGTATTAGCGCCAAGTCACTTATTAATGCGGGCAAGTGCATGTTTTTATTTTTATATTTTAGGGCGCAAAGATACCTATATTATTCGCAGATACAAAACTTTTTTGCGTTTAATGAATTTTGAAGTAACTTTGCGACCAAAATATTAAAACCCATTCAAAATGGTAACATTTTCAACTTCATTAGTTTTATTGATTCTTGGATACTTGCTTTACGGCAAATTGATATCCTGGATTATCAAACCTGATCCAGACCGCAAAACCCCGGCGATAGCAAACCCTGACGGAGTTGACTATGTGCCACTTCCGGGATGGAAGATTTTTATGATTCAATTCCTGAACATTGCCGGAACCGGACCTATCTTTGGTGCTATCATGGGGGCCAAATTTGGAACCGCGGCATATCTATGGATTGTGATAGGCTGTATTTTTGCAGGCGCGGTGCATGATTACATATCCGGCATGATTTCACTACGGAATAACGGAGAAAGCCTCCCGCAAATCATAGGCCAGTACATAGGCGTCCATACGCAGAGAATAGCCATTGTGTTTATTGTACTGCTAATGGTTTTAGTGGGTGTAGTCTTTGTATATACGCCTGCGGAGCTGCTTGCAAGAATGACACCTCACATTAGTATGCTTAGCTGGGTCTTGGTAATCTTTGCATACTATATATTGGCATCCATACTCCCTATTGACAAGATAATAGGCAAGATATATCCTGTCTTTGCCATATCCCTTATCTTTATGGCTTTTGGTATAATAAGTGTGCTGTTTATCAATTGGCCAGCCATACCTGAGATAACGGACGGTCTGCAAAACACAAACCCTGCAGCAGACATAAAGCCAATATTCCCAATGTTGTTTATCAGTATAGCTTGCGGTGCCATATCAGGTTTTCATGCCACACAATCACCGCTTATGGCACGATGCATGACAAACGAGAAACAGGGCAGACCTATTTTTTACGGCGCTATGATTACAGAGGGCGTGGTGGCTCTTGCATGGGCTGCCGCCGCTAATGTGTACTATTCTGAGTACGGATATGACACAAACGAGTCTGCCGGCTCAATTGTCTCCTTTATTTCAAACACATGGCTTGGCAGAGCTGGTGGTGTGCTCGCACTGCTTGGAGTTGTTTTTGCGCCCATTACATCGGGAGATACCGCTCTACGCTCAGCCAGGCTTATAATAGCCGACTTTATAAATATGAGTCAGAAAAAAATATTGCAACGCCTTGCTATATGCCTGCCACTTTTTGCAGTAACTGGCCTGGTGCTTGTCTGGAGCATGAGACACCGTGACGGATTTGAAATTATATGGCGCTATTTTGCATGGTCAAATCAGACTCTGTCTGTATTCACCCTATGGGCTATATCAGCTTATCTATACCGCAATTACGGACATTGGCATCTGCTGACATTGATACCGGCTATATTTATGACAATGGTAGTCACATCCTATATTATGCTTGCACCTGAAGGGCTTGGGCTTATAGAACAATATGACATGGTGCTTCTATGCTCAGGGCTTTTAGCATTAGTAGTGTCAAGAGTATTTTACGCCCGTGAGCGCAACATATCCAAGAAAATGCATTTTGAAAAATAAATAAGTACTTTCCACATGAAAAAAACAATATTTCTCACTGGCGCCACTGGCGTGATGGGTGCAGCAGGACTAAAAGAGTTATCAAAAAAACTTGACCGTTTTAACGTAACAGTGCTTGCAAGAGACAGCAAGATTAACCGTAAGAAACTTGCCCAATACATGGATATGGGCGTGAAAGTGGTTTGGGGCAATCTGCTTAAGTATGAAGATGTGCTTGCTGGTGTTACAGGAGCCGATTACGTACTACACGTGGGAGGCATGGTATCTCCAGCTGCTGACTACTATCCAAAACGCACCATAAAAACAAATGTGGGAGCAGCTGAGAATATAGCTAAGGCTGTTTTGGCACAGCCAAACAAAGATAATATCAAAGTGGTGTATATAGGCACAGTGGCTCAGACATCTGACCGTAGTGAACCTATCCACTGGGGACGCACCGGAGACCCAATCTGCATAAGTGTATATGACCACTACGCCATATCTAAAACACAGGCTGAAAAAGTTATTGTGGAGTCCGGTATAAAGAATTGGGTAAGTTTGCGCCAGAGCGGTATTCTGCATCCGGGCATTCTTAGCAAGTATGACCCTATCATGTTTCATGTACCGCTAAGAGGCGTTTTAGAGTGGGCCACAGTGGAGGATTCAGGACGTCTGCTTGCCAATGTGGTTGAAGATAACGTGCCAGATGAATTCTGGAACAACTTTTACAATATAGGTTCAGGTAAGGAGTACAGACTTACAAACTATGAGTTTGAATGTAAATTACTTGACACCATTTCATGCCCACGCCCTGAAAAAATATTTGAGCCTCAATGGTTTGTGTTACGCAACTTCCACGGGCAGTGGTATCAGGACAGCGACCGTCTGGAAAACTATCTCCATTTCAGAGCAAATGTACCTGTAGATGAGTATTTCAAACAGATGGGCAAAAAGCTTCCTTGGTTCTACAGTCTTGCACGTATTGTACCAGCCTTTATAATTAAAATGGCAATGCGCCCTATGGCATATAAAAAGAAGTGGGGTACTCAGTATTGGGTTGAGAATAATGAACAGCAGCGTATTGCGGCTTACTATGGTTCTATGGAGGCATACAAAGCCATCAAGCCATGGAGAGAGCAGGATCTCTCACGCCCGTCAGAGACCCCTGTAGTAGATATCAAGCACGGATATGATGAGAGCAAGCCACACTCAGAACTTGATATTGAAGACATGCGTAAGGCTGCTGAATTCCGTGGCGGCAAATGTTTGTCTGAGAGCATGGTAAAGGGCGACCTTGCCACTCCGCTTGAATGGCAGTGCGCTGAGGGACACACCTTTAAGGCATCTCCTGCTCTTGTTCTGTTGGGAGGACATTGGTGCCCTGAGTGTACTCCTATGCCATGGAACTATGACCATATTGCTAAGAAGAATCCGTTCTTTGCTCAGATTTGGTATCCTATTCACAGCAAGGATGAGAATAATTTCTATGGTGAGGACGTTTTTGACGGATGGGAATAATATTTAATGTTTATGCAAAAAAAAGAGTTTGCCGTTTGGCAAACTCTTTTTTGTTGATGGAATGTTTAATTAGTTGTTACGTACGCAACGTATTGCGAGCATTATGTTTTCTGGAATGTTTACTGCGTCTTTTACCTCGTAACTGTTTTCATAGATGTAAACAGCGCCGTCAGCAAGCCAGAAAGCTGTATAGCTTGAACGTATAAATGGCTTGAAATCAAGAGCTGATGAGTTTGTTCCAAAGTTCCATGCATCACATCTGAGTGCTTTTGAAATACCTGCTTCATCACCTCCGTCGCAGTGTTTGCCAAGTTCCTCTTTCAGATCCTCCCATGCATCAGTTGTTGGCAGGGACCATCCTTCAGGACAAACTCCGTTGTGTGCGTCACGAAAACTGTAGTGTCTGCCGTCAGGTGTTTTAACAGATTGAGCTGATTCTGTCTTGAGGTTTGATGTCATCCAAGAATAACGGTGGATGTTAACCTGCTGGTACTCGTTACCATCTTTGTCAACAATAACCTTTGAGTGGTCTGGTCTGAATATACCTACTGTTGATGTGGCAATTTCTGTTGAAGACTGTACGTCAGACTTTTTTGTACAAGAAGTGAATGCTGCTGTCAAAGTTATAACTGCGGCTGCAGCGAAAAATAATTTTCTTACTTTCATTTTAATAATCTTTAATAAATGTGTTAATAAATGTTTTCATTTGCAATTGCGATGCAAATGTAAGGTGCCGTATCTTAATGCGAATGTTTAAAGTGTTAAAAATATTAACAGGCATGAAGTTTTATTGAAGATGTTACAAGGCGGTTACAAGTGTGTTGCAGGGTAGTTACAAGCAGGGCCGCAGGCTGGCTTAAACAAGATTACGTCGCATCTGCTCCGTGATCTTGATATGCCGCCGCAGGCTGGCTTAAAACAAAATAGAGCTGCGAGCCTCGCAGAGGCTCGCAACTCATTTTATTTTCGCTTAGAGCTTACAAATGCGAGCATTTGACGCTCTGCACTCAAATAAAACGGAGTTCACCTTGCGGCAAACTCCATTTTGTTTTGTCGGGGTTACAAGATTCGAACTTGCGACCTCTACGTCCCGAACGTAGCGCGCTACCAACTGCGCTAAACCCCGATTGCGTCCGCAAAGGTAATAATTTTAATTTAAACATATTTTCTTTTTAAAGGTGAAATTATTTCTATGACTAAAATAGTTAAAATGCATTAAATATGATAATTCCTAATCTTTGGTAATAATTGTGTTTTAACGTTTGAAACGGTTTTGTAACGGATATGTTAAATTTAGACGTGTTAAATGCGTTTTAACAATCTTTGAGTGGCGTTAAATAAATTCACGTTTTACTTTTGCATCGGTGTCGCGACCGACAATAATTTTAACTTATATTAACAAACAATTAAAAAGATTATTAAAATGAAAAATTCAATGATTATTTTGACTGCCATTATTGCTGCCGGCAGTGTATTTACTTCTTGTACAAAGAAGGCAGATGTTCAGTCTGCTTCAGAGGTTGCTAAAGCTCAAACAGAAACTGAAGCGTTTGTTCCAGATTGGACACCATCTTCTGACGGTATGTTCCATGAACTTCATGTATGGAATTCAGCTAATGTTCAATACGGTGGTTATAATTTTATTGACCGTGTATGGATGAGCTGCAACTCAAGATATACCACTTATGCTGATGGAACACCTGTTGCTTATACAGAAGATGGAGCAGCTGGCAAACTTTACAGCTACTATGACGCTTATGAGAACCACAAAGGTGATAACAATCAGCAGGGTGTATGCCCTAAAGGCTGGCACCTGCCATCTCTTGATGAGTGGGCTTGGACTGCAGCTATGGTAAAGGGAGATGCAGGTTGTGATGTAAATGATGGCAGCTGCCTTTCACTTGCTTTGAGATCTTCACACTGGGATGGTAATAACAAATCTGGCTTCTCAATTGAAAGAGAGAAGGGTCACGGTGGCAATCTTGGTGATAATGTAACCGGTTTCTGGTTCCGTGATGGTGCTCTTATTATCCAATATTGGGGAACAGAGTGGAAGTCAGTTGATGAGGCTGGTAAGATGGCAAATCTGAGCGTTCGTTGCGTTAAAGATTAATAGTTGGTTTAATTTTAGTGGTTGTCGCAGTCTCCTGTTTGGAGGCTGCGACTTTTTTTTATTTAATTTGCATTTGCTGCGGCTTATATGTATCTTTGTCCGCTTAAAATTTAGGTTATGAAAAGATTTGTCCCACACATAGTTGCAGTTGTGGTGTTTCTTACACTCACTTTTGCCTATCTATATCCGGTTCTTCAGGGTAAAACTATTTTTGGATCTGACACTCAGAGCTACATGGGAATGAGCCATGAGGCGGTGGAGTATAATAAAACCCACGATGAGCAGACCCTGTGGACTGGGGCCATGTTCGGCGGTATGCCAACCTACCAGATATCCATGTCAGAGCCGGCATCGGTGGTAAGGTATATTGACACGTGCCTTAGAGTGTTGCCAGGACCCACATATAGAGTGTTCCTCTACCTTATAGGGTTTTACATACTGCTTGTAATTTTCGGTGTAAACCCTTGGCTTTCAATTGGTGGTGCCGTGGCTTTCGCCTTTGGGTCCTATAACCTTATAATAATAGTGGCTGGCCATAACACCAAGGCTGTGGCTATAGCCTATATGGCGCCCATAGTCGCTTCAATATACTATGCGTTTAAGAATAACAGCTGGCGGGGGCGGCTTACTGGAGCTGCGCTTCTTGCTCTGTTCCTGGGGCTTGGCCTCTATGCAAATCATGTCCAGATTATCTATTACACACTCTTCATTGTTATATGCTTAGGTGTTTCTGAACTGGTTTTTGCTATAAAAGAGAAGCGTATTCCTGATTTTTTCAAAACATTGGGCCTGCTTGTGGTAGGAGCGTTGATGGCTGTAGGGCTTAACGCCACCAGAATAATAACAACACAGGAGTATGTTAAGGCCACTATGCGTGGAGAAAGTAATGGCCTTACAGTTAAAGGCTCTGATAATCATGGTCTTGATAAAGATTACATCACTGCATGGAGTTACGGAATAGGGGAGTCATTCACTCTGATGATCCCAAACTTCAGAGGCGGCGGCTCTGCCGGCAAACTTGACGCTGATTCAAAGACTGCAGAGAAGATAGGCGAGCTTTATGGATACAAGAAATCTTCAACAGGGCTTTCGTCTTCTGACAAGGAGCGTCTTGACCGCGCAATGCAGACCAATCCTAACTCTTTGAGACCAAGGAACCTGGATGAACTGATGTATACGTTCAATCTGCCGCTCTACTGGGGCGACCAGCCGTTCACATCGGGTCCTGTGTATGTTGGCGCCATTGTATGTTTTCTGTTTCTGCTGGGCATGATTATTGTTCCAGGGCGTGAAAAGTGGTGGCTGTTTGCGGCTGCCGTTCTTGGCCTGCTTCTGTCATGGGGTAGGAACTTTATGCCATTTACAGACTTCTTCATAGACTATGTGCCTATGTACAATAAGTTCCGCACAGTGTCTATGACTCTGACTATAACCTGTTTGGCTATGTGTGTACTGGCGCTGCTTGGTGTTAAAGAGATTTTTAACGCCGATGTTGACGCTCAGCGCAAGCTAAAAGCGCTTTACATATCAGCAGGCGTCACTGGGTTTGTTTGTCTGCTCTTTTGGGTTGCTCCTTCACTTGCAGGCTCATTTGTATCACCGCAGGATGCCAAACTAGCTGGCTCCTATGGATTTATGCAGGATACACTGCCAATGGACAGAATGTCTCTACTCAGCTCTGATGCGTTGCGCTCCCTTATTTTCATATTGCTTGCCGCATCAGTGTTGTTCGTTTATATTAAAGGTAAACTGAGCACTGTGGTTGCATCGGTGGCTTTAGGAGTACTTTTCGCCGCCGATATGATACCTATAGCAGCACGTTACCTCAGTAGCAGCGATTTTGTGGAGGATAACGTTGTGGACAAGCCGTTCTCGCCATCTTTTGCAGATAAGTACATACTCAAAGATAAATCACTTGATTTCCGTGTGCTTGACGCCACTGTTGATATCTTCAACAGCTCAAAACCAGCATATTTCCATAAGGACGTGGGAGGCTATAGTGCGGTAAAACTACGTAGGTATCAAGAACTTATAGACGTTCAGCTCTCCCCTGAGCTTGATAGGTTTGTAAGCAGCCTGCGTCAGATTACATCGGAGGCTGACATATACAAGGTGTTTGGAAACACTCCAATACTTAACATGCTGAACACTAAGTACGTTATAATTTCAGGAGCGTCACTGCCTCTGCTTAATAACTATGCTTACGGTAATGCCTGGCTTGTTGACAGGGTTCAGTTTGCAGCCACTCCTGATGATGAGATAGACCTCCTTGATGATGTTGACTTGCAGTCTGTGGTTCTGGTTGATAAAAGCCTGAAAGAATGTGTGAAAGATACCGTGTTTGAAACTGAAGGGGCTGATATCCAGCTGATATCATACGAGCCTAACCGTCTGGAATATGCATTCTCTGCCAAGACTCCGCAGCTGGCTGTCTTCTCTGAGATATTTTACTACACGGGCTGGCACGCTTACATCGGAGAGAAAGAGGTGCCTTTCTTTAGGGCTGACTATCTGTTGAGAGCTATGAACCTTGAGGCCGGAAATTACAAGATAACCTTTGTTTTTGACCCATCCTCATACAGAATTGGAAAAATTATTTCAATTATTTCGTCAATTCTCTTGACTTTGGCTTTTTGCGGTATTATCTTTGCGGCGGTAAAAAGAAAAAACGTTAAAAAATAGTAAAATGTCAATACAAGCGTCTCATATATTTAACTCCAGACTTACTTCTGTCATAAGTATTTCTCTGGTGATATTTCTTATAGGCGTGACCACCACGCTTTTGCTAATGTCAAGTGAGCTTTCAGTGGCTGTCAGAGAGAATATAACCATGTCAGTTGTCCTTAAGGATGATGTCAAGGCCGCCGATGTCCAGAAACTGCAAAAGAGCATTGACGCACAGCCTTACTGCAAGTCCACTCAGTATATTGACAAGGAGAGTGCGGCCAAGGAGCTTGCAGAGGAGCTTGGTCAGGATCCTGTAGAGTTCTTGGGCTTTAACCCGCTGCTTGGCTCTATAGAGATGAACCTTAACGCAGAGTATACCAATACAGACAGTATAAGCCAGATTGAGGCTGGGCTGCGCCGTATGCCTGAGGTTAAAGATGTTATATATCAAGAGGTTCTTGTAGATGCTGTCAATAAGAATGTTCAGAAGGTGTCGGCAGTCCTCTCTGTATTTGCCATTTTGCTTATCTTGATATCTTACGCTCTTATAAGCAACACGGTGCGTCTTTCAGTGTATGCCAAGAGATTCCTTATACATACAATGAAACTTGTGGGCGCCACAGGCGCTTTCATACGCCGTCCGTTCCTGATACAAGGAGCTGCAACCGGTTTGGTGTCAGCTATTATTGCAATGGGAATGCTGTCTGGCATTATATTCTGGGCACAGTCAGAAATTACCACCGCAGTCTCTACTGAGATGCTGCATACAATACTCATATCATTCTTTGTGATGATTCTTTCAGGTATAATTATCACGCTCATAGCTACTTATCTTTCAGTGAGCAGATACCTGAGACTGTCAATTGATGATATGTTCTACATCTAAATCTTTTTTATATGTCAGATACAAACAATATTGACAAGCGTTTGCCTGCGTTCAATTTGTACCTTATTGCAATCAGTGTCGCAATAGTGGTCATCGGGCTGATTCTCATGTATATAGGCCCTGACAGTGAGGCTAACTTTGAGCCTGACATCTTTTCTGTACGCAGAATCTGCGTGGCTCCTATTGTATGCCTCGTGGGTTTCTTATCTTTAATTGGAGCTATACTATGTCCACCATTCAAGCGCTGATTTTAGGAATCATACAAGGTCTCACTGAATATCTTCCAGTGAGCAGTAGCGGCCATCTTGAAATTGCCCAGCATCTTTTTGGGCTGGAGGGCGCTGATAATCTTACTTTTGATATTACCGTACACGTAGCCACCGTGCTTAGCACACTTGTGGTTCTTTGGAAAGAGGTTGCGTGGCTTTTCAGTGGTCTCTTCACCACTACAGGCTGGCGCTACAGTGAGTGGAATGACGAGAAACACTATGTGGCCAAGATAATTGTTTCTATGATTCCAGTCTTTGTGGTTGGAATGTTCTTCAAAGATTATGTGGAGCAGTTCTTCGGGTCTGGTCTTCTTATCGTTGGAGTATGCCTGCTTGTAACTGCCGCACTTCTGGCTTTCTCATACTTTGCCAAGCCACGCCAGAAGGAGAAGATATCATATCTTGACTCATTTGTCATAGGTATTGCGCAGGCTATTGCCGTATTGCCGGGACTTTCACGTTCAGGCAGTACTATAGCCACAGGTATTTTGCTTGGAAATAAGAAGGAGAGTGTGGCGCAGTTTTCTTTCCTTATGGTTATTGTGCCTATTCTTGGAGAGGCGTTCCTTTCTCTTCTTAAGATTGTAAAAGGGGAGTTTGTTTCATCGATACCGGCCACATCCCTTGTAGTGGGTTTCCTGGCAGCGTTCATATCTGGTTGTGTTGCATGCAAGGTCATGCTTAAGATAGTTAAGAACGGTAAGCTAATCTGGTTCTCAGTATACTGTGTTCTTGTAGGTGCTTTTGCCATAGCATATTCATATATGTAATATGGATGAGGCTCAGCTTAAATCAGCATTGGAGGCTAATGATGCCGTAATCTGTATTGATAAGCCGCTCTATTGGACATCATTCACGCTTGTTGGCAGAGTGCGTTGGGCTGTTTCAAGGTATCTTGGTGTGAAGAAGGCAAAGGTTGGGCACGCCGGCACGCTTGATCCTCTGGCAACAGGAGTCATGGTGGTGTGCGTTGGTAAGGCCACAAAGAATATTGAGGCTATACAAGCTGGTGTTAAAGAGTATGAGGCCACACTTTGCTTAGGTGCAGTGACCCCATCTTTTGATATGGAACACCCTGTATCAGAGACCTTTCCTACTGAGCATATAACCAAGGAGGCCGTTGAGGCAGCTCTTAAAGGATTTGAGGGGGAAATAGAGCAGGTTCCGCCGCTTTTCTCAGCGGTAAAGGTTGATGGCAAGCGGGCCTATAAGTATGCCCGTGCCGGCGGCGATGTAGAGATTAGCGCAAAAAAAATCACAATACACAGCATTGAACTCCTTGAGTACTCTATGCCATATATAAAAATAAGGGTTTCATGCAGTAAGGGTACTTACATCAGGGCACTAGCCCGTGATATCGGGGTGGCGCTTGGCAGCGGAGCGTACCTTACGGCTCTCAGGCGCACAAGAGTGGGAGACGTGGATGTTGATAAATGTCTTACATTCAGTCAGTTCAAGAAGATGCTCGGCCAGAATGATGATGACTTGGCTGAGAAGGACAGAGAAAAACAGAATAAAACGAATAAAGTAATAATATAGAGAGATGAAGCTTTCCCAGTTTAGGATAAGAATCCCTGATGAACTTGTTGCTTTGCAGCCGGTTGAACATCGTGATGAAGCAAGACTTCTTGTGGTTAATAGAAAGACAGGTACATTTGAACACAGACAATTCAAAGATGTAGTTGATTACTTTTCAGACGGCGATGTCTTTGTTTTCAATGACACTAAGGTTTTCCCTGCACGTCTTTGTGGAAACAAGGAGAAGACAAACGCATATATCCAGGTCTTCCTGCTTAGAGAGCTGAATCCTGAGCTGCGCCTGTGGGATGTTCTTGTGGACCCTGCCCGTAAAATAAGAATAGGAAACAAACTTTACTTTGGTGAAGACAATTCAATGGTGGCTGAGGTTATAGACAACACCACGTCTCGCGGCCGTACACTGCGTTTCCTCTATGACGGCACCCATGAGAACTTCAAAAAAGACTTGTATGAGCTGGGCAAAACCCCTCTGCCTGATGAGTTTATCAAGCGTCGTGACATTATGCCTGAGGATGCTGAGAACTATCAGACCATATTCGCTAAGAATGAGGGTGCTGTAGTGGCTCCGGCTACAAGCCTTCACTTCAGCCGTGAGTTGATGCTGCGCCTGCAGATAAAGGGTATTGAGCCATCATTCATCACTCTCCACGCAGGCCTTGGCAACTTTGCTGAGATTGATGTTGAAGATCTTACCAAGTATAAGATGGATTCTGAGCAGCTCTTTGTGAATGAAGAGGTTGCTAATCAGGTGAATAACGCAAAGAAAAAGGAGCGCCAGGTGTGCGCTGTAGGCACCACGGTTATGCGTGCTCTTGAAACGGCTGTATGTACAAATGGTATGATTAAGCCTTTTGAGGGTTGGACTAATAAGTTCATATTCCCTCCGTATGATTTCACCGTAGCCACATCTATGATTGCCAATCTATACGGTTCAGAATCGCAGCTTCTTATGATGACAGCTGCTTTTGGAGGCTATGATTTGATTATGAAGGCCTATCAGGAGGCTATCAGTGAGAAGTACAGATTTGGTATATACGGCGATGCGATGTTGATTCTGTGATATTTTTTTTGGTAAAACAAGAAAAATAGGTTACTTTTGCGCTTTCGTTTACGGAAATATTAAAACAAACACAATATGCAAAACAAAGGATTTGTCAGAGTTATAGCCTATGCAATGGCTTTAGTGTGCTTGTTTTATCTCTCTTTCAACTTTGTGACCTCATACTACAACAACAAGGCGGTAGAGGTTTCAGGAGGGGATAAAACTGCTGAGTATCACTATCTTGACTCTATGGCCACAGAAAAAGTCTGGCTTGGCTACACACTCAAGGAGTGCCGTGAGAATGAATTGAACCTTGGTCTTGACCTTAAGGGTGGTATGAACGTTATCCTGGAAGTTTCTGTTCCGGACATTGTGCGTACCCTTGCAAGTAACTCCAAGGACGAGCAGTTTAACAAGGCAATGGAGTCTGCTATCAAACTCCAGCAAGAGAGTAACAAGGATTTCCTTCAGCTCTTCAAACAGGAGTATGAGAAAATTGACAAAGATGCACGTTTGTCTGCCATATTCGGCACCACACTGCTTCTTAAAGACAAGATCAGCCTGAAGAGTACAAATGATGAGGTTATCTCAGTGCTTCAGGATGAGGTTAACGCCACTGTTGACAACTCATTCAATGTGCTCCGTACCCGTATAGACCGTTTTGGTGTTGTACAACCAAATATACAGCGCCTTGAGACTAACGGCAGAATCCTTATTGAGCTACCAGGTGTTAAAGAGCCTGAACGTGTCCGTAAACTTCTTCAAGGTAGCGCCTCTCTTGAATTCTGGGAGACATATAACCTTACAGAGATATATCCTCAGCTTGAGGAGGCTAATGCCGTAATTAGAGACTATCTTGCATCATCAGATACAGTAAAGGCTGTTGAGACTGCTGCTGTAGCTGAGGCTCCTGTTGCAGAAGGTGATTCTCTGCTTGCCCAGGTGGCTGGCGCTTCTGCAGTTGCACAGGATTCCATCAAGATGATGGAGAAGTTTGCTAAGGAGAATCCTCTCTTTGCAGTTCTTAGCATAAGCCAGAATAATGGTCAGATTATCCCAACTCCTGCTGTAGGTGTGGTAAGCATACGTGATACAGCTACTGTTATGAAGTATCTTAATCTTCATCAGGTTAAGAGCGTGCTGCCGCGTAACCTTGCTTTCCGCTGGACTGTAAAGCCAGTTGACAAGAAGGGTCTCTACTATGAGCTTATAGCCATTAAGATTACAAGCCGTGACGGAACAGCTCCTCTTGCCGGTAATGTTATTACTGACGCCAGAGATGAAATCAGCCAGTTCACAGCTGCCTGCACTGTCAGCATGACTATGAATCCGGAGGGTGCCAAGACATGGGCCCGTCTTACAAAAGAGAATATAGGCCGCAGTATTGCCATTGTTCTTGATAACATGGTATACTCATTCCCTAATGTTAATACAGAGATTACTGGCGGACGTTCAGAGATTTCAGGTAACTTTACTCCACAAGAGGCCAAGGACTTGGCTAACGTGCTCAAATCTGGTAAGATGCCAGCACCTTCACGTATCATTCAAGAGGATGTTGTAGGTCCGTCACTCGGTCATGAGGCTATCACCCAGGGTATGTGGTCATTCCTCATTGCCTTCA
Source organism: uncultured Bacteroidales bacterium (assembly GCA_900316125.1). Lineage (GTDB taxonomy): Bacteria > Bacteroidota > Bacteroidia > Bacteroidales > Paludibacteraceae > Enterocola. Next base: position 5,544 of record ONBO01000028.1, on the reverse strand, counting down.
TTGTGGTTATGCTTTACATGATTGTAATGTATGGTGCTGTTCCTGGTCTTATAGTTGACGCTGCGCTTCTTATAAACGTATTCTTCCTTGTTGGTGTTCTGGCATCATTCAAGGCAGTCCTCACACTGCCTGGTATCGCTGGTATCGTGCTCACAATGGGTATGGCAGTTGACGCCAATGTGCTCATCTATGAGCGTATCAAGGAGGAGCTTGCTTCTGGTAAGCAGCATAAGGTTGCCATCACTGAGGGTTATAGAAATGCTCTGAGCGCTATTATAGACTCTAACGTAACCACAATTCTTACTGGTATAATCCTCTTCATGTTTGGTACAGGTCCTATCAAGGGCTTTGCAACCACTCTTATAATTGGTATTATAACATCATTCTTCACCGCTGTGTTCATTACCAGACTTATTTGGTCAAACATGGCAGAAAGCGGCAACGCATCCAAGTATTCATTCACTACTGCAGTTTCCAAGAATCTGCTCGCAGGTGTGAATGTTAACTGGATAGGCATTAGAAAGAAGGGTTATATCATTCTGTGTGTCATTCTCGTAGTCTGCGGTGTATCACTTGTGGTACGCGGCCTTAACACAGGTATTGACTTTACTGGTGGTCGTAACTACATTGTAAGGTTTGAGCAGCCAGTCAAGACTTCAGAGGTGGAGGCTCTTATAGCTCCTAATATGCCTGATGCTGCTATAACAGTTATAACCATTGGTTCTGACAATCAGGTTAGAATCTCTACAAACTACAAGATAGAGTCTAACGCCAAGGAGGTTGATGATGAGGTGGAGGATATTCTCTATAACAGCCTGAAACCTATGATTGGCAATGATAAGGTTGATAAGGAGATGTTCCTTAAGAGATATGTCATGAATGACGGTACACCTTCTCTTTCAACAGAGGATAATGTATCTACATACGGTATTCAGAGTTCACAGAAGGTTGGACCTTCAATTGCTGATGATATCAAGCGTGACGCTGTGCTTGCGGTTCTCTTCTCGCTGATAGGTATATTCCTATATATCCTAATGCGTTTCCGCAATGTATCTTATAGCTTGGGTGCTGTGGCATCTCTTGCACATGACACTCTTATTATCATGGGTCTCTACTCACTCCTGTACTCAATCATGCCATTCTCAATGGAGGTTGACCAGTCATTTATTGCAGCAATCCTTACTATCATAGGTTACTCTATAAATGATACCGTGGTTGTGTTTGACCGTGTACGTGAGCTGCGTACGCTGTATCCAAACCGTCCGATTGCAGAGACTATCAATGATGCTGTTAACGCTACACTTGTTCGTACGTTCTCAACCTCATTCTCCACATTCGTGGTACTGCTGGTAATATTCCTGCTTGGTGGTGAGACAATCCGCGGATTTGTGTTCGCTCTTATGCTGGGTGTTATAGCCGGTACAATTTCAACATTGTTCGTAGCTGTTCCTATTGCTTATGACGCTTCTAAAAAGAAACAAGTCAAGGCATAGTGAAATTTAGCATATTTTAACTTGCGGGCGGAATTTTCGAAGTTTCGCCCGCTTTTTATTTGGTTTAGTCAATGTTTTTTGCTAACTTGCACCCCATAATGCTGACTTTAATCAAATGGACAATATGAAAAGAATCATTACTCTACTTTCGGCATGCGCTTTATGGGCGTTGCTTCATGCGCAGGTTTCAAGTGTCCCGTCAATTATCCCACAGGATTATCAGGGCGAAGTAAAAATCTTCTTTGATGCCAAAATTGGCAGCAAGAGCATGGTAGGCGTATCAGACTGTTACGCACATACCGGTGTGATCACTACAAAAAGCACCTCTGATAGTGACTGGAAACATGCACCGTCATGGCTTGACAACTCTGCCAAGTACAAACTTACCGCTGTTGAGGGTCAGACTGATGTCTGGATGCTTACTATTCCTAGCATTCCAACATACTACAATCTCTCTGCAACAGAGGTTGTAACCAAACTGGCATTTGTATTCCGTGACTCTAAGGGTACAAAACAGACAGAAAATCTTTATTGCGAGCTGTCTCAGCCAGGTGTGCTTACCGTCAAGGTTAGTTCTCCTACTGACGGTGCCATGCTTGTTTACGGTACAGACGTTGATGTTGAGTTTGATGTTTCCGCCGACGTTACATCGGCGGTAGTAACCTACTCAGACGGTCAGACTACACCAGTCACATTTACTGACAAGCGTGCCTCCCTGTTGCTTCAGAACCTACCTAAGGGCAAGTGCCCAATCAAGATTGTGGTTTCTGACGGTGAAAACACAGCAGAAGACTCCATAGGCATTTATATGGCAGTCCCTACTGAGAAACGAAAAGTTCCGGAAGGAATGCAGGAGGGTATTAACTATAATCAAGCCACCCAGGAGGTGACACTTGTGTTCCGCGCCCCTCATGCAAAAGATGTTTATATCGTTGGTGATTTTAATGATTGGGAGTTGAATGAGGATTTCCACTGTTATCTTGACTCTGTATGGTGTCAGGTTGGCAAGGCTACCAACCTTAAGGATTCTGCATATCACCACATATTCTGGCGTACATTCACAGTGGCTGATCCAACTAAGAAGTATGGATTTGCCTACAAAGTTAATGGTAATATGTATGTGAGTGACCCGTATGCCACTGTGGTTCTTGACTCTTGGAATGACAAATATATCTCACCTTCTAAAAAGGTCGGCCTTCCAGCTTATCCTACTGATAAGCTTCCTGACGGAGTTGTTTCCGTTCTTGAACTTGAAGACCCAGACCCATACCAGTGGGAGGTAGAGGATTTTGTGATTAAGGATAAAAATAATCTTGTTATATATGAGCTTCTGCTTCGTGACTTTACTTCAAACAAGGATATCTCAGGCTTGAAGGCTCGTCTTGATTACCTTGTTAATCTTGGAGTAAACGCCATAGAGTTCATGCCAGTGGCAGAGTTTGATGGAAATGACAGCTGGGGTTACAATCCGAGTCACTATTTTGCGTACGATAAGCAATACGGCTCTAAGAACATGTATAAGAACATAGTTGACGAATGTCACAAACGTGGCATCGCTGTTATTGTGGATATGGTGTTTAATCATGCTACAGGTAACGCTCCTATGGCAAAGTTGTATTGGGACACCAGTGCAAACTCTGTTTATGAGGAGGATCCATGGATGAACCGTGTATCACGTCACCCGTATACTGCTGGCGGTATTGATATTAACCATGAATATGACGGTACTCGTGAATATTTCCGCCGTGTGCTGAAATACTGGTTGGAGGAGTATAAGATAGACGGTTACCGTATGGACCTTGTCAAGGGTCTGTCTCAGCGTGATTGTGGTGAAAGCGGACAGAAGAAAAACTGGGATACATACGATAAAACTCGCGTGGCAATTGTAAAAGACTACTACAATGCTGTACAGGAGGCTAATCCTAATGCTGTGTTTATTCTGGAGCACCTTGGTGAGTATAAAGAGCAGAAGGAACTGTCTGATGCCGGTATGCTGCCTTGGCGTAATATGAACAATGCTTACTGCCAGTCTGCAATGGGCTTTGCATCAAACAGCAGTTTTGTTGATAGCAATGGCAAGGGTGGCATGTTTGATAATGGCTTTATAGGTTATGCAGAGAGCCACGATGAGGAGCGTAACTGTTACAAGGCAAATGTGTATGGCGCTTCAACTGTAAAGGGTAAGCCTGAGGTTTATCTGAAACGTGTCCCACTTAACACCGCATTTGTGGCGTTCATGCCAGGCCCTAAGATGATGTGGCAGTTTGAGGAGCTTGGTTATGACTATTCAATAAACACCTGTACAGACGGTAGGACCATTAAGGATGATTGCCGTACCGCCGCCAAGCCGGTTCCGTTCAGCAAGGGCTGGTTAAATGACGTTAACCGTATGTATGCATATGAACAGTCTGCCAAGGTGATTAAGCTTAGAACAGAGCATCCTGAGTTTTTCGCTTATGAAAATGTAAAAACAACCAACTGTTCTTCAACATCGTGGACCAAACCTCGTAGAATTGATGTGAAATATGTTGATTCAGATGATCCTGATAATTCCGTTGATATCATATGTCTTGCGAACTTTGATCCTGCAAACAGCGTTGTGACAAACGGAGGTTTCTCAAGGACTGGCTCTTGGTACAACTATCTTACTGGTGAGGTTGTTAATATCAAGCGTGTTGATAAAACTCTCACACTTGAGGTTGGAGAACTTCTTATTCTAACCAGCCGTCCTCTATCTGAGCCTGTAGGCGTTGATGAAAGTGAATATGATGGTTCCGAGGTTACAGTTTCTCCAACTGTTGTTGATGATGTGTTGAGTGTTATGAGTCCGGCTCCGGTTCAGAATATTGATGTTCTTAATATGTCTGGCGTTGTTGTACGCTCAATTAGTGAAGAGGATGAGATTTCAATGGGTGGTCTCACATCTGGTGTTTACCTTGTAAGAGTGACTGCCGCCAATGTAATGTCTGTTCATAAGGTAATTAAAAAGTAAGAAAGTATGAAAACTAGAAAATCTTTTATATATGCGGCTGGTCTAGTGGCCTTAATGTCAGTATTTTGTGCATCATGCAAAAAAGAGCAGCCTGTTGTCTATACGGTGACTCTGGATAAGGCAACATCTGAAATTATGGTTGGTGAAACTTTTGAAATCAACGCTGTAATTACACCTGCTGTAGAGGCTGAATATGTTACTTTTACTGTTGACAACCCGGCTATAGCCTCTTTTGAGGCAACAGAGAACAAGGCCGTTGTGAAAGGTGAGGGTGGCGGTGTGGCCACTATCACTGCAACCTATAAGGGCGGCTCTGCAACTTGTTCTGTTACTGTAATCACTCAGAATGGCTATGAAAAACGCTGGCCTGAAACTTTAACCACCACTATGGGTAAGTTTATCAAAATTCAGAAAGATACCCTTGGCGTTTATAAAATGGGTTCTGAATCTGGCCGTGAAAATGAGAAGCCAATGCATAATGTGACCTTTACCAAGTCATATTATATGGCTCAGTTTGAGGTTACTCAGAAGCAGTGGCAGTCTATAATGGGCTCAAACCCATCTGCTGATAAGGGTGACGACCTGCCGGTAAACAATGTTTCATACAGTGATGTATTCGCATTCATTAAGAAACTTAACGAGGCCACAGGGCGTGAGTTCCGCTTGCCTACTGAGGCTGAATGGGAGTATGCCGCACGTGGCGGAGAAAAGAGCAAAGGTTACATCTATAGTGGTGGAAACGACATTAATGCAGTTGCATGGTATGATGACAACGAGGGTGTCCTGCCTCATAGCGCTATAAACTCTGGCAAGGCAGCTAATGAGCTTGGTCTCTACAATATGAGTGGAAATATTATGGAGTGGTGCTCTGATAAAATGAGAACCTATACCACTGAACCGGTTGTTGACCCGGTGGGCGCAGTGGGATCTAAGTATGCTGTACGTGGTGGCGGTTTTGACTCTTCTGACGCAGAGTGCACCTCTACATACAGAAACTGGTTTGCTTCCGCAAGCAAATTCTATAATCTCGGCTTCCGTCTGGTTTTAAGCCACCCACTT